>CAZKAF010000001.1:0-313639 GCA_964550955.1 uncultured Candidatus Saccharibacteria bacterium
ATGTCGTGCGCGTCAGGTAAGCCTGGCCGTCTCGCATGCAAATATGAAAAATCCCACCGCTAAGGAGGGATTTTTCATATTTGATTGTGTCTATAAGCCGAATTCTGTACTTGTGATACGAAAAGCGGGAAGTGATATCGCATAAATGCTATATCGCAACGCAGAATTTCTGCGTCATCCCGCGAGCCTATCAGAAGCGATAGTAATTTATCTGGGCTTCATGTTGCCATGAAGCTCGAGCGACTCTCCATGCCGCGCTTGCGCGCGGCTAGGCGCGGTCTTGCACTCGGATAAGGATTTTGCCGTTTCACCATGCGCTTGATTGTACATATGTACGCATGTTCATCTGATGTACCAGATTCGAATGTTCTTGCGGACATTCGCGTCACTGCTCGCACCTCTTGGCTTGCGCCAGACGGGAATTACCCGCTACCTGTTTCTCGCGCTTTGCATTTTCGGTCGAAGATATCACCATGCCTTGCGGCGTTTCGGATATGTGAACAAAAAGAGGGAGCGCGAGAGAGTGTTCGGACTTTCCTCCGCATCAGGCTTCGGCCCGAAAGCCGCGTATCCTGATGCAGTAACTATCCGACACAACATGTATATTATATCATGATTTCTGTTTTATAACAAATTAGGGTAGAATATGCTTATATCTAGCGCTTGCTGGCGAATCGGCGGGCGCGCAGAGTTATGCATGAGCCGGACAGCTGCCCGGAACCCTGAAACACCGTGAACAGAATTTTAAGAATTTTTCATAAAGAAATAGCGGGGATTCACCAAGCGGCCCTTCTGCTCGGCACGTTCACGCTCCTTTCGCAGATACTTGCCCTGGTACGAGACAGGATGCTGGCGCAATATTTCGGCGCCGACCAGGTCCTGGACATGTACTACACCGCATTTCGTATTCCGGACTTGCTGTATGCGTCCCTCGCGTCCCTCGTGTCAGTTTCCGTCCTCATTCCGTTTCTCAGCAATATCATCGAGAAAAAGAAGGACGAGGCGAGGGCTTTCCTGAGCTCGGTCTTCACCGTCTTCGTGTCCGCGATGGTCCTCGTTTCGGTCGCCGTGTTTTTCGCGATGCCGTGGATCGTGAGCGTTTTCTTCAGCGGCTTGGGCGACGCCGCTGTGATGGCCGAGCTGACGCTTCTTTCGAGAATCCTGCTCCTCCAGCCGATTTGCCTCGGAATCTCGAACCTGTTCGGGGCGGTAACTCAAATCGGGAAAAGATTTTTCATATACGCTCTCAGCCCGATTTTCTACAATCTTTCCATCATCTTCGGGCTCGTGGTCCTGTACCCCCGGTTCGGCATCAGCGGGGTAATGATGGGCGTCGTCATCGGCGGAGTGCTGCACTTCCTGATTCAGGTTCCGTATGTCGCCAGGGAAGGCCTGTTTCCGCGACCTACTTTGGCCATTGATTTCAAGGCCGTGTACGAGGTCGTCAAGATATCCATTCCGCGAACGATTACTCTCTCCGCGAACATGCTCGAGCTCATCGCCATAACGGCGTTCGCGTCGTGGCTCACGGTCGGGTCCGTTTCCATCTTCAACCTTGCCCTGAACCTCCAGTCCGTTCCGTTCGCGATTATCGGCGTCAGCTATGCGCTTGCCGCATTTCCTACCTTGTCCGCATGCTTTGCCCGGGGCGAGAAGGAGCAGTTCCTGAGCCATATCGCGACGGCTGCCCGGCATATCATCTTCTGGTCCATACCGATCACGGCGTTGTTCATCGTTCTCCGAGCGCAGATAGTTCGTACTATTCTCGGATCAGGATACTTTAACTGGGAAGACACGCGTCTGACGGCCGCCTGCTTGGCGCTTTTCGTATTGTCGCTGGTCGCGCAGGGGCTGGAGCTCCTGTTCATTCGAAGCTACTATGCTGCCGGAAAGACGAGACGGCCGCTGGTCATCAACATCATATCCTCGGCGCTCACGATACTTCTTCCGTTCGTCCTTCTTCAGGTGTACGCCTCCGTTCCGACATTCAGGTTCTTCATAGAAAGCCTGTTCAAGGTCGAGGGGATTGTCGGAAGCGAGGTGCTGATGCTTCCGCTCGGCTACACTATCGGAACGCTGTTCAACGGCTTGGCGTTCTGGATGATGTTCGAAAAGGACTTCGGGAAATTGCCGAACCTGCTTCGGACTCTTTCCGCGAGCGTTCAGGCGGCCATTGCCGGAGGCTTCGTCACGTATATCGGCCTGAACATATTCGACTCGTTCTTCGACCTGAACACGCTCACGGGCATCTTCTCTCAAGGATTCGTATCGGGACTCCTGGGCATTGCCGCGATCATCCTGATGTTCAAGCTGCTTGGCAACGGGGAAATGGAAGAAGTCTGGGCCGCGATGAAGCAGAAGATTACCAAGAACAAGATCATCGTATCCGAGCCCGACAAGATCGAGGTCTAGGTCCTGTTCCGCTGTCGTCTTGGTGATGTGATACCGCCTCGAGTTGCTTATTCGTGGAGAGTGGCAGTCTTCGTTATTTCTGATTGGCCCTCCCTTTTCAAAATCAGAACGTATTGCTCGGCTTTCGGCAAATCAAGAAGATATTTATAACCGACAGCGACGCCGTTGTTATAGTATTCAGCCCCGGCTGGCCGGCTGTTTATGGTCATGACCTCTTTTGAGGGCAATTTCTTATAATTTCCGTTAACTTTTAAATATACGACGGCAGTGGCCGAGTCCTGATCCTTTTCAGTCACGGTAAACTTGATGTCCTGTATCTCTTCGCTGCTTTTTATGGTCCAGACGGGATTCCACCTGCTCCAGTTCCAAGGAAACATGAAGTAAAATGATGCGCTCAAGGCAAAAACAATGACAAGGATGATAATCATCTTCTGTTTTTTCATGGGTTATATGATAGTCCGACAGGGCCGTATCTCCAAGCCTTACTTGGCTGCTCCTGCCGCTTTCGTCTCGGCCGCTTTCGCTTCGTCCGCTCGCTCTTTCTCGCGCGCCTTGAAAATGCCGTTCATGGCCTTGATCGCGACGAAGACTGACAAGCCCACGATGAGGAAATTCAGCAAGTTGTTGATGAACGATCCGTACTTGATTGCGCCGTAGGCGAACGAGCTGAAATCCGGCTTGCCGAAGAGCTGGGCAATGGTCCCGAGGATGATGTCCTTGACGAGCGAGTCCACGATGGCGTTGAACGCCGTACCGATGACGACGCCGACAGCAAGGTCTATGGCATTTCCCTTGATGGCGAACGCCTTGAATTCCTCAAGGAAGCCGGCGATTGACTTTGCGACTGGGGTAACTACTGGTAGCGGTGACATGTTTGTTCGTTAGTGGGATTGAATAATGTTTTCTTCGGATCCGAGCGGCCGTTTGATTAAAGGGCGAGGTCCGAGTTGGCAGCGCCTGTTTCCGCGCCCGCAGTTGACGTTGCCGCGCCCGATTCGCTCGAAGCTTCAAGAAGCGCCTTCAGTGTTTCGTAGCTTTGCGCCCCCCTGATAGCCGTGTTTCCGTTCACGATAAGCGTCGGAGTCGATTGAACGTTCATTGCCTGCGCGTCTTTCGCGTCCCGGTCAACGATCGCGTCGTATGCCTTTCGATTGTTCGAGAAGTCAGCCTTGTATTTTTCCACGTCGAGGCCGATTTCAGCCGCATAAGACTCGTAAAGGGCGATTCGCTCCGCGCTTGAGATTCCGTATTTCGTCCACTCTGACTGCTTTTCAAAGAGCACGTCATGCATTTCCTTGAACTTGCCCTGCTCGTTTGCCGAGTAGGCTGCAGCCGCAGCTTCTTTTGAGTTTGCATGGATGGGAATGACTCTGAACATGAAGTCTACCTGGTCGCCGAAATCCGCCAGGAATCTCTTGAGTTCAGGGTGGAACGCGGCGCATGCCGGGCATTCGAAGTCCGCGAACTCCACAAGCTGAAGCTTGGCATCGCTTCCCGTAACCCTGAACGCTTCGGGGTTTATAAGGTTTTCCGGGGTGATGGCAGTCGGAGCGCCCGCTCTTTGCGTCGCCTTGCCGGCCATGACCATCCCGAAGATGATAACCGCTACCGTGATAACGCCGATAATTGATATGATTTTTGTTTCTGAATTCATGGGTGGATTATATCAAAAAAACAGGTCCATGAAACCGTCCTTTTATGAAGTTTCGTGGCACGATTGGCTCTTCCGGATTGCCCCTGGAACGTGCCGTCCTCATGCGTTCCAATCAAAAACCCCTTGCGGTTGAGGCTGGCAAGGGGTTTTTGTCCGAACTATTCTGGCCATCCTGCGGCCTGCTTAGGGCATCCGGCAGGCTCTTGGGTCTTATACCTGCCCCAGTCGTTCAAGGTACTTCTTTCTCTCAAGCATCAGGAGAATGATGACTGAAAATGCGGTGAAGGCGAGGAACGGGATGGTGACGAATCCGAAAAGCTCGAAATATCGAGTCGTGCACGATACTCCGGCTTCGCACGGAGCGAGCGTGTCGGGGATGATCTTGTAGTAAAGAAGGATATGGAACGTCGAGATGGTCCAGCCGATCAGCGCCGGCCAAAGGACGAACAGGTGGGTGTTCTTGTCCTTTGTCAGGATTCCGGTGATTAGCGCGATCGCAAGAGGGAACATGGCGATTCTCTGGTACCAGCAAAGCAGGCACGGCTTCAGGAGCATCACGTCGCTGAAGTACATGCTTCCGAGCGTGGCTACTATTGCCTGGACAAGAGCGAGGTACAGCGCGTATTCTCCGATAAAATTTCGTATCTTTTGCATAAGTTGATATGTGCCTGCGGCAATCAGCCTCTCCGGCCCGTTTTGGCAATCGGCTGATTTGCAGGCATGCGTATGGATTTAACTTTTATAAACTAAGTTGCACGAAAGACAGTATAGCGCCGAGGCCGGGATTTTGAAAATGCGGCGATTATGAAGATGTGAAAACTCCGCGGCTTGTCATGCCGTCGAAGAGGGCAAGCGTTGCCGGAGCAATGCCCGCGCCTGAACCTAGCAGCAATCTTTTTTCAAAAGTTCCTGCTCCGCCTTCAGGCGTTCCTTGAATGCCTGGTTGCGCCGCATCTTTTCGATGCTGAGCCGCTTCCTGTTGTCGCCGCATTCTGCCAGGCAGGAAGCGACGGCGTCTTCGATGCGAGACAGGCCGGCTTTCATGGCTTCGGGAATGGCGCTGTCAGGACGAGACAGCGCCTGGTCAAATGGCAACATCGCTATCGGGTCCAATCCGAGAGCTTCAGAAACGAGCCTTGCGTCAGCTTCGGGGTCAGAGGACTTGTTGATGACATAGCCGTGCGGAACGCCGAAGAATTCGAGATGCTGCATGATCTGCTTGGCAGATTTCATTGAATGGACGGTCGGCTCGACCGATATGACGCCGAAGCTGAAGCCTGTCGGGATGCCCGTAGCCGCGGCATCGCTGCTTGCGATCATGTCGACGACGGCCGCCTCGTTCTCCTTGAGTTCAAGGAGAGGAAGATACACCTTGAGCGGCGTGCCGAGAGAATGGCTGCATCTGTTGCCGTGAAGAACTATGTCCGTATGCGGCCCGCTGGACATGACGTGAAGGTTGTCTGAAATCTGCCTCGAGTACCGTTCGGTGAAAGCGTCTTTCGGGCTTAAGGAAAATGAAGGAAGCTCTTCTTGCCTGAACAGGTCGCTGTAGACATTCGAGTCGAAGCTCATGCCGCCTTCGCCGAAGTTTTCGAGAAGGAACGCGGTGCCGTCCTTGCCGAAGCAGGGAAGGGAGCCTTCCTCGACGCCCAAGTTGTACGTCAGGTCCATGTTATGGTCCGAATCGATTGCGAGCACGCTCTTTCCTCGCGATGCAAGGTGCCTTGCGAACAAATGGCTGAGCGTGGACTTGCCGCTGCCTCCTTTTCCTAAAAAGCCTATTATCATGATGCCTGCATTGTAATGCAAATGGATTGCATTTGTCAATCTCGCATGGGCGAATGCGCCGTTCGGGCCGTTCGATTAATAAAAAACCGCCCGCTTCCCGGTGAAAGGAAGGGGCGGCCGAGATCGAGAGAATCAGGCCAAGCTCTGCCCGAAATGCGGGCTTTGCGACTTGGCGGAGTCTCGCGACCTGACTTAGTCGTCAAGCCTGAAAGGGAGGCCTTGCACCGCAGTCTTGACCAGCTCGGTAACGAGATGGCTGAAGACTGCACCTGTCCAAGACTCCTTTTCTTCGGGGCTGACTGACCAGGGGACTGGCGTCTCGAATGCGCCGATGGCTTCGATGCAGCAATCGCATCTGCAGCCGTGCACGACCCTGACGCGAGCCGCGCATTCCAGCCGGTTCTGGATATAGCCCATGAATGAGGTAACCAGTGCGGCGGCATGCAATGCCGTGTCATTGGTAATGGCCGAACCGACCGCGAAGCAGTTCTCGTTTGCGAGAGAATGCTTCAGATATGGATCTTCCCGTCCGCAAACGTGCGCGATCGAGTGCCATGCGATTCCCGGGATGAGCGGGAACTCCTTGCTCAGCTGCACGAGCGCGTTCAGAACCGCATTTTTCACGTTGCGGTTAGGATCGCGGGCTGCCGGAATGTACAGCGTCCAGGTGCCTTCCTCGTGGAAGGGGCTCAGCAGGGTTTCTCCGATGACATCCAGTTCGGACATATATCGGGTCAGGCCTCCTTTGAATCCCTCGTATTCTGGTCCGCTCACGATTCCGAGCATCTTTTGGACGACCGGAAGGTGGTGGATGATTAAAGGGTTATTCTCGCTCCAAGGTCCCTTGAGGGGGCGATTGGACGAATCGAAGCTGCCGATGTCCGTGATTCCGGAGGTCGGGGCAAATGTGGTGCTGGATTTCATGAATTAATCGAGGGTGTATGTATTTTTCAAACAACTGGGTCCTGCTCGCCGGAGTGCAATATTAATTGCAATCAGTTTGCATTTGGGTATACTATAGGACGTTGATAAAACTGTCAAATTGTATATGATTGAACCAATGCCAAAGGAACACGGTGAACATCTGCCGCAAAGCACGCTTTCTGATTCGGGGATGAAAGTGACTCAGCCGAGACTTCATATATTGGAGGCTCTCGGTTCGTCTGAAAGTCCCGTTTCGGCCGAGGACATGTTCAGGCTCGTGAAAGCGAAGACAAGGAAGAATCCGGACATCGTGACCATCTACAGGTCGCTCGAAGCTTTTGCAAAAGCCGGCATTGCCCGCAAGGTCAGGTTCAAGGACAAGACCGTTCGATATGAGCTGGGTCACATGGACCGCGAGGATCATTGCTGCCATCACGCCGTTTGCGACAGCTGCGGCATGACCGAGCACATCGACGATCCCGAGATCGAGAAGGCTCTCGCCGTGCTCAGCAAAAAATTGAAAAAAGTGAAATTCATCAAGGAGCATGCGCTCGAGCTTTTCGGCGAATGCGGCTCCTGCCACGCCGGCGCGCGCGCGGCTTCAAGAAGCGGATTCGCCTCGTCGGCCGGTTCGGCCTCGGCTTCAGCGTCAGGCCGCAAAAAAGCTGGGGTTAAGAAAAAATAAATTTAATATGAAAAAATTCCTTGCGGGCGCATTAGCCTTAATATTCTTGTTTGGATCAAATTTCGGTCCGCTTCAGGCCGCGCATGCGGCGGATCTTCTTCTTGATACGCATGAATTGGTCAAGTCCAAGGTGGTCGAGGTTCTGACAAGCGAAGACCGGACGATACCCGGCACCGAGATTCAGGCCGTTCATCAGGCGCTGCGCGTGAACATTCTTGAGGGCATGAAGAAGGGCGAGACGATCGACGTCGAGAATGACAGGTTCGCCCTGAAGCCGGGCGATGTTTTCTATCTTCAGATTACGGCGTATCCCGATGGCCAAGTCACGTATGCCGTCGCCGAGCCGTACAGAATGACCCCGATAATACTGTTTGCGGTTTTTTTCCTGATTCTGGTTGTCGTTTTTGGCGGCATGCAAGGAATTCGCGGCCTGCTCAGCTTGTTCGGAAGCCTCTTCGTCTTGTTTTATGTATTTTTGCCCGAACTTCTGGCTGGCAGGTCGCCCATACTCTTGAGCCTGGCAATTTCATCGCTCATCATCATTCTCGGCTCGTATATCACTCACGGGTTCAACAAGACGACGACTTCGGCGGTAATCGGAATGATCATCACCATCTTGTTCACCGGATTCATGGCGGTGTACGCGGTCAGCGTCACAAGGCTTACGGGCTTCTTCTCTGAAGACGTCGTGTACCTGCATTTCAATACGGACGGCCAAATAAACATGCAAGGATTGCTCCTTGGCGGAATTCTCATCGGCCTTCTCGGAGTCCTGTACGACGCGGCTATCAGCCAGGCGGTCGCCATCGAGGAGCTTGCAGTTCATGCGCCGCATCTCTCGCGGAAGAAGCTTTTCGAGCGGGCGATGCGCATCGGACGCGAGCATATCGGCGCGCTTATCGACACGCTTGCTCTCGCGTATGTCGGCGCGTCTTTGCCATTGCTTCTTCTTTTCTATTCTTCGGCGTCCACTTCGCTCATGAGCATCCTGAACAGGGAAGATTTTGCCACTGAAATCATGCGAACTATTATAGGAAGCATTGGCCTCATTCTTGCCGTGCCGATCACTTCGCTCGTGGCGGTGCTCATGCTCAAGAAAAAGGACGCAAAAAACAACGTGGCGGCGGGTGTGGCGAGTAGCAGCGCTCAAGATGCTCGTCTGAGCACGGGTCCAGACATGAATACACGTGCGCATCAGCACGATGAAGACTGCGATGATCCTGTCGGCCATTCTCACGGCCACGTTTGCGGGCATGTCAGGAAGGAGCTGGGCAGGTAGGGCGAACAAAATCGCGCTCATGATGCCTTTACAAACGCTCGGACGTAATGTATTTTATCGGCAGAAACAGATCCCTGAAATCCGAGAGTCAGGGCAAGTCGGCACTAGCGTTTTGAACGTCTTCCAAGCATTTTCGGCAATCGATTTTGCTTGCATGGGCGTGCGGCACGCTATTGCTGACTCTTTGAGTTCGGCATGGAAGTCCTGGGCAGTTCCGGGCAAATTCAGCGAACTCAACGTATATCACACATGCAACCGTCCATTACTACCGCATTCCAGACGCTTACGGGCACTCCGTTTCGCGTTCTCGTTACTGTTACCGACAAAACCGGTCTCGACCGCTTACGGCCTCTTCTCGACAGGGGAGCCGAATTCGTCTCTACCGGCGGCACTGCCGGGACCCTTCGCGACAAGCACGGCATTCCATGCACCGATGTTGCGAATGTCACCGGCTTCAAGGAAATGTTGGATGGCCGCGTCAAGATTCTTGACCCGCACATCTTCGCAGGCATTCTTGCCGACCAGTCTAATCCGGAGCATCTTCGTCAGCTGGATGAGGCGGAAATCGCCCCGTTTCACTTGGTCGTCGTGAACCTTTACGACTTTCTTGAGAGGCCCGGCATCGGTCAGATTGACGTCGGCGGTCCATCGGCACTTCGTGCTGCTGCGAAATCCGGCATCACCGTCATCGTTGACCCTTCCGATTACGAGCGTGTCATCCGCGAGGTCATGGCATCCGAAAGCGGACAGCCGTCGCTTGAGCTTCGGATTGATCTGGCGACCAAGGTGTTCCGGCATACGGCCGAGTACGACCGCCTCATCGCTGAATGGTTCGAGGATCAGGCTCTCGCGGACAAGAATCCCTTCGTCAGTGCTGGTCATTGATACTAGCTTTCTGATGCATACAAAAAGCCAGGAACCGTTCGCGGTTCCTGGCTTTTCCATTAAACGAAAACAAACTATCGGCTGAAGCCGACGGTTTTGTTGGAGTGTTATTTCTTGCCTGCAGCTCGCGCTTTCGCCCGGTCAGTATTCGTCAAATATTTCTTTCGAAGTCTTGCAGAAGTCGGAGTGATTTCCAAGTACTCGTCGTCATTGATCAGTTCGAGTCCTCGCTCGATAGTGATCTCGATTGGCGGAACAAGATACGTCGTCTCGTCCGTTCCGGAAGCTCGCATGTTCGTAAGCTGCTTTCCCTTAGTCGGGTTCACTTCCATCTCGTCTCCCTTCGAAGTGTTTCCGACGATCATGCCTGCGTAAATCTCAGTACCGTGGCCGATGTAGAGCGTTCCTCGCGTCTGAAGGTTGCCGAGCGCGAATGTAACAGCTTTGCCATTTTCCATAGAGATCATGGATCCTACGTCTCGCTTCTCGATTTCGCCCGCATACGGTCTGAATTCGATGAATCGCGATGACATGATTCCTTCGCCTTTTGTATCAACTACGAACTGGCTTCGGTAGCCAAGCAGTCCTCGAGTTGGAATATCGAAAGTCATTCGAGTCGTATTGTTGTCCTGCTTCATTGAAGACATGATGCCTTTTCGCTTTCCGAGCCTTTCGATGATGATGCCCGCGAATTCGTCAGGAGTATCGATCACAAGCTCTTCGTACGGTTCCTGCTTCTTTCCGTCAACTTCCTTGATGATAACTTCAGGCTGCGACACTTGGATCTCATATCCTTCTCGTCGCATTTGTTCCAGAAGGATGGCAACGTGAAGTTCGCCTCGCCCGTATACTTTCATGGTATCTCCGCTTCCGAAATCAACTTTAAGTCCAACGTTCACCTCAAGTTCTTTTTCAAGTCGGTCTCGGATCTGTCTGCTTGTAACGTATTTTCCTTCTCGTCCTGCGAAAGGCGAGTCGTTAACAAGGAAGTTTAGGGAAATAGTTGGTTCGTCGATAGAGATGGTTGGAAGCGAATGCGTATCAGGGCTGTCAGTGATGGTGTCACCGATATATATGTTTGTAAGTCCGGCAATCATGGCAACGTCACCGGAGATTGCTTCAGCGGCATCTACTTTGCCCATGCCCGCGAATGTGAACAGTTTGACTACTCGGCCTTGCTCAACCGTGCCGTCAGGCTTCTTGATGAATACGTTCTGGTTCGTCTTGATCTTTCCTTTCCAGATTCGAGCCACGGCAAGTCGTCCGAGGAAGTTGTCGTATGCCAAGTTAAATGGCTGCGCGACAAGCGGTTCCGAGCTTTCGTCTTTCGCCGGAGCGACTTTCTCGATGATGAGGTCAAAGAGCGGATCGAAGTCAACGAACTCGTCAGAGAGCTCTTTCTTGGCAACGCCGTCTCGTCCGATGGCGTAAATCATGGGGAAGTCGAGCTGCTCATCGTCAGCGCCGAGTTCCATGAAAAGTTCAAGCACTTCGTCATGCACTCTGGCAGGGTTTGCGGCCGGCTTGTCGAGCTTGTTCAGGATGACGATGGGCCGAAGTCCGAGCTCGATGGACTTCTTGAGCACGAATCGGGTTTGCGGCATCGGGCCTTCCTGCGCGTCTACGACGAGGAGCACGCAGTCGATCGATCGGAGGATTCGCTCCACCTCAGAGCCGAAGTCGGCGTGACCCGGCGTGTCGATGATGTTGATCTTGTGCTCGACGCCGGTTTTCTTGCTCTTGTATGTAAGAGAAGCGTTCTTTGCATAAATGGTGATGCCTCGTTCCTGCTCAAGCGTATTTGAGTCCATTGAAGAAGCGTCTTTTACCATGCCGGTGTATCGCATCATCGAATCGACGATGGTTGTTTTTCCATGGTCTACGTGGGCGATGATTGCTATGTTTCGAATATCCATATGTTTTCTTTATGTTTAATATTGGGTCGATACCGTCCGCGAGCACGGCAAGCAAGTTGCCATAAGAAGTCTTATCGAGACGCGTGGGGAGCGATTTTTTAATTTCCTAAAATGAGCCTTGATTAAAGCATTAATTCTTAGTTTTGGCAATTTATGGTATAGTGTCTCCAATTAACAAATAGCAATATCAACGCGCACCATGAAAAGCAGATTTGGAAGAGTGAAGGCTTTATTCAGCAAGAAGAAGGTTTGGATACCTGCCTTGATCATCTTGGCAATCGCCGGCTTCAGCCTGTCCGGCAATAAATCTGACCAAAATGAGACGATTGTCACGGTCGAGCCCGCTACTTTCGTTCAGGAGGTCTCGGTTACGGGACAAGTCGTCGCGGCCAAGGACGCGAACATGGGCTTTGAGGCTTCGGGCAGGGTCGCGCGCGTAAATGCAGCCGTCGGAGATGTCGTCAGGGCCGGGCAGGTTCTCGCCTCGCTTTCAAATGCCGACGTCGTCGCCACGGTCGCTCAGCGGCAGGCGCAGGCAAGCGCTCAGGCTGCGCGATTGGCAGAAGTGCGCACCGGGTCAAGGCAGGAAGACGTGAATATCGCTCAGGCAGAATACGACGGCGCGATAACCGCATACGGCCAGAGCCTCCAGTCGCTCATCGACGATATCAAGGATGCATATTCGAAAGCGGATGATGCCGTGCGAACGAAAGTCGATCAGCTGTATTCGAATCCGCGAACGGTGAATCCTGAAATCATCCCGTTCGACAACTATCAGCTTCAGGCATCCCTGAATGCCAGAAGGTTGAGAGCCGGAGAAATTCTGGCCGAATGGAACAAGTCGCTTTCGACGCTGGCTGCCGATTCGTATTCGACTTCGTACCTGACGGAAGCCCGGGCGAACATCTCGTTCATGAGGGATTTCATGAACGACCTGTCCACGGCGGTTTCCTCGTTTCAGTCAAGCAGCGCGCTGACGCAGGCGACGCTGGACAAGTACAAGTCCGATGTCTCGAGCGCGCGAACGACCGTCAATTCCGCCCTTTCAAGCCTTTCTTCCGCCGAGCAGGCATATAAAAATGCCCTGACGGCAAAGCAGACGAAGGAGCAGCAGCTGGCTTTGAGAAAGTCCGGATCGACTTCGCAGCAGATCGCGCAGCAGCAGGCCCAATATCAGTCGGCAATGGCGGATGTCCAGTCCGCGCAGGCCGCAGTCTCAAAGACGCTCATCGTCGCTCCGTTTGACGGCGTCGTCACGAAGATCGACATCAAGGTCGGCGAAATCGTCTCAAGCAATGTCAGCGCCATTTCGCTGATAAGCGCTTCGGGCTTCGAAATCGAAAGCTTTATCTCCGAAAACGACATTTCCAAAGTGCAGGTGGGACAGCCTGCCCGAGTGACGCTTGACGCGTACGGCCGGGACGTGATCTTCAGGGCGGAGGTCAGCCAGGTTGATCCGAGCGAGACGGTGAAGGACGGCGTGTCAACGTATAAGACGAAGCTGCAATTCGTCGAGGAAGACGGGCGAATCAGGTCCGGCATGACGGCCAACACCGTCATTCAGACTGCCGAGAAGCCCGCCGTCGTGATCATTCCTCAAGAGGCGCTCTTTCTCGAGGGCGCGGAGAAAGTCGTGACGGTCGTGGAAGGGAATTCAAGAACGAATCGGAAAGTGGTCACGGGCGGCATCAATACCAGGGGCGACATCGAGGTGATCGAAGGGCTGACGGTCGGAGAACGGATTGTCGTCAAGAAAAAATAAAGCCTCGAATCCTGAATAAATCCATATCATAAGGCCATACATATATCATGTCATTTTTCAAAAAAGAAACAGCTAGAGTCTGGAAGGTCGGCGTCTTTCTGGCATATCGCCAGATAAAGCGCGCGAGCCTTTGGACTACCATGCTGATCATCGCGGTGATGACCCTGACGTTTCTGAACCTCGTGGTAGTGAACGGCGTTCTGGTGGGCTTGATCGAGAGTTCCATTGACGCGACTCGGGACAGGGGAACGGGCGATGTCGTGATAACGAATTTGCAGCAGAAGAATCAGATCGAGCGAAGCCAGGACATCCAAAACGTTCTCAGGAGCTTGCCCGAAGTGAGGGCGTTTTCTGCCAGGTATCTGGGGAACGGAGTCCTGAATGCGGACTATCGGCGCCTGCTCAGGCAGGATGAGAGCTCGAACAGCGTCGGCGTGACCGTTGCGGGCATCGACCCGCTCAAGGAGAATTCAATCAGCCGCCTTTCAGAATACATAGTCGAAGGGTCATATCTCCAGCCGAACGATCCCGACGGCATCCTGATAGGGTCGAATTTCTTATATAAATATACTCCGATAGAGGTTTCAGGGTTCCAGACGCTGAAAGATGTCGAGATAGGGCAAAAGCTCAAGCTTACCGTCGGGAGCAGCTCGAAGGAGGTTGTCATACGGGGCGTGGTAAGGTCAAAAGTCGACTCTACGGATTTCCGCGTCTTCATGATCGAAAGCGAGGTCAGGAAAATGATCGGCAGGAGCGAATTGAACGTGAATGAAATTTCCATAAAGCTTGCGGCCGGGTCTACCGAGCAGGACGCGCTTCGGGTCAAGCAGCTGCTTCTCAATAACGGATTCGATGTCGGCGCGAGAATCCAGACGTATGTCGAGGCGCAGCCGAAATTCCTGAAAGACATGTCCGACACCTTCGGGCTTCTCGGAAACATGATCGGAAGCATCGGCCTCGCGGTCGCGTCGATCACCATCTTCATCGTCATATTCGTCAACGCCATCACCAGGAGAAAATTTATCGGCATTCTCAAGGGCATCGGCATCAGCTCGAAGGCGATTGAAATATCGTATATCATCCAGTCCATTTTCTATGCCGTTACCGGCTCGCTCCTGGGACTCTTGGTTTTGTACGGATTTCTTGTCCCGTACATCCAAGCGAATCCGATCGATTTTCCGTTCAGCGACGGATACCTGTATGCGCCTATCAACGGGACGATGCTTCGGGTGGTCGCGCTGCTCATCACGACCGTCATCGCGGGATACATACCTGCGAGAATGATCGTGAAGAAGAACACGCTCGATGCCATCCTCGGAAGATAACAACAATCAAAACAATGAAACCAGACCTAAAAGAAAACATCATCGTGACAAGGGAATTGAAGAAGTCTTTCGTCGACGGGGACAAGGTGACCGAAGTCCTCAAGGGAATCAATCTTGAAATCAGGCGAGGGGAGTTCGTGGCGATCATGGGACGCTCGGGCGCCGGCAAAAGCACGCTGCTTTACCAGGTCAGCCTGCTGGATCATCTTACCTCCGGCGAGATTTACGTTGACGGCGTCCACGTGACGAACCTGCCCGAAGACGCGCGCGTCTCCTTCCGCCTGAAAGAACTCGGATACGTGTTTCAGGATTACGCCCTCCTGCCTGACCTGACCGCAAGGGAGAATGTCGCCGTGCCGCTCATCATGCAGGGCGTCGAGACTGCCGAGGCATACAGGATAGCGGAACAGACGCTCGGACGAGTCGGCCTCAGCCACAGGGTCGGGAATCTGCCGTCAAAGCTTTCGGGAGGGGAGCAGCAGCGCGTGAGCATCGCGCGGGCCATCGCGCATAAGCCGAAGATTCTTTTTGCGGACGAGCCGACCGCGAACCTCGATACCGAGTCATCGGCGCTGATATTGAAAATATTTCAGGAATTGAACGCGGAAGGCCAGACCATCGTCATGGTAACGCATGAAGACGAGTACGGCGCCGCCACCGACCGGGTCATTTTCCTCAAGGATGGACAACTTTCGGAAGAAAGGTAAACTAGCGGAAGGTCAGGACTTAGAAAAGGATGCCGGGCCTCGTGGCCCGGACGACGGATGCGCTTCTATCGAACGCATCCTCTTTTCTTGCATTTGAAAACAAAATAGAAAGAGGTTGTTGTGAGCAATGAAAGAATTCAGAATTTACTGGACAGCGCATCGGGGGGTCCAAACCCCCTGTTCGCGAAAGCCGTCTTCGGCTTCTTGAATGCGGAGGGCGACTCGGCGTACTTCTCGACAGACAGGAGATTGGAGGCGGGAAGCCGTCCTGTCTCCCGGGAGTCCATCTTTGACGTGGCGTCCATCACCAAGGCTTTCTTGACGGTTCTCTGTCATGTCCTGCGGGAAAAGACGGAGAAATTCGACAACGATGCCAGGGTTGCCGGCACGCTTGAGATGCGGGGCGCCTTTACGGAGCATTTGACCGTCGGTCATCTGCTTCAGTTTTGCGCCCAGTTTACGGAAGGAGGGTATCCTACGCAGGATATCATCGCGCGGAAAAAAGGAGGCGGCGTGAGCGGGCTGCTTGAGGCGCTCCGCACATGCGGGCTTTGCAAGGAGCCGGGGCTGGAATGGACATACGGAAATCCGCATTCCATCCTTCTCGGGGTCTTTCTTGAGCGCGTCATGGGCGCCCCGCTTGAAGTTCTCATGAATGAGCACCTCTTCGGGCCGCTCGGCATGGGAAGCACCATGCTGCGTCCCGTGTCCAAGCTGCACAAGGTCGTTCGGTCCCATCCCGACATCCCTCCCGGCACGATTCATGATCCGACCGCAAGGATAGCCTTGCAGGAAGGAAGGGCGATCGGTTCTGCCGGCTACTTCTCTTCGGCGGAAGACCTGCTCGGCTTTGCGGGCATGATTCTGAACAGGGGAATGCGCGGGCAGGATCGCATCCTTTCCGAGGAAACGGCGACATCCCTGCATCGGGGAATCCTGCCGAAATTCGGAAACGGTTTCGGCAAATGGAACGAGTTCAGGAAGAACCTCAGGCCCGAACCGTTCGCCGATGACTCGGCTCTTCACAAGCTGGGTCATACCGGATGCATCGTTTTCGTTTCCCCGAGGCACGGGGCATGCGGCGCGGTCCTGACGGATTTTCTCATGGCTTCTTCCGGCGACGGAAAAGACAGGAGGCGTCTGTATGAGCTGTTTGCCCAGCTGGCGACTTCGGCAGGGCTGCATCGGTTCGAAGCCTGATCCGTTCTGGTTGGTCCTGGCCCCTCGGCGCGCAAACGCGTGCCGAGGGGCTTTCATTACCCCTCTAAACCACCGGCTTCAGCCGGTGTGCGCATTTAAAGACAACGTCATATTATGAATACCACCTGATCAAGCGCACGAGTTGCGTTAACTATAATTTATAATTATCTTTGCAACAAACACCCAATGTAAGCGTTTCTTGCTGTGCAATAAAAAATCCTAATGCAGCCTTGCGCACAATTTGCGTATTCTGGAAAAAGTTGTATTATTTATGTCTCACAATGATCAAAAATAATATCGTTTATAGTGAATATTGCAATTATCGATTTAAGCTAAAACGTGCCGAAGGAAGCTATCTTTGGGATGAAAATGGCAGGAAATATATTGATTTTACCTCTGGCTGGAACGTGACAAATTTGGGCTGGAATGACCCCGAAATTAATACTGCGATAAAAGAGCAGGTAGATAAAAACGTGTTCGCGCCTTTGTGGTGTTCTGACGAAATTCAAGAGAAATACGCTCAGAGACTGACAGAGTCCTTGCCCGAACCGCTCGATACGTGCATAAAGACAACGGGCGGAACTGAAGCCGTCGAAGTGTCAATTAAAGTTGCTCGGGCTGCCACAGGACGAAAAAAAATTATTGGTTTTAAAAACAGTTACCATGGGCAATTGTTCGCCTCGATGGCACTTGGTTTTACAGACAATTTGGTTGAGAAAATTTTACCATTAGTGCCTGAATTTATTCAGATCGATTATCCCAGAGACAATGGTGATAAAGAAGTATTGAATAATTTTCTCATGGACCTTGAAAAAAGGATATCAAATCACGATGTCGCGGCAATCGTTACCGAGGCAAACATGATTACTGGCTGGGGGTCTGCATTCGTCGCGCCGATTGGGTATCTCAAGGCGGTAAGGGATCTTGTTTCAAAATACGGGACCCTGCTGATCGTTGATGAAGTGGGAACTGGTTTTTCAAGAACTGGAAAATTATTTGCTATTGAGCATGAGAACGTTGTTCCAGATATGATATGTCTCGCTAAAGGCATATCGAATGGCGGCGGTGCTTTAGGGGCAGTCGTTGGCAGTTTTGACCTTATTAATAATGTGATTGGAGTCACAAACATCATATCTACTTTTGGATGGGTTCCAACGGCTTGTGCGGCAGCGCTTAAAACACTCGAGATTCATCAAAGGGACAAGGTGTGGGAGATGGCTGATTCTAAAGGGAGATATCTTTTGTCTGAATTAAAATCTAAGCTGGCTAACAATCCAAAGGTTGTCGACGTAAGGGGTGTGGGCATGGAGATTGGAATTGAAATTCCGGTTGATGCGACCCGGTATAATAATATTATAGATTTTGCTGCCAAAGAGGGGTTACATTTGACTGGGGATACAGAAAGCGTGATTCAGCTTATGCCGCCTCTCACTATTTCCAAAGAAGATATTGAAAAAGGCATTGATATATTAGTTAGGACGCTTTCTTCCTGTTAATAAAATATTATATTATGCCAAAAAAATTGACGCCGAGACGGAACAAGCAGAGTGGATTTTTTGATTCTTTGGCAAAGAAGAGGAGTGAGCATGTCTTTGAATGCTCGGATATTAAAACCCTAAAAGGTTTTCTTAAGAGCCATAAAGAGGTTCGTTATCCTAAAAAGTTTGCGACGACGTTATATATGTGTGGTAGAAAAAAGATTTCTGGGAAACCTAAGCCACTATCTCACGCTGCTATTAAGGTGCGTTTTTATCATGACAAACCGATGCATAGGTTTTTTATACCTAATAAAGATGCGGCGTGTATCACCGAGATCAAGACCCGTCCCAAGGATGACTGGGGGAGTACTGTTCGCCAGAAAGCTCGCTTTGGAGTTGATAGCATTATGAGTTATCGAGACCTAGAAAACGTGTCTGAAGAAGTGCTTTCGGGAAAAAAGATTAAGAAAATCAATAATGAGACTGTATCGTTATCCAGGTGTCTTAAAAAGATAGCGAATGAATACAATCTTGTGACGTTTGAGGCTGTAGCGGCGACATCTTACAGAAGGAGGCATTTTGACGCGGATAATCATCGAATTACAGTTGATAGTGACATAAAGTATTATCTTACCGCTACCCACGATAGGGATACATTGTTTTCTTTAGCTAGGCGCAGACCGGGGTTTGTGCTTGAGGTAAAGGTTGAGCATGTTGGTAAAAATCTTAAGAATGACGATGGCGACCATCTTCTAAAGGAGTTAGGGAAAATACCTGGTTTAATCGCCGAACCAAACAGAAAAGGAGCAGACCTGTTAGACCTTGTGTTACAAAAAGAACATCTTTTCCATGAGCCAGAACTTAAAGCGAAGTCCTCATCAGAGTGGCTCGTCACGGAAAGAGAGATGAAGCTGGACGCAGATAACGATTTACGCGTGCAACTTGGTGGTATACGTTTCCCAGAAAATATCGCCGTTGGGATGATAAGGAAAGACAAAAGTTATCAAAGAATATACAGTCATGGTTCTAATATTGTTTTTTCAATGCAATATAATAAAGACAGCCCACCCTCAAAAAGGGTTATCAAATATAAGATGAATCTGAAGAGTTCAAGTTCAAAAATTAGCGTCAGACAGGAGACAGTCGAGCGTTATAGTAAAAAGAGGATATCTGAAATATTAGGAAATCCTGTCGATGATAAGTCGACCTTGATAACGTCCTATTTCTTGAGAGACAGAGCTATCTTGTCTGTGTATCTTAGCGACACAGGGAATGTTTTTGATATTTGCGTGGATGAAGTAAACTTTATTGGTAAGAAAAAAAGTATACCATTACACCAGCTTGAAATTGAGTTTGTTGGAGTAATCGGTGACAAGGACGGTAAAAGTTTTATCAAAAACAATGTCAGGACGATTGAGTCCGATTTTATGGTAATTAGGAAAATCATCATGCATGAATATGCTAGATTAGGCATCGCTCTGCGAGACTCTCATATTACGAAAGCGATTTGGGCGATGAACCAAGTTTCAAGATAAATATTATGGATACCCGTAAGAACATAAAATATATTCATGATTTAATCAAGGAATCTAGGAATAAAATTATCGATATCTTGACCGATATCGAGCCGTATTCGATAGCCGAGTTTGAGATTGATTCAGCATGCACCACATTATCGGAAATCTTGAATAATGTCGACCAAGTCAGGATTGACGTCAAAAGCATCGCGGTATATTTACCCGTCAACCTGCCCCTTTATTCATTGATTCTATACGGTATTGTTCCGAGCCTACAAGCTGAAAATGTTTATGTGCGTCCACCAGTAGAGATAGGCGACATTACGAAAAAGATACGTGACTCATTCTTCAAAACAGTCAAGAACGTGCATGTTGTGGGTTTACCGAGAAGAGCATTTGGAGATGGGTTTACAGCCTGTGCAGACGTCGTAATATTTACAGGTAGGTACGATCCAGCTCTTGACCTTATAGAAAAATATAATCCGAAACTTTTTATTTATAATGGATCTGGGGTTAATCCAATTATTGTTGCTAAAGGGGCGGACCTGTCATTAGCAGTTGAAAAAGTGATTCACGCCAGAATCTTTAACGGTGGTCAAGACTGCTGTGCTCCAGATGCCATTTTTGTGGAGGATTCGATTAAGGCAGAGTTTATGTTTTTGCTGAAGAATCAGGTTGAAAAAATTAATGTCGGCAGTTATAAAGACCCAGATGTGACAGTAGGGAAGATCTTGGACAAGAAATATATTGCATCAGCAAAGGCTTTCCTCGAGGATAAAGCAGATATGATTGTTTTTGGCGGAAAGATAGATGAAGAGGGCGGGGTTATCTACCCTACCATTATTGATGAGGTAGACCATCAAAGATACGATGATTTTCAAGAGCTGTACGCACCCATTTTCAATATTTTAACATTCAAGACACATGATGAGGTCGAGAGGGTACTTAACTCTAGAGAGTATCAAGATTTCGCCATGTGCTACTCCATTTTTGGTAATATTAAAATCAATGTCGCCAACACCATTTTGCTTAAAAATCAGACTCTGCTCGATGTCGAAGGTGGAAATATACCATTTGGCGGTTATGGAAAAAAATCGAGTTTTGTCAGAAAAAATGGCAAAACTTTTCCAAGACCAATCCTTATCCCCTGGGAAATAAAGACGATCGCGGAGGCTTAATAATAATATTTTAGGGGTTGTTATAATACGCACATGTATTATAGTGATATCAAATATTATGAAAAATGGTGAGATAATTAAGGAACTACTAATTCGTGCCGCCGAGAGTCAAAATCTTCAAATGAGGGAGGTGTTGGTCATGTTCTCAAACGACCTGTCAAATGGTGACTATTCTTCCAATATCGCCCTAGTGGCTGCAAAGGAGATTAAGACTTCGCCTAAGGCTTTAGCTGATAAATTGGTGGCAGCTTTGTATAAAAATGGCCTGCCTAAAGAAGTAAAAAAGGTAGAAGTAGCCGGCATCGGTTTTATTAATTTCTACCTGTCTTCACGTTATATGGATGAACAGATCAAGGGTATAGTCGATCTGCCGGAAAAATATGGCGCATCTTTGATAAATGCCGGCAAGAAAATTCTCGTTGAGCATTCAAGCCCTAACCTTTTCAAACCATTTCACATAGGCCATCTAATGAATAACACTATTGGAGAATCAATAGCTAGGCTCGCTCAATTCTCTGGCGCAGAAGTGACAAAAATATCTTACCCTTCGGATATATCGCTCGGGATTGGAAAGGCAATATGGGCACTTAACCAAGAAGATGCGATAAGGCTTGATTCTTTTGACAGCCTTGAAGAGAAAGTCGCCTTTTTGGGCGAATGTTATGTGCGGGGTACAAATGCTTTTATTGATAATGTAAACGTTCAACAGCAGGTTAGAGATATAACAAAAAAACTTTATGACAAGGTTCCAGGTGCAGAATTTGACATGTTTGAAAAGTGTAAAGAATTGAACCTGTCGTATTTCAAGTCTATCATCGAAAAACTTGGTTCAAGTTTCGACTCTTTTATTTTTGAAAGTGAGGCTGGTGTAGAAGGCGAAAAGATTGTTTCAGAAAATATTGGCAAGGTTTTTGAGAACAGCAACGGGGCAATCATATATAGGGGTGAGGATGAGGGTTTGCATACTAGGGTATTTGTTAATCGCGAGGGCTATCCCACATATGAATCAAAGGATATAGGGTTACTTTCATTGAAGTTCAAGCGCTACAACCCAGATATATCAATTTTTGTTACGGATAATGAACAAAGAGCATATTTTGAGGTTGTTTCTTCTGCCGCAAGTAAGATTGACAAAGATTGGAGCGATAAGACGATACATCTTACTCATGGAAGAATGACATTTAAAGGCAAAAAAATGTCATCGCGTCTAGGTGGCGTTCCCCTTGCGACGACCATAATAGATGCCGTATCTGAAGAAGTGAAAAGCCGTAAGGAAGATCTGGATAATAGTAGTGCTGAGGCGATATCAATTGGTGCGGTGAAGTTTACTGTCCTTAGGGTTATGGCAGGAAAAGACATAAATTTTGACCCAGATACGTCACTTTCTTTTGAGGGTGATTCGGGTCCATATCTTCAATATACCGCAGTAAGAGCGGCATCAATCCTTAAGAGGGCAAAAGAGGGGAATATGGTCAGTGAGACTGTGAATTTTACTGAGGATAGAGATATCAGCAAGGTCGAAAGAATCGTCGTGCGTTTCCCGGAAGTTGTCGATCTGGCCATAAAGGAATGGTCGCCACATCATTTGGTAACGTATCTTTTGGAGTTGGCGCAAGCCTTCAACGGTTGGTATGTAAATACAAAAGTATTAGATTCTTCAAATCCATCGATGCAAAATAACATCATGTTAACATCGGCTGTATATACCGTAATCAAAAACGGTCTCAGGCTTCTGGGTATCCAAGTTCCTGCGAGTATGTAGGTTTGTTTCGGGTAATTTTACTTTTTAAATAAAAGTTGTATGATATTGTCATAAGGAGAAGAACCTTAAAAATCTACAGTCAAAAGACCAACAACTAACCAAGGGGGGGGGGGCGTCATGCCTATTGTGGTCCGAGTATCTGCATGCCCGACCAGGGCGAAGAAGGAAGCGTAGAAATCTGTCATAGGCTCACTGCTGCCGTCGAAAGCATCGAGGGGCTTGAACTCAAATGACCAACCACCAGCTCATCGCTGGTGGTTGGTCATTGATAAATTCGGAGATTGTGCTAAAAGTATGATGAATCTCTCAGGCGAACTTGATTGTTCGCGGCCAAGTTCATTTGTTAAGCGCATAAAACCATAACCAAGAAAGGGAACACAGAAGATGACTCCAGGCATCAATAGCATCGTCAGGCAGGTTGAATTCGATGAGGACGTAACTTTTTTGCTGAAGGATCCGCATTCCCGAAGCGAATCAGGGGCGGTGCACTTTCAAGGATTCGTCACGGTCCTCAAGAATGTGGCAGGGCCCGTTCAGGCGGAGGATGACAAGTGGCTGTTCGGGTTCGTCGTTTCTTTCTTCTCCGATGGGAAGATTCAGTGCGACGTGTATCAGGACGGCACGATCATCGGTCATCTGACCAGCGATAATCCTTCCGACGTTCCGCTGCCGGAATCAGGCAATGAGCGGCTGTGCAAATACGTCCTCGATGCGATCAGGAGATATCGCGAGGAAGAGGAAGGCTGAATTTGCCTGCCGAAAACTTGAAAGCCTCGCGTGCGCCCATGCACGCGAGGCTTTTCTTTCGCTTTTTTCAGTATTTCTGCTATATTTTGACTCACGTGCATATCCGTCGCGGAACCTGCAATGCGTAGCTACACATAATATATGAATCTTAAAAACATCCGAAACTTCAGCATCATCGCTCATATTGACCACGGAAAGTCCACGCTTGCCGACCGCATGCTTGAGCTTACCAATACTATTGAGAAGCGAAAGATGATGAACCAGGTTCTCGACAACATGGAGCTTGAACGGGAAAAAGGCATTACGATCAAGATGCGGCCGGTGCAGATGCATTATGCGGTCAAGCCTGATGTCGCCGCCGCGAAAGGCATAGAAGTGGGCGAGTATCAATTGAACCTCATCGATACCCCGGGCCATATCGACTTCTCATATGAAGTATCCCGCGCGCTCAAGGCGGTAGAGGGTTCCATTCTTCTGGTTGACGCGACGCAGGGCGTTCAGGCTCAGACATTGACCACGCTTCGAATGGCGCAGGATGTCGGCCTGAAAATTATCCCGGTGCTTTCCAAGGTCGATTCGCCACTCGCCCGGCTTGATGACATCAAGGAAGAAATGATCTCGCTTCTCGGCTGCGAGCTTGAAGATATCATCGAAACGTCCGGCAAGACGGGGCAGGGCGTTGAAGGATTGTTGCAGGAAGTCATCAAAAAGATCCCCGCGCCGGTCGAGGAAATCGTTCAGTCCGGAAGCTTCCGGGGCCTCGTCTTCGACTTTCAATATTCAAATCATAAGGGCGTAATCGTCTTCGTTCGAGTCATGGACGGATCGGTCAAAAAAGGCGACGAGCTGCTTTTCAAAATCGCCGATGAGAAGTTCTATGCGCTTGAAGTCGGCATCTTCACGCCGGGCGAAGTGGCGACCGGAACTCTCGATGCGGGCCAGATCGGCTACATCGTTACGGGCATCAAGCAGCCGGGCATCGCATCGGTGGGAGATACCATCACCCTTCTCAAGAAGCCGCTTCCCGAGCTTGCAGGTTACATGAGTCCTTCGCCCGTGGTCTGGGCTTCGGTGTATCCGGAGGATGCTGACGACTTCGAGCTTCTCAAGCAGGCGCTCGGTCGGCTGAGGCTTTCCGACTCGGCCTTTTCTCATGAGGAAGAATCTTCAGGTTCTCTCGGGCGAGGCTTCAGATGCGGTTTCCTCGGACTCCTTCACTTGGAAATCATTACTGAGCGACTGAAGCGGGAATTCAATCTCAATCTTGTCATAGCGACGCCGAGCATTACCTACGAAGTGACGCTCAGGGGCGGATCTCACGGAGCGGCGGTCCAAAACAGCCTGGGAAATATTTATTCCGGGCAAATAAAGGTGAACGAAGCGGGAGAGAAAACCGTGATGGTATATTCTCCTTCGCTTTTTCCGGACCATGGACAGTACGAACGGGTCAGGGAGCCATGGGTCAAGCTTTCCATAATAACGCCGGACGCATACACCGGTCCCATCTATCAGCTCTTATACGATCACGAGGCCGAGCTTCGAGACACCGTCTCGTTCGGCGACGGCCGCGCGCAGCTTGTCATCGACATGCCGCTTCGGGAGTTGATGAGAAACTTTTTCGATGAGCTCAAGAGCATCTCTTCCGGATATGCGTCCTTGTCATACGAGTTTGAAGGACTGAGGGATGCGGACGTCACTCGGATGGACGTGCTCGTTGCCGACGAGCCGATTGAGGCTTTCACTAAAGTGGTTGCGAACAGAAGGACGGACGAGGAGGCGAACAAGACGGTAGACCGGCTTGAAGCCGTGCTTCCTCGGCAGCTTTTCACGACCAAGATTCAGGCGAAATGCAATGGGCGAATTATCGCGTCGCGAACTCTTTCCGCGCTCAGAAAAGACGTTACCGGATATCTGTACGGAGGCGACATTACTCGAAAGATGAAGCTCCTGGAAAAGCAGAAGAAAGGAAAGAAGAAGATGCTTGAGCGAGGCAGGGGCCAAGTGAACATCCCGCACGACGTGTTCTTGAAGATGATGAAGACGGGAGAATAAAAAAAACGAAATGATTAGGCCCATAAAGCTCTGCAGAGCTTTATGGGCCTTTTGTTCTTTGAATTTGATTAAAACAGCGCCGGGATGTACATCAGGATCATCGAGGCGATCAGGATGATGCAGAGCGTCATCCAGATGAATTTGATGGCTTTCTGATTCTTTGGATTAAATAGCATGTCGTATATACTATCAATATTTATGAAAGAGTTCCAGCAGAGAAACAAGGCGAAAAAAAGGCTATATTCAAAGACGGTTTTGTTCCTGCTTCTCGTCGTGCTCGTTCTTGTGTCGCGCGGGGTGGTAAACGTGTATCTGAAGGAAAAGGAAAGCCGCATAGAAATGGAGCGGGTGGCCGTGCAAAAAGCCGAGCTTGAGAACAGGTATGGCCAGATAAAGAACCGGGCGGACCATCTCGAAAGCGATGCGGGGATAGAGGCGGAGATTAGAAGCAAGTTCGACGTGGTCAAGGAAGGGGAGGGCGTCATCGTCATCGTGGACAAGGAATTGCCCGTGGTCGAGGAGGATAATCGCGGCGTCTTGAAAAAATTCTGGGATTCGGTCATCGGAGTATTCAGGAAGGATGAGGCGACTACAACAAAGGCTGAAACGGGAAATGTTGTTTCGGAATAGCTTGCGAGGTATAATGGGCTGATTATGACAATAAAAATATACAGCACGCCATCATGCGGTTATTGCAAGGTGGCAAAAGCATTCCTTACAAGTCACAATGTTGCCTTTACGGATATCGATGTATCGGTTGATGTCAATGCGCGGGAGGAGATGGTAGACAAGAGCGGACAGCTCGGAGTGCCCGTCTTCGACATCGACGGCCAGATTATTGTCGGCTATAACGAGCAGCTCCTCTCCAAGGTTGCCGGCATCGGGCAGGCCAGCCCTTCTGCGGATGCGGGCGCGGAAGCTCCGGACGAGGCCCTGCCCAAAGCGGAATAAGCTTCGGGCAAGTTCGGCCGGACGAGGCGAAGGAAGCCTCTCTAAAATGTTCAAATGAAGAAATTCAATACAGCCATTATCAGCATCATCGCCATCCTCTTCGGAGCGTTCGCGACGTATTTCCTTTACCCCTACATGTCAGATTCATTCAATTCATCGGTCGTGCGAAGCGGCGACACGGTTTTCGTTCATTATACTGGCAAGCTGCAAAGCGGAGCCAAGTTCGACAGCTCGCATGACCGGGGCGAGCCGTTCGGGTTCGTGGTGGGAGTGGGAATGGTCATCAAGGGCTGGGACGAAGGGGTGCTCGGCATGGAAGTCGGCGAGAAGAAAACGCTGAGCATCCCTGCAGACAAGGCATACGGATCGCAAGGCGTGTCGGACGGGCTCGGCGGGTACGTCATTCCGCCCAACGCGCCGCTCATCTTTGATGTCGAAGTGATTAAGGTCGAGAAGGCCAAATAGTCTGGCGGAAGAGCGAAAAGCCTTGAAAGCCTGGGCGGCCGCACGGCATTTGCCCGGCAAAAGCTGGTTATTTAGACAGAATGTCGGTTTTTCCATCTTTCGTGGTATAAAGTACACATTGCCCTCGTAGTTCAATGGATAGAACGAGCCCGTCCTAAGGGTTTGATGTCGGTTCGATTCCGGCCGAGGGCACCACAAGGGCACTTCTGTTTTGATGAATCAAAAAAAGTCGCACCGCAAAGGCGTCTCTGTTTCGCGCGCTTATGATAAATCGAAACGCGTCCGGGGTGCCACGTCCCACACCGGAAAACCCCCCAGTTATGCTCCTCGCCGTACTTCATGAAGTCTGACTTATGAGGTAAAATTGCAGGAATGAAAACGAAAAAATATTTATCCAAAATCGGGCTGGCAATCCTTGCTCTCTCTTTCTTCTTCGCGCAATCAGCTCTGGTATACGCCTGCGGCATCAGCATGATTCCTTCGGCTGCCTCGGGATGGGCATACGGCAACGATTCCGCGGAACAATCTTTCATAAATTACCAGGACGGCATCGAGCACCTGATCATCAGCAGGACTTTTGAGAACGAAAGCGCTGATACGGTTTGGATCATTCCGATTCCCGCGGCGCCGGATTCCATAAATGTGGACGTTCTTTCGGAAAGTCCCAAGTTTTTTGGCTACGACATAATTCTCGAAGCGGAGGCAGAGCTGAAGAACATCAGGAAGAGGCTGCTTTCAACTCAGATTTATCCGGCTGTTCCGGGAATCATCGCTTCGCTGGGGAATAATGCCTTGGGATTGGACGGAATGGTCCGTTCTGCAGGGTCGCTTGGCGTGCCGGGCGGGACGGCCGGAGTGCGCGTGTACGAGCATATTGAAAAAGACGGCATGATTGCCGAAGTGCTTTCAGCTTCCGATTCCGACGCTCTCTATGATTACTTGCAAGGAAAAGGCCTCAATGCGGAAAAGGATTCTATTTCCATCTTCCAGGATTACATCGGCAAGGATTTTTCATTTGTCGCCGCATGGATCAGCCCTTCGGCTGAAACAGTTCAGGCAAAAGGAGTGCTCATGAAATTTCCCGCGGACAAGATTTTTTATCCCCTGAAGCCCGGGTCAGCGTATCCGGGAGAGGGAATGCCCGAAACCATTACGGTGGTCGGGCACGTCACGCCTGAGCTCTATTCCGGAATCAAGGACTTCGCATACGTTGATTACTATCGCTCATACAGGCCATTGAATATCGCCGGGTTTTATTCGTCCGGGCAAGAGTTCAATTACACCAAAATAGTCGTCGATGCTCCGCCGCAAAATCTCACTGAAGACTTGCATATTTCTTCGAAAGCGCCGTTGAGGGTCATCGCCGCCGTTTCGATTTCCGAACGCCCGTTCGTGCATTTTATCCTGCTGCTCGCGCTGATTTCGCTCATTTCCTCCTATGCCGCAAGCAGGCTGCTCTTGGCGGACAGGCGTTTCGGAACGACCATAAAGATGGCTGTTGCCGGAAGCTTTACCCTGCTCGGCACGATTATCGGATCGCGATTCTTCCTTGCGGAAAAGCGCTGGAAATTTGTTCTGGCTCATTCTGTCGTTTTCGTTCTGGCGACGCTCGCCTTGCTGTTCCTGTTCTTGACCATCTTCTCTTAAGACTTGATACCCTTTGACCTTTGCAGGGTTTTTCCTGCCGAGGGTCGAGTCTCGAAGCCTGCATGAAGTGAAGCCTGCATATTGCCGGCGCTATGGCTTAATGCGGATTATTGTGCTAAAAATAAAAAAACTAATGCCAGAAAATTTGCATAAAAATTCAGCAGCGGCTCAGACCCGAACGCTTGTCTCGCCGGAACAGGCCGATTACGCCCTTCTCGATACAGGAGACGGCATGAAGCTCGAGCGATACGGCGATATCGTCCTCGCGCGTCCCGACCCTCAGGTTCTCTGGAAGAAAAGATTGCCGGAATCGGAATGGGACAAGGCCGACGCTTTTTTTGCGCGGACTAAAGGGGACGATCGAGGCGCCTGGGAATACAGGAAGAAGGATATTGAAAATGGCTGGAAAATCAATTACGACAATCTGGCGTTCAAAATCAGGCCGACTCCTTTCAAGCATACGGGCCTGTTTCAGGAGCAGATAAGCAACTGGCAATGGGCGAGGGAAGCCATAGAAAAAAGAATCAAGGAGCGGGGCGGACGCGACAAGGGCGAGCCGATACGGGTCTTGAACCTCTTCGGATACACGGGCGGCGCGACTATATCCGCATCCAAGGCCGGGGCGGAAGTGACGCATGTCGACGCGTCAAAATCTTCCATAACATGGGCGAAGGAAAATGCCGAGCTCTCCGGGCTTGCGAGCAGGCCGATTCGATGGATACTCGAAGACGCGCATGCGTTCGTCAAAAGGGAACTGCGAAGGGGCAGCACATACGACGCGATCATCATGGATCCGCCGGCATTCGGTCGCGGCGCCAAAGGGGAGGTCTGGAGAATTGAGGACGATTTCATTCCGCTTCTTGAGAGCTCGCTGAAGCTGCTTTCGGACAAGCCCCTGTTCGTCATTCTCAACGGATATTCCGCGGGATATTCGCCGCTGACATATCAGAACAGCCTCGTCGAGCTTCAGGAAAGATGCGGCGGTTCCGTTGAAAGCGGGGAGCTGGTCATTGCCGAAGAGCCGCGGTCCGGCCTTTCGTCGAGGCTTCTCGCCTGCGGAATGGTGAGCCGGTGGAAGAGCGCGTAGCTTGCAGAAAAGAACTCGCTGTCGCTTGTCACCGGTCGGACGGCCGATACGGGAGGGGCTGAACCTTCGGGCTGGAAAAACTCGGGCAAGTGTGCTAAAGTTCTCGGCATGGACCAAGAAATCCAGGAGCTCAATGAAAAAATAGACGAGCTGCGAGTCATCGTGGAAGAGAATACCCGCATGACGGCCAGCTTGTATCGGCGGGCTCGTTTTTCCATGCTCATATCCGGAATCAAATGGTTCATCATCATAGGAGCGGCGGTAGGAGCATTCTACTACGTGCAGCCTGCCGTGGATTCTCTCATGCAGACATATTCCGCCATCACGGGCGCGGAAGGAGGCTCAAGCCCGAACTTCATGAATTTCTTCAAGTCTTTTTAGGTCTCATTTGATAGGTTGATAGAGTTCAGGTGAAATTGAAAAAATAAAATATGCCGACCGGAGATGCATAATAGTCTCAGTTGGCAGAGCGAGACAGAACGATGGTTTAAAAAACAATATGCCGACGAAAGATTTCACAGTCTCAGTTGGTAGAGCAAGGGCTCAATAAAAAAACAATATGCCGAGATAGCTCAGTTGGTAGAGCATTTCCCTGAAGAGGAAGGGGTCGCCGGTTCGAATCCGGCTCTCGGCACCATGCAATACGCGCGCGGAATTCATCCGCGCGCGTATTAATTTGAGAAGGCAAATAAGCCCTTTTTAAAGAAGGCTTTCCAGGGTCGAAAGACTTGACATATTATTTAGATATAGTATAATATACAAGACGATGCATAGCGGTGTTGCTGTGGATGAAGAAGACAGGATGAACCTGTCTTCGAACTGAAACAGCCAGACAAAACACATGAATACACCAATGCCTACCGCTTCCTGCATCGTCATCAACTCCCGTTCTCGGGAGTTGAAAACAACCCTGGCCATCGTCAAGATTGCCAGGCAAACTAAGGACCCATTCCAGCTTTCTCCGCTGGTTATCCGGCACTCGCTGGAAATCAGCGCGGACTTCGAAACATTCAGGGAGAGATACCCTGATCTGCCCATAGTCGTCATCACAGACGGTTACCGGGCGGTGACGTCGGAGGGGTTTGTCGAGTGGGCCGACGGCGGCTCGTTTGGCAAGCATGCTCTTATCGTTGGCGAAATGCCAATCGGAAAGAGCCTTCGGACTCTCTCCCGGAGGTCTTCTCGGGCAATCGTGTTCCCTCCGGGAACACCGATAAAAAAAGTCCAAACACCTTCCGGGTCAAACTGGGAGTTGGCTGGTCTGGCAAGGGCAGGGCTTCGACTGCTAGCGGATGAACAATTCTACGAAGCCTTCCTGGTCACGGGTCAATCTGACTGGGTGAAAGCATGGGGATTCGTTCATCCTGAAACAGACTGGTCGTGGTCAGAACATGTTCAGCTCGACCACCAATCCGACCGCTGGTCGGACGAAGGCCTTGCGAAAGACCTTCTGGTGAAAGTCGGAAGGCGTGACAGCGAAGGCAAACAGGCCTTCATTGATCGGACCAAGCAGGAGACGAGTCCTGTGGGAGAAATCCTCGGGGAAGAAAGGTTCCAGGAAGTCCTGGAACAGCTCGTTCCAGAGCTAAGCCAAGAGGAGGCTGCCTTATCCGACGACGAACGTTGGTAGGTCTGACCTCCACATACCCAAAGGGTTCTCTGTAACCATGATACAGAGTTGGGCGCTGCGATGCGCTTCGTAAAAACCGACACAGTCGGCGTTTCTGGAGATTCGTAAAATCTCCGCCTTATTCAATCCATCAATCTATTGGTGAAGTGACAGGGACTGAAATCAAGCGCCGTCCTGTGCAGCAAACGCTTATTAACAGCCGCATCTGTTGACCTTTTGAAACATGTGTTATTATTAAGGCGCACATTACAAATTTCAGCAAAAAATCCATGCAAGATAAAGATACAGAGTTTCTCGAATTTATTGTTAAATCGCTTGTCGAAAACGTAGATGCCGTGAAGACTAGCAGGCGCGTTGATGATATGGGGGTTTTCGTTGAGTTGACTGTTGATCCGGTGGACATGGGCAAGATTATCGGCCGGAACGGCCATACTGCGCAGGCTATCCGAACTATCATGAAGGCGTTCGGAAAGAAGCATCAGGCAAACATCTCCATCCAGATCAAGGAGCCTGTAGGCGGAACTCGCGACGGCGCTTCGACGGTCAAGACAGTGGACGAAGCGATTGCGGATCTGAAAATGTAAGCCACTCGAAGCATTAGGCAAAGGCCGCCTGTTTCAGGGCGGCCTTTGCCTTGCATGGCGTGCAAATTTAACGACGGAAAGCAAAGCCTGTCAATTGAGCGGCGGATATGATATATTGCCAGACAATAAGTATGAATTTCCATATCGTCACATTGTTTCCAGAGTCTTTGGCCTCGTATCTTGGCGAGTCTATCGTTGCGCGCGCGCAAGCTGAAAAACTGATATCCGTCTCGGCATATAACCCGCGCGACTTCGTCAAGCCGACCAGGACTCAAGCGAAGAACGAGAAGCCATATCTTCGGGTGGACGACAGGCCGTATGGCGGCGGTCCGGGCATGGTCATGCAGGCCGAGCCTGTGGCGAAGGCCGTCGACAAGGCGCTGGCAAAGGCGCAAAAGAGGAAATCGTTCAAAAAAGCGCTCATCGTTTTCTTAAGTCCTGCCGGCACGCAGTTCACGAACGCCCTTGCGACGGATTATGTCAAAAAATATTCTGACGTCGTCATCGTTTGCGGAAGATACGAAGGGATTGATGCGCGCATTAAAAAGATTTTCAAAACAGTCGATATAACCGTCGGCCCGTTCGTCACAACGGGCGGGGAGTTGCCGGCGATGCTAATGATAGATGTCATGGCACGTCAGATTCCGGGAGTCTTGGGAAAGTTCGAGAGCAGGGAGGAATCAAGGGTGTCTTCAAGCGACGTGTATACGCGCCCCGAGGTTTTGTCGTACAAGGGCAAAAAGTACAAGGTTCCGCCGGTGCTTCTTTCGGGCGACCATAAAAAGATCGATGAATGGAGGGAATCGATTGGGGGTGTTGGAAATTCTGCATAAGTGAAAAGTTAGAGTGCGGTACGCATGTTATAATATAATTCATTATGCGTGACATGCTGAAAACCATAGCTTGCGTTCTCGCACTTAGCTTTGCGAGCGCTCTGATTTTTGGTGTGGTCTCTTATCCCGAAGAGTTCTCAATTTACGGTATTGGTTTTAAGATGAAGCCATTTATCATTGCGGCTTTTGTATTGGCGCTAGGTCTCTACCGGAATAATTTGAATCCTCACGGTTATCGATTTCTTACACCTAAAGATCTGGCCATTTATCTTCTTACTACGGTAGCTTTAGTTGCGGCATATTTTGTAACAGCACTTCTTTAATGATGTTGGGATTGGATTATGATAGAATCGAGCTATTAAATCATGACTAATCTAACTTTGAAACAACCGGCTATTCATGTATTTATCGATGCTTCTAATTTATGGCAAGCACAAAAGGCAAAAGGTAGGATGTTTGATTATGAAAAGCTTAAAAAGGTCCTTAAGGACAAATTTGCAGCATCAAAGATTGAATTTTTCTACTATACTGCATATCCGGCAGAAGGTACGCGCGACCGCAGCATGGATGGTAAGCACAAATTTTATACATATCTAAAAAAGAATCTTGGTTTCACTGTAATTAAAAAAGTGTTCATCTTTTCTTCTAAAAATAATGTATCACAAGAGTTGAGAACGGGTGCTGACAAGTATTTTGACGTACTCCTTTTGGAAGAAGATGTTTGGGGACGGGCGCTTGAACGAAAGCAAGCCAGATAAATTCAATCAAAGCGCACTTAGTATGGTTTTAAAAAGTAAGCAAAAAAGCAGCCCTCCTTGCGGAGGGCTGCCCTTGGATGTAGTACCCTTTCAGTTATGGAAACCGAAAGACTTGCCCAGTATACGGCTAGCCGGCTAAGAAATCAAGCCTGTGTACAGTTAACCATATGAGAATTGAATTAATCGGAAAATCTGCAAAACAGTCCACCGTCAAGTGGAAAACCCGCCAAGACACAGAAATAAGGCTTTGAACCCCCTAGGTTGTACCCAGGATGTCAACAGGCTAGCGTTGACACCTGTGGATAAATCGATTATCATAAAGTTCCTGCGTTAGACGATTGAGTTATACGGGCCGGCTCTTTCGCGGACTTCATTCTTTTCTCATAAAACTTTGCCTATTTAGTTGGTCCGTCCGATGCCTTTATGCAAATTTTATGCTCGAAGTTTGAAGCAAACCCCACTACTATTACCGGGAAACTAATAGTATTTTTAATATTTAGATTATTCTAAAAACTAACGCATCTGCATCGGTTTCAGAAATTTTGTTCGTTACCGTATATCCATATACGGCTCGATCGCAAAATCTCTTCCAACCGGCACATCTGCATTTAGTTTTTAAAAATAATCTTGTTCCACCTAACTAGACGCTAAAACCTTATGCGCCAGAAAAAGTATTTTTCACGGTTTAAGGAGCCGCTCGCGCCGCTCCCGAACCTAGTTGAAGGACAGATTGAATCTTATAAATGGTTACTCGACAAAGGATTGAAGGAAGTTTTCAGCGAATTTGTCTCTATTAAGGACTATTCGGACAAGAAGTTCGAATTGGACTTTACCGGATTTGAAATTGTCGCTCCTAAGTATGATGAATTTCATGCAAAGGAAAACAAGATGAACTACGAAGGCGGTCTCAAGGTGATGGTCAAGCTCAAAAACAAGATTCTCGGTTCTGTCAAAGAACAGGAGGTTTTTATGGCTGACTTCCCGATGATGACGGATCACGGCACATTTATCATCAACGGCATCGAGCGACTCATCGTTCCGCAGATCATTCGATCTTACGGGGCGTTTTTCACGTCTCAGGAAGTCAAAGGCAAGAACTACTTCGGCGCGAAGATCATTCCTGCGCGAGGCGCATGGATTGAAATCGAAAGCGATGCCGACGGCGCGGTTTACGTGCGAATCGACAGAAAGCGAAAGTTCCCGGTAACTTCGCTTCTTCGAGCTTTCGGCGTTGAAACTGATACGGACATGAAGGAGCTCTTCAAAGATAGCCAGTACGGAAAGCAGTATATCGAAGCTACGCTCGCCAAGGATCATGCGCGAACCAAGGAAGAGGCGTACATCGAAATCCACAAGCGACTTCGAGACGGAGACCTGGCAACGGCGGAAAACGCGCGGGATTTCTTCAATGCGCTCATGAGCGCTGAACGATATGACCTTTCAAAGGTAGGACGATTCAGATTCAACCAGCGATTCGGCAAGGACATGGGTGAGAAGGCCCTCTCACAGATGACTCTTACTGTCGACGACTTGGCATCTACAATAAAGATGCTTATCGAGCTTAACCACAACCCCCTTGCTATCAAGGACGACATCGACCATCTCGGTTCGAGGCGGGTTCGATTCGTGGGCGAGCTTCTCCAGCAGAAAATCCGAGTCGGCATGACGCAGATCAAGCGAAACATTCAGAACCGAATGTCCACTATTGATACGGATGCGAATCTCCCGGTTCAATTCATTTCTCCTCGACCTCTCCAGGCCCGAATCAAGGAATTCTTCACGACGAACCAATTGTCGCAATTCATGTCGCAGGAAAACATCCTTGCGGAAATCGAGCATCTTCGAAGAATCTCAGCTCTTGGTCAAGGCGGTCTTACGCGAGAACGAGCGGGCATCGAAGTTCGAGACGTGCACCAGTCGCATTACGGGCGAATCTGTCCGATTCATACTCCTGAAGGCCAGAACATCGGCCTCGTGCTCCAGCTTGCAACATATGCTCGAGTCAACCATTTCGGCATGATCGAGACTCCGTATGCAAAAGTTAAGGACGGAAAAATCACTAAAGAAATCGTCTACTTGAACGCGCTGGAAGAAGCTGGTCATAAGATTGCCCACGCTGCCACTAAGTACAATGACAAGGGCGTTATCGAAGAAGATATCGTGGAAGTTCGAGTCGACGGCGAGCCGATTCTCATCAGCAAGGACGAAGTGGACTATATCGACGTCGCGCCGGAACAGGCATTCTCGATCTCAACATCGATGATTCCGTTCTTGAACCACGACGATGCCAACCGAGCGCTCATGGGTTCAAACATGCAGAAACAGGCGACTCCTTGCATCGTTCCTGAAGCGCCTTTGGTTGCGACAGGCATCGAAGAGAAAGCTGCTGAAGATACGGGGCGAGTTATCCTTGCTCCTGAAGAGGGAACTGTTACATATGTAGATGCCAAGAAAATCGTGCTTAAGGGCGCGAAGAAGGAGCATGAATACAGGCTGGCGACATATAACCGAACGAACCAGTTCACGGCTTCGCATCAGCGACCGACTGTTTCTTTGAATCAGAAAGTTAAGCGAGGCGATGTGCTTGCTGACACTTCTACATCTGTAGATGGTCAAATGGCTCTTGGTCAGAACTGTCTCGTTGCCTTCATGGCATGGTCAGGCGCGAACTATGAAGATGCCATCATTCTTTCTGAAAGACTTGTTAAGGACTCCAAGTTCACGACGGTTCATATTGAAGAATTCATCATCAACGTTCGAGACACGAAGCTTGGTCCGGAAGTCACGACTCACGACATTCCAAACGTGGGCGAAAACCGGCTCAAGAATCTCGACGTGGACGGCATCATCCGAGTAGGCGCTGAAGTTCGACCTGGCGATATCATCGTAGGTAAAATTACTCCAAAGACTGAAACTCAGCTTACTCCGGAAGAACGACTCCTTCGATCAATCTTCGGTGAGAAATCACGAGACGTGAAGGACACTTCAAAGCGACTTGAAAACGGAAAGAAAGGACGAGTTATCGGCGTTAAAATCTTCTCGCGAGAGAAAGGCGACAAGCTCGACTCAGGAATCATCAAGCGAATCCACGTTGAGGTCGCGGTTCTTCGAAACATCTCAGTGGGCGACAAGCTTGCTGGACGACACGGAAACAAGGGTGTCATCTCGCGAATCCTTCCTGTTGAAGACATGCCATTCATGGAAGACGGAACTCCGGTTGACGTCATCCTGACTCCGCTCGGCGTTCCTTCTCGAATGAACCTCGGACAGATTCTCGAGCTCCACCTCGGCCTTGCTGCCAAGACGCTCAACTATCAGGCGATCGTTCCTCCATTTGCGGGCGCGACTGTCGATGAGGTCAAGAAAGAGCTTGTTACGGCCGGATTCAACGAAAGCGGAAAGATGAAGCTCTTCGACGGGCGAACGGGCGAAAAGTTCGAGCAGGACGTCGCGGTCGGATACATGTATATCCTCAAGCTTCACCACATGGTGGACGACAAGATTCACATGCGATCCATCGGTCCGTACTCTCTCATTACTCAGCAGCCGCTTGGAGGCAAGGCTCAGGGCGGAGGCCAGAGATTCGGAGAAATGGAAGTGTGGGCATTGGCTGGTTACGGCGCGGCTCATACGCTCCGGGAAATGCTCACAATCAAGTCGGACGACATCCAGGGACGATCGCAAGCCTTCGACTCCATCGTTAAGGGTCAGAAGCTGCTTGAGCCAAACGCTCCCGCGTCATTCAACGTGCTCCTTTCAAACTTGAGAGGACTCGGCATCGACGTGGAGCTCAGAGGGGAAGATGAAGAAGGTCGAATTATCGAAGCAACGGACATTCTCGAAGTCTAAAGAAATAGTTTCAAATAACTATTCAAATAAAACAAAGAATATATGACTACAAAAACCCCTATCGAAATAAACAACAAGAATCATTCAATCGACGACTTCAGTTCAGTCGTATTGAAGCTCGCGTCGCCTGACAGAATCCGAGAATGGTCTTACGGCGAGGTCACGAAGCCTGAGACGATGAACTATCGAACTCAGCGAAGCGAGAAGAACGGCCTCTTCGATGAAAAGATATTCGGTCCTGAAAAAGACTATGAATGCTATTGCGGAAAATACAAAGGCATCCGATACAAAGGCATTGTCTGCGAGAAATGCGGAGTCGAGCTTACGCGATCCATCGTTCGACGAGAACGAATGGGACATATCGAGCTTTCAGTTCCAGTGGGACATATCTGGTACCTTCGAACGCTTCCTTCGAGAATCGCCACGATTCTCGGCATGAGCGCCGCTGATGTGGAAAAAGTAGTGTACTTCGCGGGATATCTCATCACGGCCGTTAACAAGGACGAAAAAGAAAAGCTCCTTAAGGAGCTCGACGGCGAATTCAAAAGCAAGATCAAATCTTTGAGCGATGAAAAGTCAAAAGATGCCCTGACTGAGCTCCTGATGGGTGCCAAGCGGGAGATCGAAAGCATCGAGATCGGAAAAGTTCTCGACGAAGTTGAATACCATAAGTATTCGCTCAAGTACGGCGTCTGCTTTACGGCGGGCATCGGCGCTGAAGCTGTCTTCAATATTTTCAAACAGCTCGACATGAAGAAGCTCCTTGTGCAGCTTGAAGAAAACCTCCAGAAGGTTTCTGCTGCTGAGCGAGAAAAGCTCATGCGACGAGTGAGTCTCGTCAAGTCCATGTCACGATCAGGCATTCGGCCTGAATGGATGTTCATCAGCGCCCTTCCGGTTATTCCGGCGGCGCTTCGACCTATGGTCGCGCTTGAAGGCGGACGGCATGCGACATCTGACGTAAACGACCTATATCGACGAGTTATTAACCGAAACAATCGACTCAAGAAGCTCAAGGAGATCAATGCTCCCGATGTTATCCTTCGAAACGAGAAGCGAATCCTCCAGGAAGCAGTCGATGCCCTTATCGACAACTCAATCCGAAGCGGCAGCGCGGTATATGCAGGGCTCAATGCTGCTCAGCGACGACCTCTTAAGTCTCTTGCGGATAACCTCAAGGGCAAGCGAGGACTCTTCCGACAGAACCTCCTCGGCAAGCGAGTAGACTACTCCGGACGATCAGTTATCGTCGTGGGTCCTGACCTCAAGCTCAACCAGTGCGGTCTTCCAAAGCACATGGCACTTGAGCTCTTCCGACCATTCGTTATCTCGGAACTTCTTAAGCGAGAAATGGCTTTCAACATTCGAGGCGCATCGCGACTTATCGATGACGGCATTCCCGAAGTTTGGGCCATTCTCGAACAGGTGATTCAGAACAAGCGAGTGCTCCTTAACCGAGCGCCTACGCTTCACCGACTCTCTATCCAGGCATTCAAGCCGGTTCTCATCGAAGGAAATGCGATTCAGGTTCACCCTCTTGTATGTTCTCCATTCAACGCGGACTTCGACGGCGACACCATGGCCGTTCACGTTCCGCTTTCGGAAGAAGCTCAGAAAGAAGCCGAGATGATCATGGAATCTTCCAAGAACATCCTCAAGCCTGGTTCCGGAGACCCGACGGTCACGAACAAGATGCTCGACATCGTTCTCGGATCATACTGGATGACAAAGAACGTTGCCGGAGAAAAAGGCGAAGGAAAAGTCTTTGTCGGTCCGGACGAAGCCATCTCGGCTCAGACATACGATCTCGTCTCATATCGAGCGCAGATCAAGGTGCGAGCGCCTATCGACGGCCCTCAGGCTGACAAGTACAAGGAATTCGCCGGAACAATCTTTGAAACGACAGTCGGGCGAATCCTCTTCAACAATCTTCTTCCTGACGACTATCCGTTCATCAATAAAGAAATCACGAAGGGCGTGATGATGGCCCTTGTCGACGACATGATTACGCATCGAGGCATCGAGAACGTTCCCGCGCTCATCGACAGCATCAAGACATTCGGATTCAAGTACGTGACGCAGTCGGGCGTAACGTGGAGCATCGACGACGTTAAGGTGCCGGAAGGCAAGACCGCGGTGATCGACACGGCTCAGGCCAAGTCAAACGAGGTCATCTCTCAGTACAACGAAGGTCTTCTTTCAAAGGAGGAAAAGACTCGAAAGAACGTCGAAATCTGGCAGGATGCCAAGGCTCAGGTTGAAAAGCTGGTAGACCAGAACCTCAGCAAGAACAGTCCGGTCTTCGACATGGTGAACTCGGGAGCCCGAGGTTCCCTCGGTAACCTTACGCAGATGGTAGGAATGAAAGGCCTCATCTCGAACGCTCAAGGAGAGACAATCGAGCTTCCTATCGTTTCATCCTTCAAGGAAGGTCTTACTCCTATCGAATACTTCGTAACGACTCACGGTGCCCGAAAAGGTATGACGGACACGGCCCTCAACACGGCGCGAGCGGGTTACCTGACTCGACGATTGTTCGTGGTCGCGCAAAGCGTCATGGTCACTGAAGAAGATTGCGGAGCCAAAGACGGCGTCGCTATCCAGCGAGTCGGCGCATCAGGCATTGCCACATCGCTTGTAAAGAGCGTGACTGGACGAGTGTTGTCTAAGGACATCGCGAATTCAAAAGGCGAGGTTCTCTTCAAGAGGGATCATCTCATCTCAAAGGATGACGCGGGTCTTCTCGAAAAGGAAGGCGTGACTGAAGTGACGGTACGATCGCCGCTCATGTGCAAGACAGAACAGGGAGTATGCGCCAAGTGCTACGGATATGACCTCGGACGAAACAAGCTCGTCGAAGTAGGCGAAGCGGTCGGTACGATCGCCGCGCAGGCGATTGGCGAGCCGGGCACGCAGCTTACGATGAGAACCTTCCATGCCGGAGGCGTGGCTACGGTAGGCGGAGACATCACGCACGGTCTTCCTCGAGTTGAAGAAATCTTCGACAACCGAACGCCGAAGAACCCTGCAATCATCGCCACTCATGACGGCGTCATCACTGAAGTGAAGGAGGTCAACAAGGAACGGGTCATCAAGATTCTTCCTGATGTTCCGACTAAGTCAAAGAAGGGCAGCGAGGTGGAATACACGTTCCACTATGCGCGAGTTCCGGTAGTGAAAGTCGGTCAGCATGTTTCCAAGGGAGACTTCCTGACAGACGGCTCAGCCGATCTTGAAGAGCTCTTCGAGCTTGGCGGGCGAGAAAAGGCTCAGGAATACATCATCTCTGAAGCGAAGAAAATCTACGAGCTCCAGGGCGAAAACGTTTCTCGAAAGCACCTCGAAGTAGTCGTTCGGGAAATGTTCGGACGAGTGCGGGTCAAGGAGCCGGGCGATTCGCAGTTCGCAGCGGGCGACTATGTGGAGAAATTCCAGTTCGACGAAGTCAACAGGGAGGTGAAGGCTCAGGGCGGCATTGAGGCAAAAGCGGAACCTGTAATCATGGGCATCGCCGAAGCGTCTCTCAACCGAAGAAGCTTCCTTTCCGCGGCGTCGTTCCAGCATACGAACCGAATGCTTATCTCGGCATCGCTCAAGGCCAACAAGGATCCGCTCTACGGCATCATGGAAAACGTGATCATCGGACGACTGATTCCTGCCGGCACCGGATTCAAGGGCAGCGCCAAGCATCAGATGATCGAGGATTTCAAGGCTCGAATTGTCGAGAACGAAGACTCCGAATCGGAAGCATAGCAGCTTTCGGGAGCCGGCATCGGACTGCGCGGCCCGATGCCGGAATTGCGCGCGGCGCGAGATGTCTCGACGTCGGCATGGTAGTAAGATTAAATATTAGCCTCTAATACTTTAAATCTGGCTGCCTTGTGTGGGCCTGTTCACTGGCGGACGGGTCCTCAGAAGGCAGCCAGATAACAAACTACGAATGTCATCAGCAGCAGAACAAATCAAGGAGCGGCTGGGGATTGCCGAAGTGGTCGGCGCATATATAAAGCTGGAAAAGGCGGGGGCGAACTACAAGGCTCGCTGCCCTTTTCATAATGAAAAGACCCCGTCCTTCTTCATCTCGCCCGGGCGAAACTCGTACTACTGCTTCGGCTGCGGCGCGAAAGGGGATGCCTTCACCTTCGTCCAGGAATTCGAAAAAGTCGATTTTGTCGGCGCGCTGAAAATTCTGGCCGAAAAGGCCGGCATCGAGCTGCAGTCGATGCGAAACGAGAACAAGGGCGAAACCGACAGGCTTCGAAGCGTTCTCGAGATGTCGACGAAATATTACCAGCAGGAGCTCTCGCGTTCGGGCAAGGCGCTCGAATACTTGAAAAGCCGAGGCCTTGCCGACAAGACCATTTCGGATTGGAGAATCGGCTACGCGCCGAACGAATGGAGAAAGCTCAGCGAATTTCTCGCTTCCAAAAGGGTAAGCGATGCCGACATGGAAACGGTCGGCCTCATCAAGTGGCCCGAGGACCAGGCGAAGGGCAGAAGCCCGTACGATCGGTTCCGGGCGCGCATCATGTTCCCGCTGTTCGACGCGTCCTCGCGCGTCATCGGATACTCCGGAAGAATCTTCGGCGTGCCCGATGCTGACGGGCCGAAATACTTGAACAGTCCCGACACGGTCCTGTTCAACAAGTCGGAAACGCTGTACGGGTTCCATAAGGCGAAAGAGGGCGTCCGCGAATGGAGATATGCCATTCTGGTGGAAGGCCAGATGGACCTGCTCATGTGCCATCAGTCCGGATTCACGAACGCGGTCGCGACGTCCGGCACCTCGCTGACGCCCCAGCACCTTGAAAAATTGAAGAAAATATCAGATAATTTGATGTTAGTATACGATGCTGACAAAGCAGGTCTCAAAGCGACGCTTCGCGCGTGGACCGGCGCTCTGGCAATCGGTATGGATGTCAAAGTAGCGGGACTTCCGACGGGCGAAGATCCCGCCTCGATTCTTTTGAAAGACAAAGAAGAGTTCAAGAAAGCCCTCAAAAATTCAAAACACATAATCGAGTACTACCTTGATATCCTTGCAAAGGAATCTAAAAAAGAAGGCCGGTCTCCGGAAAAATTTAAAAAATCAATACAGGAAGAGCTCCTGCCGTACGTGGCAGTCATAGAAAGCGCCATAGCGCGTTCAGGTTTCATATCAAAGATAAGCCTTGCAACGGGCATTCGCGAGGACGATATCCGCGAGGAGGTTGAGAAAATCATGAAAAATATCAGGGCGAATCAGCCCGCTCAGCCGTCAGGTTCCGGACAGCCGGCATCGCCCGCGTCCGACGGATCAAGATCGTCAGCCGGCTCGTCAGGCTCGCAGGATCAGGGCGCCGAGCGAAGCGTCATCATGCGCGACCCGTCGATACGAAGGCTTGTCGGACTCGTCCAATGGCTGATTTCGAAGAAGGACGAGGATACGGCCGGTGCCATCACCGAGCGAGTCGAGACGCTCCTGTCGGCGGACGAATTGGCGGACTTCAAGACGCTCGTCGGCCAGCCGAGGGAAGAGCTCATTTTCGAAGCCGAAGTGCTCTTTCAGGGAAGCTCGAAAATAGACAGGGAGATAGGGCACATGGTGGACGGGATAGAGGAGCGGATGCTGAAGGAAAAATTATCAAAAAAAATGTCGGAGCTTCACATGGCAGAAGGCAGGAAGGACAAGAAGAAGGCGGAAGAATTGATAGAGGCCTGCCAGAAGATTTCGCAGCAATTATCAGATTTAAATAAGAAGAGGGTAAATTATTAAAAAACATGAAAAATAAAAAACAAAAGGAAATGAAACATAAGAAAACAGCCAAGTCCGCGCCGAAGCCGGCGAAATCCGGCAAATCAGCGAAGGCTTCAAGGCCCGTCGCCAGAGCCAAGGCGCCTGCCAAGAGTCCGGCCAAAGCTTCGAAAGCCGCGGTCAGGCATGCGAAATCCCCGGCGAAGCCGGCTGCAAAAGCCCAGGCTCACAAAAATTCCAAAACTCCGGCGAAAGGCCAGAAGGCTCCCGAAAAGCACGTGAAGACGACCCTCACTCCTGCCGAGCCGAAGAAGAAGACGAAGGAAGAAATCGCCTATGACGCGAAGGCGAACGTCCTGCTCCTTCGGGGGAAAGACAGGGGCTTCGTGACGTACGACGAGATCCTCAAGGAATTCCCTCATATCGAGCTTGATGTCATGTTCCTCGATTACCTCTACGAGAAATTCTCTTCTGCCGGCATCGACATTCTCGAAGGAGGAGGAATGCTCAACTTCAAGCAGGAAGAGGAGGAGATGCTCAAGAAGTACAGCATGAACAAGAGCGACTCGACCTACGACTCCATCCAGATGTACCTCAAGGAAATCGGCCAGTATCCGCTCATCAATGCGCATGACGAGAAGGAGCTCGCCAAGCGAATCCAAGCCGGCGACATTGAGGCCAAGAACTTGCTTGCCAAGGCAAACCTTCGGCTTGTGGTTTCCATTGCCAAGAAATACGCGAACAGAAGCCCTGACCTCACGCTTCTTGACCTCATTCAGGAAGGAAACCTCGGCCTCTTCAAGGCGGTTGAAAAGTTCGACTGGTCCAAAGGCTTCAAGTTTTCAACGTATGCGACATGGTGGATCAGGCAGTCTATCACGAGAGCCCTTGCCGACCAGTCGCGAACGATTCGAGTTCCGGTGCATATGGTAGAAACTATCGCAAAATACAAGCAGGTGGTGCGACGGCTCTTCCAGGATCTCGGACGAGAGCCGCTTCCTGAGGAAATTGCCACCGAGATGGGCATCGAAGTGGACAAGATTTATACTATTGAAAAAATCGACCAGAATACCGTGTCGCTCGACACGCCCGTGAACGACGATGAGGACAAGTCATCCGCATTCGGAGACTTCATCGCCGATGACAAGATCCTTTCTCCTGATCAGGAATCTTCGCGAAGAATCCTGGCCGACCAGGTCCAGGAAATCCTCGGCGACCTTTCGGAGAAGGAGAGGGAAATCCTCGCGCTCCGGCACGGTCTCAACGACGGAATCCAGCATACGCTTGAGGAGGTAGGAAAGATGTTCGGCGTGACGCGAGAGCGAATCCGGCAGATTGAAGCCAAGGCTCATGAGAAAATCCGGCAGCATGAGAAGGTGAATCGGCTGAAGAACTACTAGAGAATTGCCAGCTGGCCGGCTTAAGGCTCAAGCAAACTTCCGGGCTTAAGTAAATTTCCGCGTAGGTCAAAATAGGCAAAAGCATAAGAAAGCCCCTCTCACCGTTTCCGGGAGAGGGGCTCTGCTTTATCTCCAATACGAACGCACGAAGAGGCAAGCTATGCCGGCATAGAACGCGGCGGCAAAGACGATGACGATGAATCTCAAGGTCTTCTTCGATGATTCGGCCGCATTTATGCCGTAATGGTTGTCGCATGCCGCGAATGCCAAGGCCGGATACGCGAACAGCAGAGGGGCGCAGGCGGCGAAGAGCCGGTCCGTAAATGCGGCTCCGTGCGTCAGGAAGAACAGCGTGACATACGGTATGAGCCATAGCACTCTCGACTGGTTTTCCTGAAGCTCGGGGTTTTTCCGCTTGCGACTTTCGCCGCATAGTTCCTCGTATTCTGCCCGTCGCTCGAATTCCTGCTTGACTCTGGCGATGCGCCTCATGTGCGCCAAGACTGACGCTGATGAGAATGCATAAGTCGCGAATACGATGATCCACTGCAAGTCGGTAAGCTCGGCGGCTGCCGGTTTCCCGATACCCCCGGCAATGAGCTTGATGCTCAGGAGGATTCCTAAAATGAGAAGCAGCCTTGCGACCGCGAACTGGCTCATGCCCGTCACCTTGTCTATCCATATGACCGCGGGCTGAACGTACTCTTTCATCACGTGAATCTCAAGGTCGGCAATCGTCTCGATGTCTTTCATTTTGAATGATCCTTTCCGTGTTGGTTGATTTGGCTTTCGTTTTCAAGGGTCATCCATTCGGACGACTGACTGATTTCACATGGATTTAATCACGCATGCTTGATTGAGTCAATGGTGTCGGCCTCGGAGCTTTCTCCGTGTATAATGATCGCATGTCATTCTCATTTGCGGAGCGGTATAAGAAGCTCAATAAGGCCCAGAAGCAGGCCGTGGACACCATAGAGGGCCCGCTGCTCGTCGTCGCCGGTCCCGGCTCCGGAAAGACCGAAATATTGAGCCTCAGGGTGGCTCAGATTCTCAAGGAAACGCAGGCTCTGCCCTCGAACATCCTCTGCCTGACTTTCACCGATTCGGCCGCGGTGAACATGCGGGACCGCCTCTCGAAGCTTATCGGGCAGGAGGCGTATCGGGTGGCTATCCACACGTTCCACAGCTTTGCCATCGAGTGCATCCAGAAATATCCGGAGTTCTTCTACAAGGGCGCCGTTTTCGCGCCGGCGGACCCCATTTCCCAAATAGCGATTCTTGAGGAAATTTTCGGGAATCTTTCGCATGACAATCCGCTTCGCTCGTCGCATCCGGACCAGGGGTTCGTGTATCTTTCGGACGTGTCGCGAATCATCGGCCACCTGAAGAAGGCGGGCGTCAATCCCGACGAGCTCGACGAGCTGCTCAAGGAAAACGAGATCGACATGGCGCATGTCTCGGAACTTCTCGGACCCTTGATGTCGAAGACCGTTTCGGCGAAAGTCGTGGGGGAAATTGCCGCAGCCCAAAAGCAGCTGGCTGAAAAGGCGTCGTTCAAGAATGCGCATGCCGACATACATGCAAAGACCGGCTTCCCGTCGCTTTTGCATGCCGTGGCGATCTCTCTCGAAGAGGCTCTCATCCGCGCAAGCGATTTGGGCAAGAACGAGCCCGTCTCAAAATGGAAGGAAAAATGGTTCAAGAAAGACGATTCCGGAACCAAAGTATTTCGAGACGTTCTTTCGCTGGAGAAAATAAAAGTGGTGTCGGGCATTTACAGGCAGTACAGGGAAACGATGCACGCCCGGTCGATGTTCGACTTCGATGACATGATTCTCGACCTCATCGCGGCCATCGAATCCCATCCGCGCCTTAGACACGATCTCCAGGAGCAGTTCCAGTACATCCTCGTCGACGAATTCCAGGACACGAACAACGCGCAGATGCGAATCATCAAGCTTGTCGCGGACGCGCCGGTGCATGAGGGGAAGCCGAACATCATGGTGGTAGGGGACGATGACCAGGCGGTGTACAAGTTCCAGGGCGCGGAGCTCTCGAACATCCTCAACTTCAGGACTTCCTTTTCCGATGTCGGCGTCGTGAACATGACTTCGAACTACAGGTCGACTCAGGACATTCTCGACGTGGCGACGCATATCATCAGGAAGGGCGAGCACCGCCTGGAGAACCTCATACCTCAGCTCGAAAAGACGCTCGTGGCGTCAAATCCTGAAATCAAGCGCGGCTCGATCGTTCATAAGGTATTTGATACGAGCCTTCACGAGCTTCACTACGTTTCGAGGCGCATCAGGTCGCTTCTCGAATCGGGCGTTTCGGCGAATGACATTGCGGTCATCTCAAGCAAGCACAGGCAGCTCGAATCGCTTGTGCCGTACATGAAGGGCGCCGGCGTGCCCATAAAGTACGAGCGCGAGCAGAACGTCTTTCTCGAGCCGCATATCGCCCAGCTCATACTCATGGGCAGGTTCGTCAATTCGATCGCCCGGCACGGAAGTTCAGAGGCTGACGAGCACTTGCCGCGAATCCTGGCATTTCCGTTCTGGGGCTTGCCGCGGATGTCCATTTGGAATATTTCAAAGACGGCTTATGCCGAAAGAAAGACATGGCTTGAAGCCATGGTCGGGTCAGAGGACGCTCAGGTCAGGCGCATTGCCGAGTTCCTGATCGACCTCGGCGAGCGGGCGCCGGACGAGCCGCTGGAAAGCCTGCTTGATCAGATGATCGGCGCGCACGTGCAGCTTGTTCAGGAGAATGAGGACGAGGAAGTGGAAGGCGAAGAAGCGGAAACTTTCAGGGGATCGGAAAGCGCGGCTGCCGGCAAAGCGTCCGGAGCTGTCGAAAAACTTGCAGTCGACGGGGATTACGGCAGCCCGTTCAAGTCGTATTATTTCAACAAGGAAAGATTCGATCATGCCCGCGCGGAGTACCTGTCTTTCCTGTCGAGCCTCAGGGTTTTCGTGAAGGCGCTTCGCGAGTACAAGGGGAAGGCCTCGGCGGTCGAGACCTTGAAGCTGCAGGACATGATCGACTTCGTGGACATTCATCAGAAAAACGGCGTCGCCCTGAATGACCAGAGCCCGTTTGCCAACTCGACGAATGCGGTGCATCTGCTCTCGGCGCACAAGTCAAAAGGGCTCGAGTTCGACACGGTCTTCGTGCTTTCCTGCACGGACGATGTCTGGGCGGGAAGGGGCGGAAGCAGGAAGATAACCCTGCCCGCGAACATGCCGATCGAGCCGGCAGGCGAAAGCGACGATGACAAGCTCCGGCTTTTTTATGTGGCCCTGACTCGCGCGAAAAAGAACCTTTACATAACGTCGTATAAGGTCAAGGACGACGGCAAGGAGGCGCTCATGCTGCGCTTCCTGACTTCCGACTCGGAGCTGCATGAAGAAGTGCTCAAGAAGTTATATGCCCCGGAACAGGGAGATGAAGAAATGTTCAAGGAAACATATACGCCCGAAACTCACGAATTGCTTACCGCCTCGTGGATCCTGTATCATACTCCGCCGTTTTTCGGCGAGGAACGGGCGCTCCTGAAGTCCGTGCTTGAAAACTACCAGCTTTCGGTGACGCATCTGAACAATTACTTGAACGTGGCGAAAGGCGGACCTCAGCTTTTCCTGGAACAGAACCTGCTTCGATTTCCTCAGGCCAAGAGCCCTTCCGGCTCGTTCGGAACGGCGGTGCACAGGACTTTGGAAAAGGCGGGGGTGCACGTTCGCGCCGAAGGCAAGCTGCCCGGCAAGGATGAATTCCTGGCCTGGTTCAAGGCGCATCTCGCGCACGAGAGGCTTTCAAGGGCGGACATGAGGCTGTTTGAAGGACGGGGGATTTCCGCGCTCTCGGCATTTTATGATCAGAAGATGGACGGGCTGCAGGCGACGGACTTGCTTGAGGTGAACTTCAAGAACCAGGGAGTCATCCTGGCAATGCCCGATTCCGTATCGAATCCTTCCTCGGCCGGTCCGGATTTTGAAATTCATCCCGCGCATTTGGCGGGAAAAATTGACCGCATCGTGAAAGTCTCCGGCGGCGAATACGAAGTTCGCGACTACAAGACGGGAAAGCCCAAGTCCGAATGGGAAGGAAAGGACGAGTACGAGAAGATAAAGCTGCACGAGTACGGTCGCCAGCTCATGTTCTACAAGATTCTCGTCGAGCATTCCCGGGATTATTCCGATTTCAAGGTAAGCCGAGGCGTGCTGGATTTTGTCGAGCCGCATAAGAACGGCAGCGTGGTCGAGCTCCGGCTCGATATCGACCCCGAGCTGCACGAGAGAACGAAGAGGCTCGCGGCGGTCGTGTTCGGCAAGATAATGAATCTTGATTTTCCGGACGTGGCAGGGAAGTATGAGCCGACATTGAAAGGCATCCGGCAGTTCGAGGATGATTTGCTGGAAGGAAAAATATAGAAATAAAAAAACGCCCGCATTCAAGCGGGCGTTTTTTCTATGCGATGAATCTGTTGCTCGAACCGATTTTCGCCATTCTCTGATCAGGATTAAGAGCTGAGAAGCCTGTCCACGATGCTCTTGAGAGCTGCCGTCGGAAGCGCTCCGAGTCCGCTGCCGTTCGCATCGACGAGGGGAACTATCTCGGTCTTGTTGCCAGTCTTGACGATGATGACGGTATGCGGAGTTCCTCGCGCGCCCGCCTCATATCCCTTGGCTTTTTCTTCCTGAATCTTTGCTGCATATTTTCCGCTGTCCAAGCATGTCATGAACGCAGCCTTGTCCAAGTTGAGTCGTTCCGCGAAAGTCGGAAGGAGGGCAAGGTCGAGGCTGTCGTTTCCTTGGGTGTTTTCGTAAATCATGTCCACATAATTCCAAAAGGCGTCAGGGCCTCCGATTTCGGCCGCGCACTCGGTTGCCTCAGCTTCTTTCGGCGCCTGCTTGTGCATGTCGAGCGGGAAATGCCTGTACACCCACGCGACGTTTCCTGTCGCTTCATACTGCGCCATGATCTCTTTCAGCGTAGAGTGGAATCTCTTGCAGAAAGGGCATTCAGTATCGGAATATTCGACGATGGTAACCTTCGCATCCCTGCTTCCTCGGACGTGATCAGTCTGCCTGACCGGCTCAACGACCGGTTCCGGCTGCTCGGGCTTCAGCGCGGAATTGATGATGTCCTTGGCGCTTCCCGCCTTGTTGGACGAGAGCGTTCCGGTGCCTGATAAATATACGGCAAGCGCAATCAATCCTCCCGCAACGACGATCGCGACCGGAGTGACTATCTTGTTTAAATTGTTGTTCATGCGTACAAGTATATCACATCAAAAAAGCGGCCGTGAAGCCGTTTTGTGAATATATTGCGCGCGCTGTGCACAAGAGGATCGCCGTTCTCAGGGGAAACCGAGACCGGGCCAGTTTCCTAGAAGGGCAGGCTGAACGTCATCTTCACGTCCTCGGTCTTCTCCCAGTCCGTCGTGTCGATGGGGAATTCGGTGTCCGCGTCGCCCTCCTTGTACTTGAGCGTCTTCGTTCTCATGGCATAGTCGTGAACCTCTTTCGTGATTCGCACGTCTTCGAGGCAGTACTTGATGATCTTGTCGACTTCGCCCTTTTTCCACCATTCGATTGCCTCGAGCCCGTGCCCGCCTTTTCCGACGCCGAGCGTTGCCTGCGCGATGGAGCCGAGTCCGACTCTGAATCCGAGCGATTTCCTAACCTCCTTGAGCAGGTCCAGGCTTTTGAGCCTCATGAGGTCGCCGGGGTAATATTTGTTGAGAATGGGAAGGTCAAAATGGTCGCCGTTGAACGTCACGATTGAGTCCGCCTTTTCAAGAATCGGCCAAAGCTTGTGCAGGTCTTCCTGAAGGTAGCTCGTGTATTTGTCAGTGGCCGTCTCGTAAATGCACACGACCGAGATGTCCAGGAAGACGGGATCGCCCTTGCCGACTTCCTGAAATGAATTCCTCGTTTCAATATCTAAAAATACTTTGTTCATTGGGTATGTTATTTTTTTTGTTTAATTTATCCTGACTCTTGCTTTATTCTGGCTTGGCGCCGGTCTCGGCATCGAGGTCTTTCATTTCGTACTTCCTGTCCCTGACCTCGTCCTCGCCGATGATGATGCACTTTGGAATGGATTGCTTCCTCGCATTCTTGATCTGATCGCCGATCGGCCTGTAGGAATAATTCACGGCAACGTTGGCGCCCGAATCTCTCAGTTCCCGCGCAACCTGAGTAGCATATTCTAAACAAGATTTGTCCATGATACAAATCATGACTTCGGCGGCAGGCACGTAAGCCGGCAAAAGGCCGCGCGTTTCCAGGAAATCCCTGAGCACGACGTCTCCCATTCCGAAGCCGAAAGCGGGAAGCGTCTCGCCGCCGAAAAGCGAGAGGAGATTGTCATACCTGCCTCCGCCGAAGATCGAGCGATTGTTTTCAGGGTGCGTATCGAACACTTCAAAGACGGTTCCGGTGTAATAGTCGAAGCCTCGGATGATGTTCTCGTCATACATGGCGTTCTTGATGCCCGCGGCCTTGAGCGTCTCGATGATCTCGTCAAGCTCGTCCTTGGCCTGCTTGATGTCCGGAAATGCCATCGCTTCCTGATACTGCGGACTGGAGGGGCTCAAGTTCAGGAATTCGAACGATTTGCCTATAACTTTTTCCGCCTCGCCGTAGAATACCTCCTGCGTCATCTTGTCCTTCTTGTCCATGAGCCGCTGGAATGACTTCGCCTGGTTCTCGTCGAGCTCGTACCAATTATTGAAAATGGCATTCAGCAGCTTCCTGCTGTTTACCCGGATGGAGAAGTCAGAATCGTCCGCGCCGAAGGCTTTCATTATGCTGTACGCAAGCTGGATCATTTCGATGTCCGCCTCGATGCCCGCAATGCCGAACGAATCCACGTTCAGCTGCCAGTGCTCCCTGAGCCTGCCCCTCTGCGGCCTCTCATATCTGAAGACGTTCGGAATGGAGTACCATCGAACCGGAAACCCGAGCTCGCGCCTCCTGCCCGCGATCATTCTGGCCACGGTCGGAGTCATTTCGGGCCGAAGCGTGACCTCCCGCTCTCCTCTGTCAATGAAGGTATACGTCTGCTCGTTGACGATCTCCTCGCTTGTCTTCGCCTTGTATAGTTCGGCAGGCTCAAGCACTGACGCGCCGTATTCGAGATAGCCGAATCTCTCGGCAGTTTTTTTCCATACCGAGAATATGTGATTCTGCACGAACATGTCTTCGGGGTAGAAGTCCCTGACTCCTTTATATGGTTCGGTGCCTTGAGAGCTGGTGTTTTTTGTCATATAGGTATATATAATAGCGTATAATGCAACCAAATGTAATCTCCTCAACGGATATTGACCGTGGTCTTGTTGATGGAATAATAGCCATATATAAGCATGAGGGAGAGACGCCGCTCGAATGCCTCGGAAGGCTCAAAATTCGTTTTCCCATTCTTCAAAACGTTCCCTTGAGCTATGCCGGCCGGCTTGACCCGCTGGCATCCGGCGTCATGCTGGTGCTCTCGGGCGAATTTAACAAGCTGCGCGAAAAATATCTCGGCTTTCCGAAGCAATACAAGATACGCGTGCTTTTCGGGATAGCCACTGACACGGGGGATGTTATGGGGATGCTCCGCGGCGATAAAAACAAGCCCGGCTCCCTTGTCGACGCATCGACCGTCGAAAATATACGCCTTCAGGATGAAGACGGCATAAAAAGCGCATTAAGAAAATTCGTCGGACGATTCGAGGTGCCGTATCCCGCATATTCTTCGAAGCCCGTCCAAGGGAAGCCCTTGTTCGCATGGGCGCAGGAAAACCGTCTCGATGAGATAGAGATTCCTATGCAGAGCTCGGAAATTCATGCGATTGACCTGCTTGGCATGGAGAAAGCTTCCGGCGCGGAAGTCGCCCGCCGGGCAATTGAAAGCGTATCGCTTGTCAAAGGAGATTTTCGCCAGTCTGAAATTTGCGAACAATGGGAAAATTTTGAGCGGCAATACGGAGACGCGCTTTTCATGCAAATTTCACTGTCAGTGCATGCGTCTTCCGGTACATATATGAGGTCTCTGGCCGAGCGGCTCGGCGCCGAATGCGGAACAAAAGCCCTGGCTTCCGAGATTGTCAGGACCAAGGTAGGGGAAATCGGAATCGAGGATGCGATTATCATAATTTGACGAGTCGCGGGAAATCTCGCCGCGCATCGCATCGCCGCTTTCGTCCAAGAATCTTCAGGGGTGCTTGAGCGGGAATTCATGCCGGCCGGCTAAACTGCCTGCATGAATCCTGTCAGCGACAAAAGTCCTAAAAACATATCGGCGGCTTTCAAGGCGCGCGGAGCGAGCGGCTTCGTCAGCCTGATTCTTTCCGAGGCCTTGGCGCTGAATGCGAGCGACATACATATCGACCCTCGTTCGGACATCGGGCACATGCAGCTTCGCATAAACGGATTCATGAAGCCGCAGTACGAGCTCGACAGGGTTCTGCTGCTCGAGTGCATAAGCAGGATAAAGATCCTGTCCAAGCTCCGGACCGACATTCATAACAAGGGGCAAGACGGTCGATTCATGCACTTGTCGCCGCTTGGCGAGAAGATCGATATACGAGTGTCGATCATGCCGACTTTTTACGGCGAGAATGCCGTTCTTCGGATCTTGCGGCCCAACAAGCAGCGCGCGCTGAAGTTCGCGGATTTGGGCATGGATGAAGCCCAGATTTCGACGCTTGAAAAATATGCGGAAGCGGGCCAAGGCGTGTTGCTCGTGGCGGGCGCGACCGGTTCCGGAAAGACGACTACGGTATATGCCATGGCGCGAATGCTCATTGCCTCGCAAAGAAACTTGGTAACTGTCGAGGATCCTGTCGAATACGTAATCGAAGGCGCCCGGCAAATACAGGTTTCTGAAAATTACTTCGGCTTCTCCGAAGCGCTGCGTTCCGTGCTCAGGCAAGACCCTGACGTCATTGTCGTCGGAGAAATACGCGACGCGGAAACCGCTCAGCTGGCTTTCAGAGCGGCCCTTACCGGTCACCTTGTCATCGCGACGATTCATGCGGAGGGCGCTTTCGGAGTCAGGGCAAGGCTTCTCGATCTCGGCGTGTCCGAAAACCTGCTGTCGCTTCTCAGGCTGGTCATCGGCCAAAAGCTGATTCCTCAGAAGGACGAGCAGATGAGGGTGGTTGCAAGGAAGGGGCTGTTTGAATTCATAAACTTATCAGATTCAAAATCCGGGCATGAATAAGCTGCTTTTGCAAAAATATTTCAAATACGTTTCCCTGTACCTTGCATCGTCGCGAAGCCCCGATGAGGCATTTGAATTGGCCCTTGCAAAAGTGAAGGACAAGAAGTTCGGAAAAGCTTTCGGCGTTTTCGTCGAAAGCGTCAAGTCCGGGAAAGACATAGACGCCTGCGTTCGGGCATTGCTTGCTGCCCGGGCCATAGACGGCACGCTGTACTCGCTGATCATTCTGGGCTACAAGACCGGGGCTCTTCAGGAGCATGTCCAGTACGGATATCAGTACTTGGACAAGAATCTTCTGTTCAAGAAGAAGATTGCCGGCGCGCTGGCGTATCCGGCGGTCGTGCTCTCCGCTTCCTTTCTGTCGGTAATCTACATCTCATATGCGGTGATGCCGAAGGTCGTGCCGGTCTTCGCGTCGCTGAAAGCTCCCTTGCCGCTCTCGACCAGATTTCTGCTCAGCGCGTCCGAATATGTCGCGGAATACGGATTCGCATGCGCGTTGGGAATCTCGGCATGCTCTGTGGGCCTGTTTCTGATTTACGGCAGGCATCCGGGATTCCGGGATTTCGTTCAGAGGAATCAATACAGGGCGCCTTTGCTCGGGAGCCTCTTCTCGCTTTCGGACGTGCAAAGAATCTCGCTCAGCGTCGGAACGCTTTTGCGGGCGCAGGTTCCCGTAACTGACGCGCTGACCATAACGAGCGACGCGTGTCATAACGCGCATTTGGAGAATGGCCTGAATTTCATCAGGCGGCACTTCGAGGAAGGGAAGTCGTTGTCGGAATTGAAGGTGGAATCGCGCGTCATCAATCAGGATTTCTGCGACGCGCTCGTGCTCGGCGAGTCGACCGGCAGCATGCCCCAGGCGCTCCTTGACCTGAGCGAATTGTCCCGGCAGGAATATGAGGACCAGCTCAAAAAGATATCAAGCATGACGGAACCTCTGGCGCTTGTCGTATCCGCGGTTCTGGTCAGCGCCGTCGCGCTTTCCGTCATCAGTCCGATGTATTCACTGGTTCAGCATGTAAATTAATCGCGCGCGCATATGGATTCCGATTTAGCAAAATCAAATAGCGGCAGGCATGATCGGCCGCGACGGCGCAGGCCAAGTTACGGAAGCCTCGCGCGCGGCTCCGGCTTTCAGATTATCGAGGTCCTGCTGGCCGTTGCAATTTGCGCCATAGTCATAATTCCGCTCATCAATCTTCTTAACTCGGTCTATGTCGGCATGGTCAAGGACAGGAACGGCGCGCGGTTCCTGATGGCGGACGGGGCTTCCGATTCCGCATCCGGATTCTTGTCCAAGGGCAAGCAATGCCTGCTGACGGAAGTCATCGAAAGGATGATTGAAGGCAAGGAAGCCGGCGCGGAAGACATTGCTGACATGTTCAGCCTCGACGTTTTTACGCACCAGGAATTGGGCATCTCAGCCGTTACCGCCGTGACGGGCCTTTCTTTCAAAGGGCTGCTGCTTACCGCTTCGCTTGATTCTTCAAGCACGACCGATCCGGATCTCATGACCGTGGACATGGGGCCGTATGTTCAAACCGGAATGCACCATCTCGAGCCTTCCGGCTTCTTGGAAACCGGTCCGGGCATAGTCGCGCATGCAGCCGTTGGAAACGCGCTTTATACGGCAAACACGAGTTCTCTGGTGCAAGGCCATGGATTGAAAATGCCGGAAAGGCTTCATGACGGAGCGGAAGGAGCAGGCGGCGGCGAAAGCGAAAGCCCGAATCAGGACGTTGTCAGATACGTCTTTCCGGGAGCAAATTCGCACAGCAGTCCGATTTCAAAAAGGATTCTGGTCGCGAACGATCTGGTGATTCTCGGAACGCAGAAAAGTCCGCTGTCCGAGATACACATATTTACCAAAGCAGGCGAGCTTGTCTCCATGATCAATACCGAGTACGGCATCAACGACATGCATCTGCATCAGAACGGCCTGATCGTGCTGGGTCCTCAGGATCCCGAGCTGCAGGTCTTCGACCTGTCTGATCCGTCGAATCCGATTCTTGCCGATGAGCTGGATTTTCCGGGAGGGTCAGGCAATGGGCGGTCCGTGGCGGCGCGCGGGCGAACCGCGTATCTGGGCAGGTCGAAGGGCGGCAATGAATTCTTGATTGCCAGCATCGGGCGCGGCATTGCGGAGGACGGCGGTACTGAGTTCTCGTCCGGAAAATTTATCGAAGCGGAAGCCTCGCTGAAGCTGAACGCGAGCATAGACAGGATCGCGGCTTCGCAAGGCGGCGCCTTGCTGTTTACCTCGAACGAGCACGGGGAAGTGTATTTTGCATCGGCCAAAAGCAAGCCGGAGCGGTTCCTGCAATCTCCGTCGCCGTCGCTCACGCACTTCAAGGCGGACTTGCCCGGAAGAGTCACGGACTATGCTTGCCTGGGCGACATGATATTTCTCTCGATCAAGTCGCCTGATTATCCGTTGGCGGTCTTAAGGCTCAAGCTGCGAATATGAAAGCGTCAAACGCAAGCCGAAAAGACGGCCGACCGAAAAGCGGGGGCATAACCCTGCTTGAGGTCCTGATATATGTGACCTTGTTTTCGTTCTGCTTTTCGACGCTCGGCCAGATTTCAATTTCGTCGCAAAAGATGGTCCAGAAGATTAACGCGGAGAAAGAAGCGCTTATGGTCGACATGCTCGTCCATGCCTTCGCGCAGAATCACGCTCGCGGAAAAGGAGCATTCGTCGATGAGGAATCCGTAAAAGATTTTCTAGGCAGAATCCTTGTTCGGAGGGATACGACGAGGCGAGAATTGATCGGATCATTCGAAGCCTGGGCGTTCAGGTCGAGCTGCGTATTTTTCCGCCCGCGCTGAATCAGTTTGAAAAAGACGCGGCCGTGAAATTTCAGAGGATAAGATATGAAATCGGCAATTCGCAGCGCTCATTGGAAATATATCTGCTATAATGCGTGCATATGGTATACGGATATAACGGAGGGGGAATCGGATCGTACAAGAGCTCGCTGAACAGCGATGCCGGCGCGTCGGAACGATATCGAATTGACGCCGCCAAGAAAGAGATGGAGCGGCAGCAGAAAGACCGCGCCAAAATGCAGCTCGCGGACCTTAAGCGGAAATACGATCATAACAAGCTCGACATTTCTCATCGGGAAACTGAAATACGAAGGCTCGAATCCGAAATCGTGCATGGCGAGAGGGAAGTTCAGGAAATGGAGCGGATACTGAAGACGCTCGATGAAAAAGAGCATTCCTTCAAGGGGCGGATCGGAGATTCCGGCCTCCAGGTGAAGGAAATAGAGAAAAAGATGCACGACTTGCGCATGGAGTCGGACAAGAAGACTCACGAGGTGGTGCTGCTCGAAAGCCAGCTCCAGCATATTCAGCAAAAGCTGAACGCGGTCAAGCATGAGATAAGCGATATCGGCCAGACTATCCAGAAGCACGGGCTTGAGATCAAGCAGATCGAGGCGTCAGGTCACAAGTCGGCGCTTGACGCGGAACGGGCCAAGAGCGAGAAGATATACAAGCAGAAGGACGTGGACAACAAGGTAAGGTCCGTCGGATTCTTGAAAGACAAGAAAACGCGGGAAAAGACCGAAGTCGAGCGCCTGAAGACTGAAAACCAGCGCATGGAAAGCGAAATCAGGATGCTTGAGCAGAAGGCGAGATAAGCTGGACCGGTCCTTTTGCAATGGCAGATGGCCGCGCAGCGAGATATGCGCCGCTGAAGCGGTCATTTACAAGATTTTTAAATGGAGTAGGATTATCGGCATGACTTTGCGGGTGGGTGCCCGTCTTAGTTCTTCGACAAAGGCAAGGAAACTCAGACCATACCACGACCATGTCCATTCATTATCACAGGGCGCTTAATCCGGGCGGCAGGCCGCCGTCCAAGAAAAACAAGACAGCGCAGAAGCGCGAAAAGCAGCGCAACCGCCTGTTTCAGTCCAGCTGGTCGCCCTGGTAAGACAATGTCTTCTTCGGGCTCAAAAGCCCTGCCGTACGTCATGTATTGCAGGGCTTTTTCATTTAAAAAACACCGCGCATCTCTGCGCGGTGTTTTTTTGCTGTATCGTATCGGGCCTATCCCCGTATCCGGGGCTTAAGGGCTTAAGTGCGCAATTACGCCTTGAATGCGTTCTTGCCAGCAAAGACAGCTTTCTTTCCAAGCTGCTCTTCGATTCGAAGGAGCTCGTTGTACTTCGCTACTCGGTCAGTTCGGCAGAGCGAACCCGTCTTGATTTGCCCGCATCCGAGTCCTACTACGAAGTGGGCGATAGTCGTATCCTCAGTCTCGCCTGATCGGTGAGAGATGACGGACGTCATCTTCGCGGCATTTGCCATCTTGATGGCGGCAATTGTCTCAGTGACGGATCCGATCTGGTTGAGCTTGATAAGGATAGAGTTTCCAGCCTTTCGTTCGATGCCAGACTTGAGTCGATCGATATTCGTAACGAAGAGGTCGTCGCCGACAATCTGAACTTTCTTTCCGGAAGATTTCGTAAGCTGTTCGTATCCTGCCCAGTCATCTTCTGAGAATCCGTCTTCGATAGAAACGATAGGGTACTTCGTGAGCCACTCTTCGTAGAACTTCACCATCTCTGACGTAGAGAGGTTTCGCTTTTCGCTTGCGAGCTCGTACGTTCCGTTCTTGCTTTCTCCGGCTACGCTGTCAGCGCCAGCCTTGTAAAGCTCAGTCGAAGCGGCGTCGATGGCGATGCCGATGTCAGTTCCGGGCTTGTATCCGGCCTTCTCGATGGCTTCGAGGATAACCTTGAGAGCGGACTCATTGTTTCCGAGAGAAGGAGCATATCCTCCCTCATCGCCTGTAGTGGTTGAAAGGCCTCGGTCATGAAGAATCTTCTTGAGAGCGTGGAATACTTCCGCGCCCATCTGAAGCGCCTGCGCCCAGCTCTTGGCGCCTACTGGCATGACCATGAATTCCTGAAGGTCCGTAGACTTCTCGGCATGCTTTCCTCCGTTGAGGATGTTCATCATCGGAAGCGGAAGGCTCATTGGCTTTCCAGTTTTTGCGATATCAGCAAAATATTTATAAAGAGGCTTCTTCTGAGACTTTGCAGCCGCATGGGAGAAGGCGAGCGAGATTCCGAGAATGGCATTCGCGCCGAGGACTGCCTTGTTGTGAGTTCCGTCGAGCCAGATCATTCGCTGGTCGAGCGTCTCCTGGTTGAACTGCTTTCCAAGGAGAGCCTTTCGGAGCGGTCCATTGACGTTAGCAACTGCCTTGAGCACGCCCTTTCCGAGGTATCGCTTCTTGTCGCCGTCCCGAAGCTCGATTGCTTCGTATGAGCCAGTTGATGCTCCTGAAGGAACAGCGGCTCGTCCGAATGATCCGTCCTTGAGCGTCACGTCTACTTCGACGGTAGGGTTTCCTCGCGAGTCGAGGATTTCTCGTCCGACGATTGCCTTGATGGCCGGGAGAAGGTTCTTCGGCGCGGACGGAGCCTTCGCGGAGCCTTTGGCTGCCGGCTTGCTTGATGCTTTTGTAACTGATTTCTTTGCAGCGGGTTTTGCGCTTTTAGGCGCAGTTTTCTGAGCTGTCTTTTTTGCTGGTTTTGATGCCATGTTTATTGAATTGTATTTTATAAAAAGCTAAAAATGTCCTTTTCTGTGACGGGTGCTATTGTAGCATATTTGGCGAGTTGCTTGCAGGCGGCTCCTTCCGCCGCCTGAAATTGTTTTCGGACGCCTAAATGCCTCTTCCGGACGCCTGGGCACATCTTCAGGAAAACTTTACCGGGAATTCATGTCGGTCGGATAGACTTGCACATAAGACGGTATTAGCATGGTAACCATAAAGCGACATGACTAAGGCAATTGAATTTGAACCAAGACCGGATGATGACGAGCTCGTGACGAAGGGGCATCTTCGAGATGCGCTGACTGATCGGCTGGGCAACTTCAAGCACGAGGTCAAGACTGAGATAAAGATGGAGCTGAAAGGGGATTTTGATGAGTTGAAAATGATGATTTCCAGCATTGCCGAAGACCAAAAGAATCTGCGCGAGCAAAATCAACGCGAGCACGAAGAGATGCGATTGGAGATGAGGGGCATCCGTTCTGATATTTCTGACATATGCAACAGGTGGGACCAGAAGTTTGAAAAGTGGGACCAAAAGTTCGAAGTTGTTCTGAAGTATATGGAGGGAAATGAGGAAGATAAAAAGAGGACGAACAAGAGGCTCGGCGTACTTGAATCAAAAGTGCTGTTAGCGTAGACTGCACTGCATATGGCAAATCTGGGATTCTGGAAAAAATTGCACGAAAGGGCGCAGGCTGAAAACAGGCCTCTTTTTGTCTTGGCGCCCATGGCGGACGTGACGGACTGCTCCTTTCGGCATGTCATAGCGAAGTATGGAAAGCCGGATGTCATGTGGACGGAGTTCGTCTCGGCCGACGGACTCATCCGGGCCACTCCTGAAGGCAGGGCCATTCTCATGCATGACCTTATATATAACACCGCGGACGCGCAGCCAGAATCTGCCCTTGGGCAGAATCAGAATGCCGGCAAGGCGGCTCACGCAGACCAAGACGGCCGAGTTTCTGAGCGACCGCTCGTGGCTCAGCTTTTCAGCTCGCATCCGGAATATATGGAGCAGGCATGCAAGCTCGTGGCCGAACTCGGGTATGACGGCGTGGACATAAACATGGGCTGTCCCGACAAGGGAATCGAGAAGCAGGGCTGCGGCTCAGCGATGATTAAGAACCCGAAACTGGCTCAGGAAGTCGTGCGGGCGGCTCAGAAAGGGGCGGTCAGGATTCCGAAAAAAGAATTCAATGATGACCCTGAGCTTATTGCCCGATATGAAGCTGGGGATGAGGCTGCGCTTGTGCATCTGCCCGTGACAGTCAAGACAAGAATCGGATATAACAAAGACGAGCTCGAAACGTGGCTGCCCGCCTTGCTTGAGGCCGAGCCTGCCGTCATTACGGTTCATGCGCGAACAAGAAAAGAAATGTCCAAGGTTCCTGCGCGCTGGGAACATGTGGCCCGAGCGATTGAGATTCGCGACGAATTCTACGTTAAGAAGTTTGCTGAAATGAAAGCTCTCGGAAAGGATTTTGACGAAGCTGCAGCCCGCCTGTCGAGGACTCTGATATTCGGCAACGGCGACGTCAATACTGTTGCCGAAGGAATGATCAAATATCAGGAAACAAAAGCTGAGGGCATAATGATAGGCCGAGGCATCTTCGGCAATCCGTGGCTCTTCGAATCAATTCGAATGCCCGGCTTTGAGGCATATGTCCCGACCGTCGAGGAGAAACTGCGCGTGATGCTCGAGCATACGCATCTGTACGAAAAATATCTGGGCGGCGTCAAGAGCTTCGCGCTGATGAAGAAGCATTACAAGGCATACGTGAACGGCTTCGACGGCGCCAAGGAGCTTCGGCTGGAGCTCATGGAAAAAGCCGACTCTTTTGAGCAGGTGAGGGTGATTGTCGAGGATTTTTTGAAGAACATGTAACCCTCTCCTTTTTTCTTCTGCCGCCGCGGCCCCATGAGGTCTTTTGTTCAAATTTCCTGAGATTAAGGTATAGTTATGAGCATGAATGAAATTCGAAAAGAAGATAAAAAAAATAGCGGCCGGGCAGGCGCCGAGCTGAGCACTACCAGATATGCCCAGCCATATCTGAAAGATTCCTCCGAAGTCTTGTCTGAACTCGAGACATCCATTCGCGGGCTGAGGCATTCCGACATTGCACCGCGGATGGAAAAATACGGCGCGAACAAGCTCCCCGAAGCGCCGAGAACGTCGCTTGCCACCATTTTCTTCAGGCAATTCCAAAGTTCCATCATTTACATACTTCTCATTGCGGCCCTGGTGGTTTTCATAATGGGAGACTACATTGACGCGGCGGTGATACTCGCGGTGCTCATCATCAATTCCATCGTCGGGACCGTGCAGGAAGGCAAGGCCGAGGACACGCTTGCCGCGCTCCGGAATTTCGCCACGACGACCTCGACCGTCATACGAAACGGCATCGAGGAAATGATTCCCGACACCGAGCTGGTGGTGGGAGACATTCTCGTCCTGAAGGAAGGGGACAAGGTCGGAGCTGACGCCCGCCTGATGCAGGTGACGAGCCTGCGAATGGACGAATCGTCCCTCACGGGGGAATCGGAAGCGGTCGAGAAGAATATCGAGGCCTTGAGCGACACCGCGGACATGGCCATCGAGGAGTTCAAGCAGAAGAACATGGTATTCAAGGGCACGAACGTCCAGGGCGGATCGGCGCTTGCCATCGTCACGGCGGTCGGCATGGCAACGGCCATCGGAAACATTTCTCAGGAGCTTTCCGCCATCACTACGGAGGTTCCGCTCAAGGAGACAATCAGGAAGCTGTCGAAGCTGATCATCTATGTCGTGCTGCTCGTCGGCGCCGTTACCTTCTCCATCGGCATCGCCAAGGGCTTCACGGTCGCCGTGATGGTCGCGACTGTCGTGGCAATGGCGGTGTCCGCGATTCCCGAAGGCCTGCCCGTGACCGTAACGCTCATCCTGGCGGCGGGCGTGTATCGAATGGGCAAGAAAAATGCATTGGTCAAAAAGCTGCAGGCCGTCGAGGCGCTCGGCCAGGCGGACATCGTGGCGACGGACAAGACGGGAACGCTTACGCTCAATCAGATGATGGTGCAGCAGGTGTATACCGGCGGAGAGCTGTACGACGTGACGGGCGCCGGATACGAGCCGAAAGGAAACATTACGCAAAGCTCGAACGGGGAAATCATCGACCCGAAGCTTCATGACGACGTGCTTCACATGGCGCGCATCTCGGGCATCGTGGCGGATTCTCCGATCGCATACGACGAGTCGAAAGAAGAATGGAGAAGGGTTTCGGGCGATCCGACCGAGTCGGCGCTCACGGTGTTTGCGCAAAAGGTCGGGCTGCTGAAAGACGAGATGCTCAAGGAGTGGCCCATCCTGAACGAGATACAGTTTTCATCTGACATAAAATACCATGCGGTGACGCATAAGGTTTTCAGCGAGACCATATATTTCATCGCGGGCGCGCCGGAAGTCGTTCTGGCAAAATGCGAGCGCTACGCGAAGGGCGTCAAGAATCACGAGATGACCGTTCAGGTCATGCAGGACGCGCATGACATGGTGGATCAGATGGCCTCGCAGGGCCTTCGGGTTCTCGCCCTTGCCATCCGAAAGGATCCGCCGGCATATGCGGAGGAGATCGGAAATATTCCCGATCTGACATTCGTCGGCCTTGTCGGAATCAGCGACGCCCTTCGGGAAAACATTCATGAGTCGGTCGTGAAGGCGCAGCAGGCCGGCGTGAAGATCGTGATGATTACCGGCGACTACATAGAGACGGCGAAAGCCATCGCGCGCAAGGCCGGAATATTCAAGGACGGCGACGAGGCCGTCACGGGAGACGACCTGGTCCGGATGTCTGACGAGCAGCTGTCCGAGGTCCTGCCGAAAGTGACGGTGTTCGCCCGCGTCTCGCCCGAGCACAAGTTCAAGATCGTCGAGCTGTATCGGTCTCGCGGCCTGACCATAGGCATGACGGGAGACGGAGTTAACGACGCGCTCTCGCTCGCGGCGGCTGACCTGGGCATAGCCATGGGCAAGACCGGAACCGAGGTTGCCAAGGAAGCGGCCGACATCGTGCTCCTTGATGACAACTTCAAGAGCATCGTCTCCGCCATCGAGGAAGGACGATACATCTATCACAGCATCAAGAAGATAATCACGTATCTCGCATCAACAAGCATTGCCGGTATTTTTATAATCATTACCGCGCTTCTTCTGGATTTCCCGCTTCCGATTTCCCCGAGCCAGATCATCTGGCTGAACTTCGTGACGGACGGATTCCTGGTCGTGGCGCTCGCCATGGAACAGAACACGATGGGCGCCCGCATGTCGTCGCTCCATAGAAAAGGAAGGTCGCTGGTCACGCCCGTCATGGGAGTCAGGATCGCGCTCGGCGCTCTCGTCATGATGGTCGGCACGCTCATCGTCTTCGCATACTATCTCGACATTTCAAACTACGCCAAGGCGACGACGATGGCCCTAACGGTCATGGCCGCATATCAATGGTTCAACGCCTGGAACTGCCGGTCCGAGAATCATTCGCTTTTCAAGATTCCGTTCTTCGCGAACAAGTATCTTGTCGTCTCAACGTTCCTGATCATCTGCATCCAGACGCTCGGCATCTATTGGGGCCCGCTTCAGACCGTGCTCAGGACCGTGCCGCTGAATCTTTCGGATTGGGTAACGGTCATCATCACGGCATCGAGCATCATCGTCGCCGACGAGCTTCGAAAGCTGATTTACAGATGGGTGAGGCAGGGAAGCGCGAAGCGGGCATAAGCTGACTCCGTTCGCGACGCAGTTTCCGAAGGAATATTGATTTAATATTAATATTGTGATATAATATATACAACGTCAGATGACGTCAGAACAAATCCAACAACAAAGTACCTTCAAAGGAGAAAATCGAATATGAGAGAAGAAACCATTGATCCGGCCCGGAAACTGACGGAATTGGCAGTTTTGGCCATCCTCATCCTGCATCGTCATTTTTACATTTCGTTTGCGAGGCGGTGGAACAGTCATCCTTCATTGGGGACTGTCAAGATTCTGGGCGCATACCTGAAATGCCCCGAAGAGGCAATCTCCGAGGCTGAAATGATAACCGCGGCGGCCATGGCGCAGGCCATCGTCAGCCGTCCTGACGGAAAGTCCGTCCGAGTGGAAGATTTGACGGAATTATTCGCCACGGCCATAACGGCCTCGACGATGAGAAAGTTCGAGGACTCCGTCCCCGAACAGGTCAGCGAGGCTGTCGGCGAAATAGTCGCGGAATTTCTTGCCGCAAAGCTGGGCTCCCAAAGCACCATGTCGCTGGCGCACAGCTTCATGGAGGGATATCAGTCCGCCTTGGCGCCGTTCGCGGGGTCATATCTGCGGATGTTCGGCCAGGGATCCTTCGCCATCGACATCCCTTCAAGCAAGGTGGACTTGCACGTCGCGCTTCATGTCCTGAAACTCTCAAAGCGAGCCGGACAGGAGTTCCTGTTCAGGGTTCGGGAACTCGTGATGAAGGGCGCCGCTCAGGAAATAGCCGCCGTCTCGAGGGACCATGCGCTGAACAGCGCCCAAGCTTTGGGGCAGCTTGGCTCTTCGGTCTGCGCCAGCATCCTGAAGGAAGCTGAATCTTCCGTCATTCCGTCGTAAGACGGCCCTTGGTCCCGAGAATCTTGCGCATCAGCAAAACGATGCGCGGGGTCCTCGGGGCTTTTTTTTATTTCTTTCATTTTGTGGCTTATGCGCTTTCTCGGCTTGCCGGCCTGAGCCGTGCGCGTTCGGCTGGGACGCTTCCTCTTTTGGGTCTTCGAATGGACTCCCGACTGCACAGAATCGCCGGATGCGATATAATACCTGCATGTCAAAAATCTCAAATCCGCATCACGTATCCTTATACAGAAAATACAGGCCTGCCGGGTTCGGCGACATCTTGGGGCAGGATCATGTGGTGTCGGTCCTGAAGAAGTCGATTGCGGAAGGGAAGATCGCCCATGCCTACCTGTTCGCGGGATCGCGAGGCACGGGCAAGACGTCCATCGCGCGCATCTTCGCCAAGGAGCTCGGCACGAGCCAGAACGACTTGTATGAAATCGACGCGGCTTCGAACACGAGCGTCGACGACATTCGCGCGCTGTCCGAAGCGGTCGGCACGGTGCCGCTCGAGTCGAAGTACAAGGTATATATTTTGGACGAAGTCCACATGCTTTCCAAGGCCGCGTTCAACGCGTTCCTGAAGACGCTCGAGGAGCCGCCGAGGCATGTCATTTTCATATTGGCGACGACCGAGACGGAGAAGCTTCCCGATACCATCGTCTCGAGGTGCGAGGTGTACAATTTCAAGAAGCCGTCCGCGGACGCGCTCAGGAGCCATGTCATTGACCTGGCGAAAAAAGAAGGGATGAAGCTCGACGAGGCGGGAGCGAACCTGGTCGCCCTTCTCGGCGACGGATCGTTCAGGGACACTTTAAGCATTCTTCAGAAGGTGTTTTCGCTCGGGGCGAAGACGCTCGAAGAGGTCGAGGAAGTGACCGGCGCGCCGAAATCGGCCGTCATTTTTGACTATGTGAAGGGCATTCTTGCTGATGATGCCGAGCTCTCATATTCGGCCCTCCGGAAAATGGCCGAGAAGAACATCGATCCGAAAATGTTCGCCGACCTGGCGCTCGTGCGGCTGCGATACGTCCTGGCGCTGATGATTGCCAAGGCCGAAGCGGAGCAGATAGGGGCAAGCCTTTCGGAAGACGAGATTCGTGATATCGGAGCTTTGGCGAAGGAGCTGGCAGCAAGCGGAGCGGGCAGGGCCGGCGATTCGACAGGCGCCGCACATGGCGGTTCTGCTTCCGCAAATGCCGGCGCTTCAAGCGCTTCGGCTGCTTCGAACGCGGCCATTCCGTTCGGCCCGCAGAAGGTCGCGGGGGTCATAAAATCGGTGCTCGGCGTCTACAATTCGCTCGGAAAAACCTACATACCGAGCCTGCCCCTTGAACTTGTCATATCGGAGCATTCAAGGTAAATTGGGTACCACGCGGCGGATTTAAGCCAGCATTCAAGCTTCAATTTTGAATTTTGGCCGCAATTGCCGCGTCATTGCGGGATCGTCTAATGGTAGGACTGCGGATTTTGGTTCCGCCTATCTAGGTTCGAGTCCTAGTCCCGCAGCAACTTAGTTTTTCGTATCTAGCGACCTAGAGGGGTCAAAATACGTTAATTCCTAAAAACCCTTGTTTGTGGGATAATTGAGTCATTATGAATCAGGCTCAAAAGAAAGAAAAATTCTATTTTTATAAAGGGAATATTAATGTTCTCGATAAGTTAGAAGATAAAACTAAAGAAAACATTCTCGCTCAGATTCAAAAAGAAATCTTACAGATTTTTGATGTAAAGAATTTATCTTTTTTACTTGGATCGGGCTGCTCATCCTTTGTCAAAGAATCCGAGCAGATCGGGATTCCTACCATGGAACCTTTAGCAAAATTATTTTATGCGACACTTAATGCAGGCGATAAGGATGTTTTAAGGGATATTGTAAAGATAGATATCTCAATTGCTCCTTTTAATAACAATCTGGAAAGTTTTTTAGAAGTTTTGTTTAGCTTCAATTTTATTTATGACGTCCAGGGTGATAAAGCGCTTAAGCAAAAAATCCAGTCTTTGATTGATAAAACTAAAGAATTCATTCTTGAGAAATGTATTAACAAAGCAAATATAGCTCATACTGATGTTATAGATTTATACAAGTTGTTTTATAAAAAACTTGTATATAGAAATAATAGCTTGTCAAAAGTTAATATTTTTACGACTAACTATGATTTGTATTCAGAAAAGGCTTTGGACCAGCTCAGTATTTTATATAGTAATGGTTTTTCAGGAAATATAGAGAGATATTTCAATCCCACTACTTTTAACTATGCTTTCGCCGAACAGATGGAATTGAGTTCTAATAAATGGAATGTGATAGATAATTTTGTTTACCTATACAAACTTCATGGATCAGTAAATTGGGTAGAGACGGACACAAAAGGAAAAATATTTAATATTCAAGAAATACAGGATCCAACAGAGAAAATCGAAGCATCGATGATTTACCCGACTCCTATGAAGCAGACTTCTAGTTTTGGTTCCCCGTACTCTGACTTATTTAGGGAATTTCAAAAAAAGTTAATGCAAGAAAAAAATATACTTGTAACAGCGGGGTACAGTTTTAGTGATCAACACGTTAATAATTTGATCTATCAAGCTTTAACAATCCCCACATTTCGTATTGTTATATTTCAAGATCCTGCAAAAGAAAGTATCAAAAGACTTCTAGATCTCAATGATCCTCGTATATGGATTATTGGAGGGGAAATTGATTCAGAAAATATCCATTACTTTAGCTACATTGTTAATAACTTGTTACCTGATATTCGTCAGCAAAAAATTGAAAGTAGCATAGAGCAAGCTATAAAGAGTCTTATAGATAAAAAATAACTCAAATGATAATTGATGATAAAAAACGAGTTATTGGAAAAATAATCTCTATAAACTCAGATAGGTTTTCAGTTGAACTTTTGAGTGGTACAAGAAACTTTAATGCAAATGGTTATGATGATATACATTATTTTGCTCAGATAAACAGCTATGTTATTGTCCCTTATCAAAATTATTATATTGTGGCTGAAGTTGTAAGTGTGAGGGAAAAGGATGAAAAAACTCCAGAAGATATAAGGGAACAAGAACTAAATAAAAGTCATTCGATTAAATATCTTGATGTATTACCAATAGGTAGGATTTCCGAAGATAAGTTTGATTTTGGCGTATCTGTTTACCCTACATTATACAGTGATGTTTTGTACATAAAAGATAGTGAACTAGACATTATATTTGATGTAAGAAATTATGAAGCTAATAAGTGTAATGGATGTAACTTGAATACGTGTGTTATACCAGAACACAAAACTCTAAAATATAAAAACAAAACCGCGATGCTTGCTTTGGAGATTGGAAGGTCAGCAATATTTCCAGACTACAAGGTTAAAATAAGTATCGATAAGTTTTTTGGTAGCCACTCAGCTGTATTGGGAAATACCGGAAGTGGTAAGTCTTGCACTATTTCATCCATGCTTCAGACATTGTTTAAGAAGAAAGATTTCTCTTCTCTAGGGGCAACCTTTTTAATATTTGATGTGAATGGTGAATACAAGAGCGCTTTTGAAGGATTACAAAATGCTGAAATTAAAATAAAAAATCTTAGCATTGAAGGTAAAGAAGGCTATGAGGAATTTAAGTTGCCACACCATTTTTTTAATTTAGAAGAATGGGAAATACTTTTGCAAGCAAGCGAAAAGACACAGAGACCAGTTTTAAGATCCGCCCTAGGGATAGCTACTCTATTTAGCAAAGAGGATGGTCAAAGTATCATAAAAACAAAGAACCATATTCTTGCTACATGTATTACGTTGATAATGAGAGATGAGACTAGTAGTCCTTCGAAAAAAGATAGAATCATTTCAATTTTAAGAAAATTTAAGACAGAAGAAATTAAATTAACTAAGAAGTTTAGCGAAACACCGATTTCTTATGATAAGGGTGCAAAGACTAAGGAGGCGACAATCGAGAATAGTTTGTATGTTCATTTCGGAGAAATCATAGGTACTGATGAGCTGCATGATTATCTTGAGAGTAAGGACACAAACGGGGATTCAATATTTTTTAGGGATGATTTTGAGATGCCTAGTTATGACAAAGAAGCAGTTTTCAATTTTAATGAAATAGAAAACGCCCTAGAGCTTGCCCTGCTTTATGAAGAGGCACATGGTAATAAGCATATTAGAGATTATTGCTCGTCACTTCTTACAAGATTTAAAAGTATAAAGGAAAGAAGTGATTTTAATTTTATTAAGGAGAAAGCCACTCTATCAAAAGAAAAGTATTTAGAAGATTTGTTGGGAATCAGTAAAAGTAAAAAGACTTCACAAGTAATTATTCTCGATTTGAACTCAGTCGAGGACGAGCTAATTGAGATTGTTTCAACTGTGGTAACAAGAATAATCTTTGATAAATTGAAAAGTTTAAAAAATAGAAATATTTTCCCAGTGAATCTTATCCTAGAAGAAGCCCATCGATATATATCAAATGAGCCTCAGCGAAATTTTCTTAAAGAAAATCGAGTCTTTGATAGGGTTGCAAAAGAGGGAAGGAAGTATGGTCTATTCTTTTTGATATCTTCTCAGCGGCCTAGCGAATTATCTCGAACAGTTTTGTCTCAGTGTAATAACTTTATAGTTCATCGTATTCAAAACCCTGATGACTTGTCTCATATTAGACAGATTACACCTCATATCTCTGAGACTACATTGAGAAAGTTACCTTCAATACCTACACAGCATGCATTAATATTTGGGGGAGCTGTAAATATTCCGGCCTTATTTAAGGTCAATAATGCTGATCCATTGCCAAATAGTGATAACAATAAAGTAAGTGAGAATTGGTTTATAGCCAAAAACCAAGAAATTAAGTTTTAGTTGATTTATTCTAAAATTACTTTTTTGTGTATTAAAATCAACTTACTCTTGAACGATTGCATGAGTTCTCGCTTCTCCTCAACGGTTCCTTCTTTAAGTAAGTATTTTGCATAAGCTCTAACGTCAATCTTACTTTGCTTGTCTTCCTGATCTCGGGTGAGTCCTAGCACTTTATTTCTGAAGTTATTGAACCTACCCATTTCCAGCTCGAGCTTCTGCCGCACTCCGATCTTGTCCAGATCAATCTTCTCAATGATTTCGATGAGCTGCGTAATTAATTGTTGCTCGGGCAGGTAAGTGTTCTTGCAGTATTTGTCATAGAAGCGAGTGCAGCTGTAGTAGATATGTTTTCTTTGCGTGCCGTCGATAAGGCCTTTGAATTTCTCTTGCGCACAGACTCCTGAGTTGCAGAGTCCGCACTTCATCAATCTCGTGAATGCGAATTCCTTTCTAGTCGGTCCCTTAGGTTTGTTCATGTCCAGTTTCTCCTGAACCTTTTTGAATAGCTCTTGGCTGATGATCGGCTCATGCTGGCCTACAAACCATTTGCCGCTTTTCCTGGGATATTCAAGAAGTCCGCAGTAGAGGGGGTTCCTGAGAACTGTGAATATATTTCCAAGTGAGAATGGCTTATTCCCTCTGGTCTTGAATTTGAGGTCTTCCTTCATCCATCTGTACAGATCCCGTCCGCTCCATTTCTCGTATGCGACTTTCTCGAACATGATTTTGATCGCATGGGCTCTCTGGGGATCCTGAATGATATGGCATTTCTTCGTCCTGTCCGGATGGTTCAGATATCCGGTAGGGGCGACGGATGGCCAGAGCCCCATCTCGATTCTTGTACGAAGCCCTCGCTTAACGTTGATGCTCTTGTTGTCGTTCTCAAGCTTTGCTTGTGAGCCGAGGATCATCAGCAAGAATTTCTCATTCGGATTATTCGTGAACTTCTGGCTATATGTCCTGATTTCGATTAGCTTCTTCTGGTCGAGAAGATCTACGAGTGCACCGAGATCTCCAGCGTTACGCGCAAGGCGATCAGGATGCCATACGAGTATTCCTGTGAACTTTCCCATTCGGATATCGGCAAGAAGCTGGTTGTAGACAGGGCGCTGCCCGCAGTCTTTTGCCGAATGGGATTCTCTGTAGATTTGCCCGACTTCCAGCCCGTTCTTCTGGGCAAGCTCCAGCATTTCCTTCACTTGGGAATCGATGGACAAAGCCTGCTTTTCTTCCGCTTCGCTCGACTTGCGGGCATACAGGGCGTATTTGGTGGTTATTAATGGCTCGACCTCGTCAGGAGTCACTTGTAGCGGGTTTTGTATTTGCACACCAACACAAGTACCGTAAAGACCTTTTCAAAGCTACCTAATACTACAACACGGAGCAGAAGGTTGAACAAGTCAACTACACATTTTTTAATAATGAAGCTAGATTTGTCAGTATGTTGTGTAATTCAAACAATCTATATGTAGAGGCTAATTTCCTATATAATAGGCTTAACATTATGGTTTCTAGCCAGAAAAAATTGGAGAATTTACTTCGCAGACACAGTGTAATAGCTGAGGATGGTTTTTTTCTTATTTCGTTTATTTATATAAAGAAACACATTTTTAATATCAAGGAATCAAATCTAGAAGAGATATTTAAAAAAGGAGATAAGATATTTAAAAAAATTAGCGCCGATAAGAATCTTGTTGCCTTTTTGGATGAGATTGTTTTGTTAGATCCGTATGGAGAGCATTTGCCCGTATGGTATCAATTTTTTCTAAGCAGAAGATTTAGAGGTAATTCAGGTAAATTTTTTACACCTCGATCAATTGCTAAGGCAATGGCAGACCTTCTGCCCATTAAAAAAGATGCGATCGTAATGGACCCTACTTGTGGAGGAGGAACCTTTTTATTGGAAGTGTCGAAAAGATGGGGAAATACACCCGTACATCTTGTGGGTAATGATTTAGATGAATCATTAATTGATTTATCCACTTTGGTTTTATCTATTGGTACGCAAAAGAATCATAAGAAATCATTTTTAAATACAGACATCTATGAATCTCAGAAGTTCGGTATCTGGAAAGGAAAAGTTGATTACATTCTTGCTAACCCTCCTTTTTCTTTGCCGATAAAACAAGTTGAGTCTGGGAGCAATCTCTTTAATTTGGGCTATAAAACAAGCGATGCTGTTTTTCTAGATATATGCAAAGATCTTTTAAAAGATGATGGTACTCTTGTTTGTCTGCTTCCTCATTCAATTATTGCTAATGCGGAGTATCAGCGTTTGAGAGAAGTTGTTGAGAATGACTGGAATCTTTTGGGGGTTATCGGTATGCCAGAAGGAATATTTCATCTCACAGCGGGAACTACAGCAAGGGCAGACATTGTAATGTTAAAAAAGAAAGGTAAAAAATCTCTCTCGGAATCAAAAACTTTTTTTGGATTTGCTCCTTCGATAGGGATACCTTTCAATAATAGACTAGCAACCTCAACAAAGAACGAATTGCAAGATCTTGTTAATAATCTTTCCGATATAAAATCAAAGAAATAATTTTATGAAGAACGGTATATATTTTTTATCAATACTAGATTCAAAAAGCAGAATAGCTTCTGTTTGGGACCCACATACATACAGGGAAAAAGGCAAGGGTAAACCTCTTAGTTTTTATGCTGAGGTCACGAAATTAGGTAAGGTTAAAAACACCAAAGGTTCTATATCGTCTTACCCTATAGAGTATAAGAATATTTCTGGAGGTAAAAACCTTACTTTCGACCTCTCGTTTTCTGACATGATTGAAAAAAGTATTTTTGACGTTAAAGAACAGGAGATACTGTTTGGCACAATGCGTGCGTACTTAGGAAATGTTTTGGTCACACCAAAAGCAGAGTGGATTGACTCTAGTGATTCTCTGAACTTTAAGATTAAATCAGAGTTTGTAAAAGTAACGCCCTTTGATGGATACCACTATTTTTGGTGGCTGTATTTTCAATCAAAACCCTTCTTGAATCTATTGCCTTTGGGTGGAGGGGGGACACGGCCAAGATTGAAGGCGGAAGACTTTTCTGATATTGTTGTTGATGTACCAGCTGAATCTGTCCGAAAACAGATTCACCAAGAACTCCTGGCACAGGCTAAAACCGCATGGCAAAATCAACACCAGCAGAAGAAGTTAATGGAAAGACATCGTCTGGCGTAGTTCAGTCTGTAATCTCACAAGAAGAAATAAATAGTCTAAAGGAAGAATTTCAGTGCTTGATCGGATTAAAAATAGACTGGCTTTCTTTGCCACCTGAATCAATCGAAGGTTTTGAGCCAAGCCAAATCGCGGTGATAGTTAATACCTTGTTGGATGCTGCGATGCCTCAAATAAAACTACTAGGATCTCAAGATGATGAAGAGAATATAAAAAAGCTCGGACAGATTGGGTTGTCAAAAGCCCCTAGACTTATTGGAGAAAGGGAATCATTTCCTGACTACATTCATACATCCGGAAAGAGACTGGAGTTGAAAGGATTGTTTGTTGATAATGCTGAACTTAACTTCAAACGACCCCCTACTCAAAGAGAGCCTTCTGCTCGCCTAAAGGAGAACGTAAAAATTGAACAAATTCAACCCGATAAAGATATACTTCTCATTGCCGCTGTTCAATTAAAGCTCGTTGAGGGGAAGTGCTATCCAGTAATAATTGATATCGGAATGTTTCCTATGTATGACTGTATTAAGGCAAGAGATGAAAGGCTCATTAATGCTGGAGGAAAATGGTTTGGAAATCTTGCAAAGGTAATAAGTAACGAGGGAAGAAAGAAGATTGGAGCCGGAGCCAAGATAGAAAATCTAGCAGAAGAAGATTTTGAGAAGGATACAAACTTCGGAAAGCTTAAGCGTATCCCATACAAACCTCTACAAGATTTTATGAGAAAGCACGGAGTTATTGTCTAAATTTAACTCCCTACACAAATTCCTCCTTCTAAGCTACGCTACTGACTAATAGCCCGAATTGAGCTATTATTGTCTCTGTCAGGACAATCAGACCTAACCCCAACTAACCCTTGGATATGGTCGCATAATAAAGCCGCTACAGTATAGAAGACTCCTCGTCAGAGTCACTGTAGCGGTCGTGTCTGGGAAACCAGATATGGGTTGGGCCGAAAGGTCTGACCGCGATGGCGAGGAGTCTTCTGTCTCAAGGCTCAAGATTCTTTGCTGTTTTATCAGTAAAATCGCTACAGTGCATGAAATATAAAATAATCGGGATCGCCCTCGGGGTGATCCTCGGAACACCTGCGCTCGCATTCTGGTCAGCGCAGACGGAATCTTTTCAAAGAAACAGTGTCTCGGTTGTTGCGACGACGACTTCGTACGCGGAGGAAAAAAGTTCGAGCACTACAAAAGTCGATACTGTTGTTGTGAAAGAAGTGATGGTATCGCCTGCTCCAACGCCCGTGAAAATGGAAACGCCAGCTTGTGCCAAAGCACGTGCAGATTTAAAGATCACACAGGATTCGCAGCTTGATTTAAAGAAGCGGTTGTCGGAAGTTAGAAACGGAAGTTTTTCACTAAGGGACAGCACGGACGACATCAAAAAAATACAAGATGAGCTGGCTCGGCATCGCCAGGAATTAGAGACGCTCGAGGGAGAGCTTCAGGCTGCCTCTCTTCAGGAAAAAGCGCTCGTCCTGCAGATTAAAAGCTGTAATCCGTAATTTTATGAAGAAAACTTTACTAATGATCGGAAGGTACTCTTTGTTCGGACTGCTCGGGGTATTCATTCTCGCATTGGGCATGAGGACTTACTTTCAGCTTGCCGTCCTTCCTGGCGAGGTTCGGATGGAATGCTCGGAACGAGCGCGCATGTTTGTCGTGAATAGGCAAAAGACAAAGCAGGTGTATACCACGACTTCCGCCAACCAGGATTATGAATTTGTCTACAAACTTTGCTTCCAAGAAAAAGGCTTAAGGCCTGAATAATAATTAACTCGCAATTGCCATGAACACGAAAAGATTCATTACGATTATCTTTATCCTTGCCTCGGTATCCATTATCTACATTTACGATACGACCGCTGCGATCACCTCGAGCAGTAAGTGTGCGGACTATGCCATGAACCTTACCGTTCAGTCATTCCCGGATTCCTTCATCAAGACGGGGAACACCTTTCCTTCCAATAGCCTCAAGCCTGAATCTGCACAGGCGGCTCAGGCCAACTACGAGTTGTTCTACGGCTTTTGTATGAACAAGAGAGGGGTTGCAGGACGGTAGTGGCTAGAGAATCCTTGAAAGCGCGAGTGCTCGTCGCATGGATTTATTGCTGTGTCGGGGCTTTTTGCCGGCTGGCGTTCTCGGCCTGCCCAAGGTAACATCCAGATAGGCTTTGGTTGCCACTAGATTTCCGCTCAAGGCCTCAGCGCGCAATTCATCAAGCATGGCAACCAGAACAGTTTTTATCGCATGCTTGGTCTTTCCTCTGCGAACTTCCTTGACAACTATTTTCGAGTTCAAGTGTCTCTCAAGCATGATTCGCTCGGCATTGCTAATTGGCCTTCCGGCTCCGGCTCTCGCCCCACCGTTCCTGCGTCGACCGTCTCCAGCTCCTAATGTTCGTGCCCAAGTCATGTTTTTTGTTACTACCAATTCTACCTTTTATTCAGGTCTGCGCAAAATGAAAAACGACATATTCAATCTTTTTTCAGGTCATTATGTTACTATTTAGCCATTAAATTATGAGTAAGAACGCAGTCAACAAAAGCAAAGAAGGGAAGTCTGTCGGAGAAAGAATCCTCTCAGAGGCCTTTCTACTTGCCGTCCTTACAGCATCTGGTTATCTGGCGGCGTATGCTTACCAGTGGAGCTATCTCAAATATTTCGGCATCCCTGCTTACATGGTTGATGTAAGCCTCGGTCTGGTTCTCCTTACTACCTTGGTGGCTCTGGTGTGGGCGCTTTCACTAATGTCACTTCTTTATACGCTCGCAAGGTGGGAACCGGGCAATAAATTTACACACACTTTACGTTGGGTACTTTTCGCATTATTCCTGCTAGGCGCATTCTTCCCAATCTATTCGTCGATAGGTCCCATGATTGGATTTGCTTCGATAATTGCCATTCTTTTTGTCTCAGTATTTTGGTATAAAAAAATAGACGTTATGCCCGAAGAGGACGAAAAGAGCATCTATTCAAAGCTAGAAAAAAAGTTCGGAGTGGCGCTCGTCACACTCGCAAGTCTTTTACTGGTTTTTATCTGCTACAGCTCAATGATGGGAACTACGATTGCGAAGACACAGAAGAATTATCTGATCCAAGATTCGGATCCAAGGCTCGCAGTCATATCAACTTTTCAAGACAGTTTTATTGCCGTAGGATTAAGTACGACAACCCCGGGTACTTTCACGAAAAATCTGACACTTATCGGTAAAGACAATATTCAACTGACGAACGCAAAGACAGGACCTCTTTCTCTGGAATCCGCAGAGTAGACTTATCAAAAAAAACATCTGGACAGGTTAGGGACTGAGACTCGAACTTCTTGCTATAATTAAAGCATGAAGAATTTCGTCAAAATATACATAGAAGATGAGGATGGAAAAAAGTTAAAAACACATTTTCTTCGAGTGGATAAGTGGGATATTCCTGCGGGTAAAATTGAAGAAGGAGAAGATCCGAAATTTGCTGCAGCCAGAGAGCTCCTTGAAAGAACTGGTTACAAAATAGAAGAAGATAACTTATTAGCAGAAGGATTGGAAGATGACTTCTTGGTTTTCAAAGGAAAGAAATCATCTCTGGTTAAGGTTGCTGAACCTGGTGAAAAGGGTGGTTATTCTACAGAAATCAAATGGGAATAGTATGACCTAGACAGGTCAGTTGTTCCGAGAATTATCAGCTATAATAAGGCTCAACACCCGCCTTGGATTCGTACCGAACCACATCACGCAGCGATAAACAGCTGGCACGAGACGCGTTCAACGTTACCATATTTAAGGGTACTGATATAATTGATTGTAATGAAAAAAATAAATTACATACTTCTGGCTGTTATCGTGGTTTCGGGCTTATTAAAAATTGCTTATGGATTAATGGGTGGTGAAAGTTGTACTTCTTCGGCGGATACCTGTGGGCTGTACGGTCAATTATCAATTGTCTTGCTTGGATTGGTATTGTTTGCGACCCTTGTAAGTAATATGACTATTGGAGGAAAAAACATACCCCCGCCTGTCGAGCACATCCTCCTCGGTTCTTCAATCGTCTTTGGTTTTGCAATCTTAATTTTGTTCTATGTGACCGGAGTTTTCAATGCGTTCGGAATGTTCTTCTTCTAAAGAAGAAGCAGGGATGATTTAACGTTATGATGCTCGAGACGCGTCGATTTAGAAACTAAAACGGATCAGTTACCTCAAGACTTCGCTCAAGTAAGTTTCTTAGCTTACTTTTAATCTTTCCCTTCTCAGCTTCGCAAGATACAACCGGAGTTTTTGTAGGAGTTATTTCTTCATCACCAATTTGTTAGATATTCTCAATGCACCAATCAGAAAGTTCCTCGCTCATCGGAAGATGGTCGAGAAGTTTATCTTGAATTGTGAGGACTCATCCTCGATAAAGAGTTAGAAATAACAGAAAAGCCCGTGTATCAAAAGTCAGCTCCAGCTACACTTTTTGGTTAATTTTCTCAAGGGCTTTCCCCCAAATATACTTTTGTGACGCCAGGTTTATGAAAGATGCTACTTCATCTTTTGGAACCCACTTAAAGACATGATTTACTGTCTCTGCTTCTTTAACTTCATCTTGCTCAGTATCTACTAGTTCAAAAAGCAGTCCAATAGCATTTGATACTCGATTTTCTTTCTTATGAGCTGCATAGTAGCCTGACTTGGTTTTTCCAACTTCAGAAATGAACTTAATGTTCTTATATCCTGTTTCTTCCTTTGTCTCTCTTGATGCAGCTAAAACAGGGTCTTCGCCATTTTCGATGCCTCCAATAACAAAGGTTTTCCAATTAAACTTCTCCCAATCAAGGCAAAGGACTTCATTTGTGGAAGGATTAAAGATGATTGCGTTTATTGTATCCCGTCCTACAATAGGGAGATCGGGAAGTAATTTTGACTCTTCGTCTTCGAAATATGGTATTTGGTCGGTATTCATACCTAGATTTTACCCTAAACATTACTTAAATAATAGGTTCGAGCTTTGGACAAGCCCCGCAGCAAAGCGAAAACAAGGCGTCCGAAGCGAAAGCTGAGGGCGTGTAAGAACATAGGTACGCTGCATATTGCTTATGGATTTATTGAGGCCGCTAAGACAGTGCCAATTCACATGGTGTAAAATTGCTGCCGTATTTAAGCAAAAGCGATATAATAAAGGATATGAAAATGATCATCATGTTAATTGTTGCCGGCATTATTATTTCCCTCGCCTTCATTCCCCTTTGGCGCCGCGGTTTTCATATAGAAACCGAGACCGGCCATCTCAGTGGCGAGAAAAAAATGAGCACCTATCAGCTGCTCAGGAATAGGGCAGTCAGCGAAGGGACGGGCCGCTTTGAAAGCCATGATTCGGAACTCCCATTCAGCTTCGAGTATCCATTGCTTGAAGGATGGAATGTTACTGTCCGGACAAGCATGATTCTGTATAAGAGAGATTTTAAAAACACGCAAAGCGACATTAAATTTAAAAGGCTTGGCGAATTACGAATTGAGTGGAAGAAAGCTCCTTCTAATTCTCAGGACATGCAAAATGTAAATCCGAAAGGCGTAGAGTATTCTGAGTCAGTCGACAAAAAGACCTCCGAGAATAAAGTTGTTTTCCAGTCCCAGGATCCAGAAGGTTCGGTTGAGTTTACGCTTCACGGCGGAACATTCCCTGAAGTCGTTAAGATGCAGAAAATTCTTATAAATACGTTTGCTAACGGAGACAGGCAACCGCAACTTTAAAGTTTTTTTGCAGTGTTTTCCGATGCGCACGAGACGCGTCGTTTTGATAAGCTAAAAAGAAGCCAGACGGAGTAAGCGGGGCAATGCCGATCGCGGTTCCAGCTCGAGACGGCCCGGCAAATTAAGATATGATAATATTGAATATATGAAAATTATTCTTTTTAGAGGACGACCCGGAACAGGAAAGACGACCTTGACCCATGCTCTTGGGGGACGGACGCATTTTCCGATTCTCAGGAAGGATGACATTCACGACCCTGTTTCAATGTTTATCCCTGAACATGTAAACAGAAGCAAGGCATCGTATGCCGTCTTGTACCGAATATTGGAGAGCAATATCCATACTGATGTCACCTTTATCCTGGATTTTTCGTTTCAGACCAAGGGTGACTTCAGCGTGATTAATGATTGGTGCAAGGAGAGGGGCGTTACGCTTAAGTCAGTTCTGGTAACGTGCACTGACGAAGAGCTTTGGGCGGAAAGGTTCAATAAGAGAGCGGACAATCCTGCGCCCAATCAGACAATCACGAACTTTGAGGGCTTGAAAAAGCATTACGGCACCCTGCAGCTTGCCCTGGAAGAAGGGGAATTGCTGATCGACACCGTCAGGCCGATCGAGGGACTTCTGGAAGAGGTGGCAGAATTTTTATAAAGATATGTAATTATAAAGCGCATGGCCGCGTCAGAAATAACATCACGATTCATGAAAGAAGCATTCTCAGAAATTTTAAAGGAAATAGAGGAAGGGTCCTTTTCTCTTATCAAGGCGGTCAATGTCCAAGCGAGCTCTGAGGACTTGGTTCGTCAGATCGAGGACGCGACGAGCTACGGGGTCGTCAACAATACCGAAGGGAAAGTCTCGCTCGTTGAAGACAAGGGCGACGTGAAATACTGGGGCAAAAACAATACGCCGATGCCCTTTCACCTTGACGGCGCATATTATCCTAAGATTCCCCGATACGCGCTGCTTTATTGCGTTCGGTCAAGCGACCAGGGAGGCAACACGGTCTTCGCCGAGGCGGCCAAGGTCATAGACAAGCTGTACCGGAAATACGACGCAAACCTCCTGGAGTCGATCACTGTCATTTATATGGGAACCGACAGGAAAAAGTACAGGAGGCCGCTGCTTGAAGAAACGGAATCCGGGAACAAGTTTCTTAATTGGTATAGTTCCATATACATCGAACCTGACATGCGGAAGATTTCCGACGAAAACAGGAGGCTGTTTACGAGAAATACGAGCGAGCTGATTCTCGATATCGAGAAATATCTCGAAGAAAGCATCGTCCATGACCAGGAGTGGAAAGAGGGGGACCTTGTCGTGTTTGATAATCGTCTCCTGCTGCACAGCAGGAGAGAAATGGCTGTCGGAGGCAACAGATTGCTGTACAGGATATGGTTCGATACGGAAGGCTTCGTGGACGTGAAAAATCCTATACAGGACTAAAAGAAGGGTCAGGCTTCATAGTTGAATCCCGCATGCTATAATATAAGCATAGTTACTATATAGAGTTATTTTGTGCGGGTTAGGGAGTTAGGGAATCGTCTTTACATTTATTTTTAGATAATTTTTATGAACAGCATAACATCAAGATTGCTTCAGATTGCGCTTTTTGTCGGATTGTTCGCATTTGCCCCGTCGGCACATGCCGCACTTGTCGGCCATTACACGTTCGATTCCTCCGACATGGACTGGGGAGCAGGTTCAGGTCAGATCCAAGACATCTCGGGGAGCGGCAATCACGGCACCGCGTATAATCTGTCCGTAAGCAACGAAGTGAATGGACAAATCGGCGGCGCGCTTCAGTTCAACGGCTCCAACACGTACATCAGGGTGCCTTTTGCAGGATCTTTCCCTCCGTCAGGGAATGCGCCGCGTACTGTCTGCATGTGGTTCAAGCCGACCATGGCCTCCTGGACTCCAAGCCAGGCAATCTTCGGATACGGCTCGGCAAGCGGCCTGAACTCATTCGGCATAGACATGGATAATTTCCCCGACATCCAGTTCTATACCTATGGCCACGACATGCTTGTTGGCATGGGCATTGCGGGACATGAGGAGGACTGGCTCCAAATCTGCTGGGTCTGGGACGGCGTCAACACATCGCTCTTGTACAGCAACGGCGTCCTGCGCGGATCGCAAACCTTTGGCAGCGGCATCAATACCGCTCAAACCGACGTGTATATCGGCACGTCGATTGCCAGTGACGGTTTCTTCCCCGGCATCATAGACGACGTGCGCATCTACGACACGGCATTCACCGGCGAGGACATCCAAGAACTCTATGGCGAGGGGGCTATCAATATTACCAATATTGCCTCAAGCACACAGGCGACAACGGCAACCATTACCTGGGACACTACCGCAGAAGCAGATTCGACCGTATGGTACGGCACGTCCTCCAGCTCTTATACCATGAGCACAAGCTCGGCATCGTTTGTCACCAGCCATTCTCTCGGCCTTGCCAGCCTTATGCCCGCGACGACTTACTACTTCATCGTCGTCTCCAAAGATGACTCTGGAAACGCCGCGACTTCGACAGAGCAGGCATTCATGACCCTTGCTCCCGTTCCGCCTGTCGTCACCTCGTTCTCTCCGGCAGACAATGCCGTTGGCGCGTCGGTCAATCTGGACAAACTCATCATTACGTTTAACGAAAACGTCTTTCCGGGCGCTCCGTCACAAGACAATAGGTTGGTAATCAAGCGAACGTCAGACGATGCCACTGTCTATCAAATGCGTTCGCACGAGACGCCGGTCTTTTTTCACGGCGGCGTAGCTGAATTTGATTTGGTCGGCGCCGTGTTTGATCCGGATACGGCGTATTATGTGCAGTTTGAGCATCAAGCATTCCGTAATGCATCTGGCGGCTTCCATCCCGGAATCAATGATGCTGCTACTTGGAACTTTGCTACTGCCCCTAGTAGCGGAGGCGGTTCCGGCGGAGGCAACAACGGCTTAAACCCTGGTTCCCGATTTTCTGCCGGCGGGCTTGTATACTGTACCGACGCTGTCACGACCTTCTGCGCTCCGCGTCTGGCTGAAACTCTGATTACTCCTATGGCACCGTCGTGCACGCTCGCGCTCTTTCCGACACAGTCAATCAGGCTCGGCGCGCGGAATGACTCAGCGCAAGTGCGGCTTCTGGAGCAATATCTCAACCAGTTCGAGAATGCGAATCTTCCCGTTGACGGCGCGTACTCGGCGACCGACGAAGCGGCGGTCAGGGCATGGCAAGAAAAATACGCATCTGAAATACTGACGCCATGGGGACTTGCGAGCGGAACCGGCTATGTCTTCACCACGAGCCTTGCCAAAATACGAAGCATTTTCCTCAGCCAGTGCGCCGCTTCGCCTGCAACGACCGCTCCGATAACGATGACTGCATCGGTCCGCGACCTTGATGTCGGCATGACGGGAGAGGACGTCCGCGCGCTTCAGGCGCTGCTCATCGGCCAGGGCTATTCTGTCCCTGCGGGAGCAACCGGTTACTTTGCGGGACAAACCAAGTCCGCTCTTGCGGCATATCAAGCCAAGAACGGCATTGCTCCTTCCATCGGGCACTTCGGTCCTGTCACGAGGGCGCACATGAAAGCGTCAGGACTGGCAGGGCTGTGGTGGTAGCATGTGGCCGGACGATTTAAAATTATAAAACTATGATGTAAATATCATCGGCATTGAAGCCGGGGTATAATCGAATGCATGAAACTATCCTGGACAATTATCCTAATCGCCGTCTCCTTGCTTTCCTTCGGCTATGCAGCGTTTACGTTAAGCGCGCGTAGGGAAGAAATCACCATCCGCCTTGCGGAAATCTTTGAAAAGGCCGCCTTGCCGTATCGCATCGCAAAGCTCGCGGCCATGGAACCGGACACCGAGTTAAGGATTCCGATGCAGGGAATAGCGAAGCGTTCGATTGCCGATACCTGGGGCGAAGCCAGGCAAGACCGCAGAACGCATGAAGGAGTGGATATCTTCGCGAAAAGAGGGACTCCGGTATTTTCAGCGACCGAAGGCTACGTCCTTCGAAAGGGGCACGGAACGGTCGGCGGAAATTACGTGTATGTCATCGGAAAGGGCGGAATCCGCTATTACTACGCCCACCTCGATTCGTTCTCCGCGAATGCCGAAGCCGGAACAAAAGTGACCCTTGATACGGTACTGGGATTCGTCGGCACGACCGGAAACGCTTCCGGAACTCCTCCGCACCTGCATTTCGGCATGTACAAGAACGGCGCGCAGAACCCGTACGGTCTTTTGGTGGATCGCTGATTAAATCCTCGAAATCGCTGGTTTGTACGGCACACCTAAGCCCTTAAGCAGGCAGCTTGGATATGGGTTTTCGTGAATGAAGCGGAGGCCGAGACGGTCAGACAATCGGGCTTCTGCCTGGTACAATGAAGCATATGCCTTATAGGTATTCATTTTTAAACGATTATTCCGAAGGCGCTCATCCTGATGTTTTGGCGCTGCTGCAGGAAACAAACATGGTCCAGGAGTCGGGATACGGAGCGGATTCTCTTTCGATGAGGGCGGCGGATTTGATCAGGAAAGAATTGGGCAATGCCGATGCCGAAATTCATTTTGTATCAGCCGGAACGCAGGCCAACCTCGTCGTTCTCGCGGCGCTTTTGAGGCCGTATGAATCGGTAATCGCTGCCGAAACTGCCCATATCAATGTCCACGAAGCCGGAGCAATCGAGGCGACGGGACATAGGATAAACACAGTTCAATCAAAAGACGGCAAGTTGACGGTTGCCGGCATGGATTCGGTTCTAAAAGCTCATGCTGACGAGCATATGGTAAAGCCCGGAGCGGTATTCATTTCTCAGTCTACCGAAGTCGGCACGCTTTATACGCTGCCTGAGCTCAAGGATATTTCAAGATTTTGCAAAGAAAACGATTTGTATCTGTATGTTGACGGCGCGCGCCTAGGCTCGGCTTTGGCATCAAGCGAAAGCGGCATGAATCTTTCCGACTTGGCGGCCCTTGCGGATGTCTTCTATATCGGCGGAACAAAAAACGGAGCCTTGCTTGGCGAGGCCATAGTTATCTGCGGCAAGGACGCACAAAAAGACTTCCGATACCATCTCAAGCAGAGGGGCGCCTTGCTTGCGAAGGGAAGGGTGATAGCCGCGCAGTTCATCGCCTTGTTTGAGAATGATCTGTACATGAAAAATGCAAAACATGCCAATGAGATGGCGCAAAGAATGGCTGAAGGAATCAAGTCGCGCGGGTACTCGTTTTTGACGGAATCTGCCACGAATCAGATTTTTCCCATCTTGCCCAATTCGGTAATTGAAAAGATAAGCAAGAATTATGAATTCTATGTCTGGGCAAAACTGGATGATGCGCAATCAGTTATCAGGCTGGTGACATCTTGGGCTACGACAAGGGAGTCGGTCGATCAATTTGTTGCTGATGTTCCCATACCATTTCAAATATCTGCTTAAAGGATTCTGCAATGTCGGGATTTTGTATGACCACCGCTTGCAACCTCTGAATATCGATAATTCTGATGTAGTCTCCCATACTTTCCAGGGATACTTTCGATGAGTATGTTTTAAATGGAACAAAGTAGAATTTGTGCAGACCGGGCTTGTATAACGGTTCCAATAAGCGGGTAGAAAAATGATCCGGGGTTATTCCTCTCATCCTGACATGGTTGTCTTCATTTCTCTTCCTCCATGCATTGAATATCTTAAGCACTAGAGGGTCAACCTTATCCGCAAGCGCGTAAAAACCGACGATTTCCTTTTTTGGATATTTTGAATCAAAATCAAGCGCGTCTTTCAGGCCTTTTAAGCCCTCAAAATATAAAGTCTTGAAATTTGATCTGTTTTCTTGGCCAAGAGACAGGAGCAGCGGAATATTTTTCTTTGCTTCGGCAAGCTCGGCATCCGTTCTGTCGAAAAGATCTTCAGGAGAGCGCGCGATGTAAATCTTCTTTTTCGACATGGGCATGGTGAAGACTGCGCCCTTCTTGAGCAGTTCTCCCAGAATGACGTGGGCCGTGGGCTTTTTTAGGCCAGATTTTTCAGCAATCGAATAAGCCGTACCGCGCCCCATTCGCAAAAGGGTGAGATATGCGGCGGCTTCCTTTTCCGAGTATCCGAGCAGTTTTAATGTTTTAATTAATTTGTCCATGTGCTAAGGGTAATATTTTTAAGTAATTTAGTCAATAAAATTGGCGATTTTATCGCTAACCGAAAATATCCTTATTCATAAGCATTTAAATATGGTTTAGGAAAATATATGTTCAAAAATATTGCAGGATACTTGACTAGGTGTATAATCGTGATTATGTATTATTAATTAAAAGGAATCGGTATTAAAAAATTATGAACAAGACGGAACATAAAAAACTTAAATGGGCAGGGGCTTCTATTTTGCTCGTCGCAATCATTCTGATCGGAGGCGCGTATTTGATGAAAGATGAAACACAAAATCATATTAAGATAGGGGTAATCGGGTCAATGTCGGGAGATCTGGCGAGCCTCGGAGCTAATTATGCCAATGGGATTAAGCTTGCTCTCGAGGAATACAAGAGGGAGTATCCTGACGCAAGCATCGAGCTTATTATCGAGGATGACGGATATGATGCCAGGAAAGGCATAAGCGCTTACAAGAAGCTTGCAAGCGTGGACAATGTTGATGCCATCATAAACATGACCTCGCCGACGATTGATGCGGTTTCTGATCAAGTTAATGCTTGGGGAAAGCCTTTTATGCAAGTTTTTGAAGAATCGGTACACAAGGACGATAATATATTCGAGGTGTATCCGGGTCAAAAGGTGGCTCTTGTGGCATTAGGCAAGCAGGCAAAGCAGGACGGACATAAAAGAGTATCTGTCGTAGCTGAAAATATTTCCGCTTATCAGCGATTCATCGATGGTTTTGAAGAGGGATTTGAAGGAGAGGTGCTATTGACTCGCATTAATCCTGATCAAACCGATATGAGAACTTTCGCTCTCAAGGTGCTCAATGAAAAACCGGACGCTATTGCCATTTTTATGGGACCTTCGGCCAATGCAGGTTTCCTCAAGGCGATGCAGCAGCAAAGTCAAAGCATTCCTCAGTTGTATTTTGATACCGGAGTGCAGCTGAGCTTAACGGAGCTGAAAGCGGCAATGGGCGGTAATGTGGGCATTTTGGAAGGAAGCAAGGCTGCGACCATCATTTCAAGCACCCGGTCTGATTTTCAGATTGCCTACAAGGAGAGGTTCGGGGTCGATAGCGGCCTGCCTTCAGATTACGGATATGATGCATTCATGATGCTTATGCAAAATCATGATAATAGCTCAAATGAGTGGGCGAAAAATATTAGAAGAAATTCTTATGAAGGAGCTTCCGGATCGATAAAGTTGGATGAATTCGGAGATCGTATCCCGCAATACGAGATAAAGACCTTTGTAAATGGGGATTTAAGATAATCATTTAGCTGTTGCCAGCTCGAGAACCCCTCTATCTGTGACAAGAACCAACCCCGCAAGCCCAAGCTTTGCGGGGTTGATTTTTAGTTTTGCGGTTGACTCGGGCTTTGCCCTTGAACCAGGCTTACGTAAACTTCCGTGTAGGTCAAAATAGACAAAAGCACTCAATTATCTTTAGTGATAAAGTTCTTTTGCCTGATATAATGAACCGCATGCATATCAACAAAGAAAAAGGATTTGTCACGTTCGCGGCAATCGCCATCCTGGTCATGATTGCTTCTGCTTCGGGAGTGTATTACTCATTGAATAGGGGAGGCTTTTCAAAATCAAACAACGTTGAAGTTCAAGCAACGGACGATGATGTGATTCAAAGCGCTGAATTTGGCCTGCTGGATATCCTGAACCAGAATCCGCAAGCTGCTCTTGAAGATGAGGCAGCGGCGGAGAGCGAGAAGCGAATCCAGGCAACGGAAAGCACGGGGTCTTCTCTCGGCACCACTACTCGCGTGGCCGCGACCTCGTCGGAAGATTTCAGCGAGACTAATGATCAGATCAAGAAATACCTGTCCGATATTCGTTCACGGGCAGAAGCCCTCTATCGATCGTCAGGCGATAGCTATGCGAGAATCTGTTCCGATGCCTCAATCAAGTCTGGCGGATCAAAGGCTCAAGAATTGTCGGGCTCCGCATATCTGTGCCGGGCTACCGAGAAGAGTTGGGCCTTTTCCATTCCGCTGAAGACTTCTTCTGCTGCAACTAGCTGGTGCGCGGATTACTCGGGCTATGCCGGCATCGGAATCGCTGTCTATTCCTCCGCTGATAGGGTTGACCATGTGTGCGACAGGGCTAATTCGAAAGACCTGACGCAGCAATATTACCTGGGCCAGATTAGCAAGGTTTCCGACATGCCAAGGCCGAGCTTGCTATACCTGAGCGATAACGTTGCGGCCTTGGCGCAAAATCAGTTTCATGCCGGGAACGAGGTGTCCGTTTGGGGATTGAGTTTGGGAAATTCAATGGGGTCCTACAATGGAACAGTTTACATCGACGGAAAATTCGCGGCAAGATTCGGCGGCGCTTCCTCGAATGGCCTTGCTTTCATTTCTCCTCAGCTGACCGTGGGCTCTCATCAGCTGCATATCGTCGGGGATGACGGAAGAAAGAGCAACACGCTTTCCGTGTATGCGGTCTCGCAAAACGCAGTGGCTCCGCTTGCTGCATCCGTTGACTTGAAGGTTAACGGTTCCGCAAGCATCGTGCCTTTGAGGTACGGAGAACCCTTTACATTTTCTTGGAACTCGACAAATGTTTCGGACAGTTGCGTCAATTTTGGCCAGTTCGTCGAGCGAGCAAGCGGCGGAAGGTGGCAAGATTCAAACCTGCAAAGAAGCGGATCCGTGAACCTCATTGCGAAGCCGATTGCATATCCGGAAAGCGATACGCTCACGATAGGAGTCCAATGCTTTACATCCAATCTCGAATCCGTCATGGACTCGGTCAGCATTCCGCTCATAAGATTGACTTATTAAACAATATATGATATAAAGTGGGCAGACAGCTCAACTCAACCCGAACCAAGAAAGAACCCCAAAAATGATCAAAGTACGCATCGTCTCAGGCTTCACCGTTGACGAAGTAAACGCCCGCCTTCCGGTCGATGACATCGACCGCGTCAGTCACTACATGAAGACCGAGGGCAAGAAGCCCGGCCAAGTGTTCGACGGCATGATCGCCCTCGGCATGGACTGGGAGATCGAGTATGACGAGGCTACCGACGAGGAGCGCGGAGAGTGGATGCTCACCGACGTCGTCTGCCGGAAAGTCCGCGCCGAGAAGATGGGCAAGACCATCATCCTCGAGGGGGAGCCAATCTCCTACGATGAGTTCGAGGCAAAGCTTCTCGGCTTCATGGAGGAGAACGGTTTCCTCCCGGACATCATCGCCGATAACTACCAAACCTACATCCTCGGCATTGCAGAGGATGGGGACGCCGGAGAAGAGGCTCAACCCTGAACACCAACCACAAACCCAAGCCGCCATGTCGAAAGACCTCTGGCGGCTTTTTAATTGCGTTGAATTAAAAAGCCGAGCGGTCATTGACCGCTCGTCCGAACCTTTGCCTCGGTTCATTTGGTTTCGCTGGGCTCCCGGTACCGTCCGAAGAAGGTCGAACGTGGCTCTTTCTGCAAATCGAGATATAATATGATGCATATGGAAACCATTTCCTGGAATGAATTCGAAAAAGTGGAAACGCGAGTCGGCACCATCGTCCAGGTCGAGGATTTTCCCGAGGCTAAGAAGCCGGCGTACAAGCTTCAGATTGATTTGGGGGAAGAATTTGGCATCAAGCGGTCAAGCGCTCAGATAACGACCCTTTACGCCAAAGAAGAACTTGTCGGAAAGCAGGTTGTTTGCGTGATAAACTTTCCAATCAAGAAAATCGGCCCATACGAGTCGGAGGTTCTCACTACGGGTTTCTATCGGGAAGACGGCGACGTCGTTCTCGCAGTGCCTGACAAGGAGGTTCCAAACGGAACCAAGCTAAGCTGATATCTTCCATGAATCAGGCTCTATTCGAAAAAGTAAAAGAGACATATGGCATTCCGGGCATCGTCACGTTCGAAAAAGTCCAAAAGGGCTTCCTTTCGGAAAATTACAAGATATCGGCCGAGGGTCAGAATTATTTCTTGAAGAAATACAGGTTTGAGGATGAGGAGAAAATAAAAGAAATACATTCCGTAAAGAGCTATTTTAGCGAAGGCGGCATACCCGTGATAATGCCAATAAGAACTGCGGACGATAAAACCTTCTTTGAGCACGAGAAATCTTTTCTGGCGCTGTTTCCGTTCGTATCAGGCCTGCAGCCGGAGAGAGGGAATTTAACCGACAAGATGATTTCCTCTCTGGGCGCGATGCTTGGTCGGATACATCTGCTCGGCAAGGGAAGTCCGATAAAAACCATGGATGCGTTTGCCGGGTGGAATAAAGAAAGTGCCTTGCAGACAGTGAAAGCTTTAGAGGACAGGATACGTCAAATTGAAAAAAAGAATGAGTTCGACATGCTGGCTCAGCAGGTGATTGCGCTCAAGAAGGAGCTTATCAATAAGAATGCCGTTAATCTGTCCGACCTGAGCCTCAGGAATGACCATCTCGTTCACGGCGATTATCTGGATCAGAACGTGTTCTTTGATGAAAACGGGGAAGTTAAGCACGTGTTTGATTTTGAGAAAACCCAGACCGAGCCCAGGACTCAGGAGCTGTTCAGGGCCGCAACCTATTCGTTTCTGAATACTGATTTTGACGGAACCTCGATTAAAAATATGCGGCTGTTCATCAAGTCATATCTGGATGTCTATCCGATGGACGAGCGGGAACTGAAGGACGGCCTGATGGCTCATTACGTGAAGACGATGCACGGCTTTTGGGTCGAGAAAGAGCACTATCTTAAAAATAACAACAGGGTAGACCAGTTCCTTGAACTGAACTTCAAGAGGCTGAAGTTCACGTCCGAAAGGCTGGGAGACTTTTTGGAATAATACAATACTAAACATGAAAATACACATCATAATGCACGAAAGCTTCGAGTCGCCGGCCGCAATTGAAACGTGGGCTCGGACAAGAAACCATGAGCTTGCATTTACGAGGCTATATTCCGGAGATGCGTTTCCGTCCGAATGCGATTTTGATTTTCTCGTGATCATGGGAGGTCCGCAATCTCCGGCTACCACGAAGGAAGAATGCTCGCATTTTGATGCCAAGAAAGAAATTGAATTCATTCAAAAGGCGGCGGAAGCATCCAAGCTTTTGTTGGGCGTATGCCTCGGAGCTCAATTCATCGGGGAGGCGTTCGGCGCCCGCTTTGATCATAGTCCTGATAGGGAAATTGGCGTTTTCGACATCATGCTTACCGAAGAAGGCAAAGGCGATCCTATCTTTAAAAATTTCCCGGAGAAATTTAAAGTCGGTCATTGGCATGGAGACATGCCCGGGCTCACGCCTGAATCGAAGGTGCTTGCGACAAGCGAGGGCTGTCCTCAGCAAATTATCAAATACTCGCAGAAGGCGTACGGCTTCCAATGCCATTTCGAATTTATGCCCGATGCCATAGAGGCGATGATTGCGAACAATGCTTATGAGCTGGAGCAATACAAGGGGTTTCCGCATGTCGAAACTGCGGAGCAGCTAAGAAGCCATGATTATTCGGAGATGAACGAATTCCTATTCCGGTTTCTCGATGAATTTGTGGGGACTTGGAGCAGATAATGCAAGGGGGAATCTATAATTTAATGAAAATATATGAAAACATACAAAAACGTAGGTGAATATGTAAAAGGCACCCCGAAGGATTTCCTCCCCAAGCTGAAGGAGATGCGGTCTCTGGCCAAGAAGCTTATTTCTAAAGGTGAAGAGACGATAAAATATGGCATGCCCACGATTCAGCTCGACGGCGAGAATTTCATTCATTATGCTGCAATGAAGGGGCATCTTGGCTTCTATCCGTCGCCATCCGGAATAACGGCGTTCGAAGGCCAGTTAAAAAAGAAGGGAATCGATTTCTCAAAGGGCTGCATCAGGTTTTCGTATGACAAGCCGCTCCCGGTTTCTCTTATCACGAAAATAATTAAATTCCGATTGAGGGAGGAAAAGGGCAGGGCGTAAAAACAGGCCGATATAAGCTTGGCTTAAGCAAAGAACGCGCTAGCGGGCAACAATGAAAGCGTGATATTATTCAATCCATATGAATAAATCGTTTCCGGCTGCCTTGATTCTTGTAAGCAGTTTTTTTATCGCCACGCAGGCGTATGCCGCCGAGCCCGTCGCTCACTGGAGGTTCGATGAAGGGTCAGGCACGACCGCGACGGATTCTTCCGGAAACGGGCGCCATGGAACCATCAGCGGTGCGACGTATTCCGCCAACGTTCCGCCGAATCTTGATTTCGCGAACCCGTACAGCCTTGAGTTTGACGGAATCAACGACGGAGTGTCTACTCCCTTGTCCGTGAGCGGCCTCGGGCAGTTTACGATTTCAGGATGGGCGTATCCTCGGTCCGCGCAGGCTGGCGTGGGATGGTTCGGCGCGAACGACGCGGTCGAATTCATTTTCCAGGACTCGACGACCCTTCGATGCTGGACGGCAGCCGGAGCCGTGAACTGGTCATTTGCAGGCAATGATAACTTTCTCAATAGCTGGCATCACATTACCTGCCTCGGAGACGGCAACAATATCATCCTCTATGTCGACGGAGCGCAGGTCGCAAGCACGACGCATGCGTTCACGAGCAGCTACGGATCGGGAGACAATTTTTCGATAGGAATCGGGGTTCAGAATGGCGGCACAAGCGGCCCGTTTGACGGATTCATCGATGACGTCCGCGTATATGACGTGGCGCTGACGCCGCAAGAAATGTCCAGCCTCGGAACCGGAGCGGACGAGCCGGTAGACAGTCCGGTAGCGAGCGCTTTTTCTCCTGTCGATGACGCAATGCATGTCGCCACTTCCAGCGGCCTGGCGGTAACGTTCAATAAGAATGTCGAATGGGCTTTCAATCAAGATGGCGTCAGGGTATACAGGACGGAAGACGATACGCTCTTCTTTGCACAAAGCGGCGGAGGGGGAAGCGGAACCTCCGTCCTTACTCTCGCTTTTTCGATGAATTTTGAATATGAGACCGAGTACTACGTGATTATCGATCCCGGAGCTGTCATTGACCTTGACGGCAATCCGTATGCAGGCGTCACCGCCTCTTCTACATGGAGCTTCACTACGGAAAAAGCGCCTGAGGATTTTGGCACCGGCGAAATACCGGAAAGCTCGATCTACAAAATGCTCAAGCAAGCTTACGGAGAATTCGAAGGAGCCATGTGGACTTCCGTAGCGGCGTCGTCTGACGGCAGTCGTCTCGTGGCGCTCGGCTCCGGCTATCTCGAAGAGGCTCAAGGCCCGGCTGGCTTTATCTACACGTCGATCAACGGAGGGAAAGATTGGCAGCTGAGCACCTCTTCCGAGGATTTTTTCCTCACTTCGGTCGTTTCTTCCGCTGACGGAATGTCCATCATGGCGGTCGGTCTCGTTGCGCCCGGCGACAGCGACTCGATTGATTTTATTGTCGTCAAGTCAGCGAATGGCGGACAAACCTGGAATATGGAGATCATACACAGCGTCACTCTCGAGGACTTGGGGGAGATTGCCGACAATCAATTCATTGCATACATGCTCATGTATCTCTCCCGGATAACCGCTTCAAGCGACTTGTCGAACGTGCATGTCGCGCTGTTCGACAAAATCATCCATTCGAGCAATGGAGGAGAGGATTGGAATCTTTTGCTGGATCTTGGTCTGGCCAATGAGTCGCTCGTCTTTCCGCTCTCCATCTCCTCATCGGCGGACGGATCCAAAGTGCTGCTCGCCATGAGTTCTTTGCCCGTTATAGGCGGTTCGCAGCAGGCATCGGTCATTCTTTCCAGCGATCACGGGCAGTCGTGGACTCCCGTGATGACGAGCGACGACGGCGTCATGCCTTTTTCGGTGACGGTGTCGAAAGACGGCAACCGGCTGTTCATAGTCGATCCTTCATCTAAAAAAATTCACATATCGAATGATAACGGCGCATCGTGGACGGCGAGCGCCAATCCCGACAGCCTTCCGTGGATGTATGTCGCGCCTTCCGCGACAGGCGAGGGGATCGTGGCGTCAGCGATACGGGACATGAGCGAAGAGCACGATGACGGCCTGTATTGGTACAGGACGCTCGCGTACTCATCAAGCGACAACGGCTTGTCATGGACGAAGCGGGCCGAAAGCGAAGAAGCTTCCCTGGACGGATTCATAAGCGCGATGTTCGGGCAATTGGTAGGAAACATCTCAGGCTCGTACAGCCTTTCCCATCTCGGTCTTGTGGCTTTTGCGGAGCTTTTCGTGATAACCCAGGAAGAGCCTGCCTTGCCTGCCGCAGCCGAATTGCCCGCTTCTCGTCCCGGAGGCTCTCTGAGTTATACCAGCTCGGTTTACTACGGGTGCGGGGATGCGCGAGCGCTGAATTATGCCCAGTTTGCTCGGCATGATCAGGCATCGTGCCGCTATGGATATGGAATGACGCCTGCCGCTTCCGGAGCTTCCAATATTAATGTTTCTAATTTGAATATTCCCGCATTGCCTTCGTCGGCAATTCCTGTCCGCAACCTCACGGCGGGAATGACAGGGCCTGACGTGCAGTGGCTGCAAAGATTCCTGAATGCGAGCGGATTCGCGCTTGCGAGCCAAGGCGCCGGATCGCCTGGCAATGAGACGGCGATGTTCGGAGCGCTTACGCGAAAAGCCCTGGCACGCTATCAGCAAGCGAACGGCATCGCTCCCGCGGCAGGATATTTTGGTCCGCTCACTCGGGCGCACATGAAAAAGTTCGCCGCGGCCGGCGCGAATTAAGGTTTTGTAAAAATAGAGAAGAATAAAAGCCGCTTGCAAGTTCTCATGCAAGCGGCCTTTTCGCATTTCTTGGTCAGACGAGAGGAATGGTCGCCAAAACCAAACGTTCAGAGTCAGGGTTGGCTCTGATAAGGGAGACTGAGCTGACCGTTACCGTGTCTCCGACAGCAATACCCTCGTTGCCTTGCCGGGTAACATGCGGCCTGTATTCCGGATACTTGTCCGGAACAGGGCGGTCGATTGAGCTGGCAAAGCTTTGCTTCAGGGAGGCATTCAATCCGCTGATTTCGCCGGTTCGTTCCAGCTCGATTACTGGCCTGTCCAGCTTTGGTCCGAAAAGCTCTTCTGACTTTCCGACAAGCGCGAAGCTTTCCTTTCCTTCCAAGGCCCGTTCCAGTGTTTTAATCAGGTCCTGCTCATCGTGGCCAGACAGGAATGCGCGCGTAAGCGTCACATGCAGCGGCCATTCTGACTCAGGGAATGCAGTGCCGGCCGGAATGCGGCCGAGAAACGATGCGATGATGTATCTGTTCATGTTCAATGGGGTATTGTGCTAGGGTTTTTGATTCCGTCTGAGTCACATGGTAGCGCCTGGATTGAAGAAGTCAAAGGTATGGGAAAAACAGGGAGATTCCTGCGTGGATTAGTAAAAAAAGCGCCTCCCATTTCTGGGAGGCGCCGCATTGCCGCGCCGCATGCATTTAGGCGGGCGAGGGAGCCTTGATTTCAAGCTTCATCGGAGCGTCAATCGTGTCCGGACCGATCATCTTTCCGTTCGACTGATAAGAAGCGCCGATCGTCAGGCATATCTCGTCCGCGATGCCGTGACTGATGCACTTTGCCGCGATGGCGACATGCAACATCTCGGCCTGATCCTCGATAAGCCGCCGCCTCTCGGTGATCGGCAGTTCGTAGATGTCGCCATGTCCTGTCCGGGCGACAAGCTCGATCTGAGTGATTTCGAAGGTCGTCGGGTCATGCTTGATCGCCTTGAGCTCGAACCATTTCCAAGGTTCGGGGACGGCAATCAAATCCGAACCTTCGAATTTGATCGTCATCTCTTTCTTGATATCATCGGCAAGCGCATTGGCTCTTCGCATCTTCTCTTCCAGCTTTTTCACGGATGCGATGCACGCGGCCGTGAACTGGTCGCGGTTGATTAGGCTGTCGTGTTCGAACGCGCCGACGATTGCCGGTCCGACCAGCCTCGCGACAGTGACATAGCTGGCAGCATCCGAACTCCGTATCAGCCTTTGCACGAAGCTTTGGGCAATCTGCGCAAGAAGCCCGCTGGAATCGTACTTCTTCCTCCCGGGCTGCCCTGTCATGTGTTCCAGAAGCCAGGTGGTCACTCCGGCATTCGGGACATGAAGCGTTTCGATGTCGAAACATTTGCGCGCCGCAAGCGGTTCCTCCTGGACGAGATTCAGAATCGCGTGCCATTTATAAGGCGTCGCGTCGGCATTGTTTGCAACATGGATGACCAAGGCGCTCATGCAGAAGGACATGATGCGCGCGATGACCAAGTTTCGGTCTCGGAGCACGCTGTCGCTTCGGCCCTGAACGATGCGGGCGAGGGACCAGATGAGGTCAATGCCCTGCTGGATCTTACCAGGCCGATCGAGCTTCTGGGCATCGCACGCGATTTCCCAGAGCCTGCCATACCCTTGGAAAGAATCTTCTTTCTTTCCGCAAACCGCTTTCCAATCGTTCTGCGCCGCCGCTTCGCGAATCAGATTCGTGAGAACCGTCGTCGCTCCCCAGTCGTCCATGTCTTTGATGAGCATGTAGACGGCCGTCAGCTTCCATTCATGGGCCGATTTGGCCGCCGCATTCTTGTATGTTTCAGTTGTCATGGTGCATTTTCACTGCGCATTCCCTGTGGGAATGTCTCCGGCAGGCACCCTGTGGGCATCCGCGAGAGAGGTTTAGGGGCAGGCAGCGCGCCTGCTTGTCCAGGTCATATGGTACTCGGGACGGTCGCGGAGTCAAATGCTATGCTTAATGTCAATCAATATGAAAAAGCAAAAAGAATTCGAACTGCTGGTTAAGGGGCTTGCCCTGGCGACTCATCATTTTTCGCTGCATCAGGTGATACGCGAAGAGGTCAGCGAGAGTTTGTACGGCAGGCATAAGTTCCTTCTGGATACGATTCAGCTGGGGCTCGAGCAGTCATACCTGATCGGCTTGGCAAAGTTCTTTGAAAGGCCTCAGAATCCTGAAGACTTGAAAAGAACGGTGTCCATATATCATTTTCACGATTTCGATCTTGATTCCGATTTCAGCTTCGGCAAGAATGCCGCGGCCGAAAAAATTAAAAAATTCAGAAACAAGGTAATCGGGCATTATGACCGAAGAATCATACATGCTTCGTTTATCGACGGCTTGAAGGTTGAGGAATCGGAGACAGCTGAGCTGTTCGAGGTCGCGGCGCAGGCGGTGGAAAAGCTTAAGCAAGATTTGGGATATGAATGGGATGACCATGTCGTGACCGGATTTCCGGTCGACAAGGAATTGCTGCGGATGCAGCTCAGGAGTCTTGTCGGCGATTTTTCTGAAATGCAGAACGGCACATGATGGACAGATGGGCGTTTTAAGCGAAACGTCCGCTTGCAGTTTTTCTGGTATCATTGAATCATGCAAAATATCTTCATTAAAGTATCAGGCGATTTGTATAAGCATGATTCGTTCCTTGATTTCGTATCCAGCGTATCAAAGGAGGGACATGTTGTTGTCTGCGTAGGCGGCGGAACGCAAATCAACGCCGCTTTGCAAGAGAACGGCTTCGCTCTCTCGGAGCATGGTCCGCTCGGCAGAGAGCTTCTTTCAATCGAAGAAAAGCAGATTGCCCGAAACGTGCTTGAGCGGAATCAGGCGGAACTGCAAAATATCCTTGTTGAAAAGGGCATTGTTGCCAATGTTATTATCCCTGTTCTGGATATCGGATCCGTAACTTGCCATGTGAATGGTGATGAAATGCTCAAGGCCGTTTACCTTGGATTTGACAGATTGTGCATCGTCACCTTGAAAGAGAGGCTTTTGAAAAAACAGGAGCAGTTTAAGGGTCTGCCGAAGATACAGCCTGTCGGCTTATAGGGTTCCTGTCGTTGCTTCAAGTCGCCTTGCTGGGATTCGCGGCCCATCAATGAGAACAAGGAAGGATGCAACCATGACAGAAATAAATTATTACAAAAACGCGCCCAATCATGATTGGGCGCGCGGAGCTATTCAGTGTACAGAAAAGCAAAACTCTTTTGGGTTGTATGTTGAACGCGTCGGGGACTCGCGCCGACTACTTGCGTTTGAAGTAATCGAGCGCCTGCCGGACCTTGGCGTCGCACAGGTCCTGCCAGAACTGGCGGTGTTCTGCTCCGATCAGGCGGTCGGATGACCGGTCCAGGTCGAGGAGAGCGGACTTTTCCTTGTCGGGATCGACGCCTCCTGAGGTGACGCCGTCCATTCCGACTGCGGAGGTCCACATCGTGCTCGTGCCCGACGTTCCGTCAGGGCGCCACCAGAGGCTGAGCCGAGGCTCGAGCCCTCCCAGCTTGGGGAAGTACTGAAGCGTGACGCGCTCCTTCTTCTTGGTGACGATGACCGTCTCATAATGGGTCACGTAGTCCGGAGAGGACAGGTCGCCGTTTCCGGGGACATGTTTCCAAAGAAGCGGTTCGCGCCCCTTTTTCTCCTTCGTGAGATAGGAGACGAGCTCCTGCACGTTGCTGCCTGCGGCATTGCTGTCCGCGGCGATGATGGTTGCTTGGTTGGTGATGACGCAGATCGCGAGGATCAGCATCCCGATTTTGGGCATGATGTTTTTGTTCATGGGTACCAATACGGGGCTGAGACCCGTGCTCGTACCCATGAACAACGCTGCAAAGAACTGGATTGCACTATACTACATATATTAGTCATGTCAAGGATACTTAAGTAAATGGAGTGTGAGCGAAACTGCTTGATTTTTCCGGCATCGCTTTCGGAAGCGCCGAGGCTCGCAGCTTCCTTGGTCGAAATAAATTTATGATATAATTTTATTAATATGAAAAAAGCAGAGAAAGGTTCCGCCGGCGTCGTTCTCAGTTCTGTCGGGGATGTCGACGAGGACTTGATGATTCATCTTGCGAACTCATTCAAGGCGCGGTAACTTCAAGCGCGAAAGGCCGATTTGATATTATGAAATAAAAACATGACACCCTTGCCTAAAGATCTTCTGGACAAGATAGACGACGAGAAGCTGGGGAAGCTTCTTCTTGGAAATAAAAAAGGCGCGCTCGGCAAGACGGCCGGCGCAGGCGAAAAGCTGTCCGCGGCATTGGTCTGGCTGTCTTCTCTCGGAATCGCGTTTGCCGCGGGGGTGACTCCGTCTTCGGCAAGAATAGTGAGCCTCTCGACGCTCGGCCTCGTACTTGTCATCACGGGTCTCTCGTCGTTCCTGTCTTCCTATACCGGACCGGTTTGGCCCTTCGCCGGCAGGCCCGGACAGCGAATCAGCCAATCGACCCCGCTTGTCATGATCAGGCTTTTCGGCTGGCTGCTTCTGGTCGCCTCCCTCGCGATTCTAATCGCGACCGCTGTTCAAGGGTAAGCGGCAGGATGCGCCTCTCAAAAATTATTCCATGACCGGCCGCAAAATTTAAATTAAAAACATGCCCGACATCTTCTCCAAAGAGAAACGAAGCGAAATAATGTCGCTCATCAGGTCCTCCAGCACGAAGCCCGAAATCGCCCTCCGAAAAATAGTCAGCGCCAAGTTTTATCCTCAGGGCTATCGGTACCGGATCAACTATAGGAAAATAAGGGGAACTCCCGACATCGCCTTCGTGTCGAGCAAGATAGCCATTTTCGTGGACGGGAATTTCTGGCACGGATACAATTTTTCAAAGACGAGGCATAAGCTGTCCGAAGAGTATTGGCTGCCGAAGATTCAGAGCAACATCAAGCGCGACCGGAAAGTGAATCGCGACTTGAAAAAGCAGGGCTGGAAAGTCATCAGGTTCTGGGAGCATCAGGTGAAGAAGGACCCTGAGCTGGTAATCTCGAGAATCAGCGAGATTCTGAGTCCTTAGATATCCGCCTTTTTTTTATTTTTTCTTTATTTTAACCTGCACAGAAGTTTGGCTTAAGCCCGGAAGTTTCTTTGAGCCAGCCCTTAAGCCCCTGAGCCGGGGCGGCCATTTCGGCATCTCGGGCTTCATGCATGCGGCCTGTGGATAAGTGCCTTAAAAGAGGCTGTTTTGTTAAATAGGTCACATTTCAACAGTAATCTGCATTACAAAACACTTTTTTGTTTATGTTAAGTCCGTTATAACATTATAAGCATGAACACCATTTTAAAAATCGCGGGCAATGCATTCGACGCGCTCGGGACAAGGCGCCGCGCCGCGGCAGGCATGAAAAGAAGCATGACGCCCTTCCTTTCCATTATTCTCATGATCAGCTTATTCGTTCCCGTAATTCCGGGCGACATGTATCGCGTCGCGGAGGCGAGCGGCGGAACCGGACTGCTCGCGGCAATCGGCACGTATTCGGGCAATAATCAGGACTCGCGCACCATTACTATTCCGAACGTTTCCTGGACGCCCAAATTCATCATGATCAAGTCGAATTGGAATGAGGCCGCCATGTTCTGGATGGAAGGGATGGCCTCCGGATTCTCGTACAACGGCACCAGTCTTGAGGCTGACAGCATCAAGTCGTCCGGGCCCGGAACCTTTACCGTCAACTCTTCTTACTTCGTTAATGCAATCGGGACTGATTACCGCTACATAGCGCTCGGAAGCATCGATGGCGCGCATGTGCAGACGGGCTCATATGCGGGCGACGGGACATCGGGAAGAGCGGTACCGATCGGCGGAGGCTGGGGCACGAGCTTGCCTGACCACGTATTCGTCAAGCGATCGAATACGTCCAAGATGGTTTGGAAATCAAGCACTCATAGCGCTGCCGGATCGCAGTTTTTAGATGTGGCGCAAAATGAGACATACATTACGGGATTCGGCGCCGGCTCGTTCACGGTCGGCAGCGACGCGTCGGTCAACGAGAATGGCGGCGCGTACAACTTCGTGGCGATTCGAGATTACGACAAGGTCCTCAAGACCGTCCAATACACGGGAAATGCCACGGCCGGACGGCTTATCAATGATCTCGGCTTCACGCCCGATGCCTTCGCATTCATCAAGCTGAGGCCGGGTTCCAATTCTCCGGCCTTGCGATTCGCGAGTCATGACGCGGGAGAGGGGCAGGTGGTAAACGCCGTTCCGAGCGCCGGGAATATCCAGAACTTCATATCAGGAGGAATACAGATCGGCAACGGCATCAACGTGAACAATAACGGTTCGGTGTATCATGGCTTCCTTGTCTCCGAGCGCCTTTCCGCGATTGAATACATAGTTGACGATGAAGTGATGGCCTGCGGGGCGGTCATAACTGAGCCGGGCGAATATGTGCTCGGCGCGAATCTCACGGCCGAAGAAGATGAGACGTGCATACGGATCGAGGCGGACGACGTCTCTCTTGACGGCAACGGATACAGCATGACCGGCGATGAAGGCAGCAAGGGCGTCGAGGTCTACGAAGCGGACAATGCGGCAATTTCCAACATGAATATTTCCGGATTCGAATACGGAGTTTACTCGTATGAGGCCATCAATGCGCTTGTCGAGAACAGCACTATCGCGGTAACGGAGAACGGGGGAGCCGGCATCTTCATGGATTTCTCGGTTTCTTTCGAGCTTAAGAACAACGTCATAGATTCTGTCGGAAACGGCATCAAGGTGAATGAGCATGTCACGCTCATGGGCGCGAAGAAAATCACCGGCAACGGCATTGAGTCTGACGATTGGGCGCTGTACCTGGATTCGGCCGGCGTCGAGGCGCTTGGCAACGCGTTCAAGTCCGACAAGTGGGTTTACAATAACGCATCCGGCAACGCGTTCGATAACGGAACGTCCGGCAACAAGTATTATTTTGCAAACGGCAGCGGCGCATGGACGCAGTTCGATATCAAGGATTCAAATAATGATAACTGGGCCGATGAAGGGGATGATCTTCCGTTCAGCGAAGCGACGCTCGGCGAATTGCATTGGTTCGGCGCCGGTCAGGATGCGCATCCGTGGACTGAAGTCGACGTTTCTGCTCCTGCCGGAAGCGGCCAGAATTCGGGCGTCGCTGCTTCAGGCGGCCCGGTGGCCGTATCCAGCACGGTCTATTGCACGAATGCGCTGACGACGTTCTGTTCACCGCAAGTGCCATCGCTTGCGGCGCCTGGGCAGGCCCTCTCCTCGCTGGTGCCCGCTGCCGCTCCATTAGCCTGCGGTCCGGGCCATGTCTTTGATGTTCGAACCGGCCTGCGGTGCGGCGCAACTTCGTCTTTCGGACTTGCAACCGGTCAGGCGGCGTCATTTTCATTCGCGTTCACTCAGGACCTGTCTCTCGGAAAAGTGCATCCGGAAGTAAAGCTGCTTCAGCAGTACCTCAACGCGAATGGATTCGCAATAGCTCGAAGCGGTCCGGGCTCCATCGGAAACGAAACGACGATGTTCGGGTCATTGACACGAAGCGCGCTCGCTCGATTTCAGCAGGCAAAAGGAATCGTTCCGGCTGCAGGATACTTCGGGCCCGTGACAAGAACGTTTGTCTCAAGATAGATTGCCAGTCAGTTGCAGGATGAAATGACTGCTGAATATAAGCGCGATAGTCGCGCCATGAATGTCATGCCGGCATGATAATGCCTGCTGAGTCTTCCACACATCTTCATGTTTTCTTCATTAGGGCATCTTTCGATGTCTGTTACAATGAAAAGCACGGTTATTCGCTTTGGCGTCGCTGATCTTATCATTTAGCTTTCTCATTCCAATTCATGATTACAAAAACACTTTTCGGACAGACAAAAAGCATCCTTGGAAAAATTGCCCAGGTCACTCTCATTTTCTCATTCCTCTTCAGTCCATTCGCCGGCATTGTCCCGGCTCTTGCTCCTCAAACCGCACAGGCTGCTGTTGATGAGTGGACTATTCTCCCGGCGGGAGCCGCAACGGGTATCAGGTTCGGCACGACTCAGACGAATGCTGCCGCCTACGGCAACGGAAGATTCATTGTAGGTGGTAATTTGGGCAAAGCCTCGTACTCCGACGACGGCATCAACTGGACTGTCATTCCGCCGGGGGATGCGACTGGCATTAAATTTGGTACATCGGCTGTCTATTCTGCCGCGTATGGCAACGACAAGTTTGTCGTAGTCGGCGCTTCGGGCAAAGCCGCGTACTCGGCCAATGGCATCGACTGGACCGCTCTCGCGCCCGGAGACGATACCGGCATCAAGTTCGGAGAGTCCAATGTACGCTCAATAGCCTACGGCAACGGCATGTTCGTGGCCGTAGGCGATAGCGGCAAAGCCGCGTACTCGGCCAATGGCATCGACTGGACCGCTCTCGCGCCCGGAGACGATACCGGCATCAAGGTTGGTTCCTCGAACATGAACGCAATAGCCTACGGCAACGGAAAGTTCGTGGCGGCTGGTTCTTTGGGCAGATTTTCATACTCCGACGACGGCATCAATTGGACTGCGTCGTGGATGTCGTCCATAAACGCCAATTCAATAGCCTACGGCAACGACAAGTTTGTCGTGGTTGGCGGTTCCGGCCAAGCCTCATATTCAATTAACGGCATCAGTTGGACCGCTCTCGCGCCCGGCGTGGCTTCGGGTGTCAAGTTTGGTAGCTCGAATGTCAATTCAATAGCCTACGGCAACGACAAGTTTGTCGTAGTCGGCGCTTCGGGCAAAGCCTCGTACTCCGACGACGGCATCAACTGGACTGTCATTCCGCCCGGAGACGATACCGGCATCAAGGTTGGTTCCTCGAACATGAACGCAATAGCCTACGGCAACGGAAAGTTCGTGGCCGTAGGCGATAGCGGCAAAGCCTCGTACTCGCTGGTCCCACCCACATACACCCTCTCATTCGACGCTCAGGGCGGCAGCAGCACGTCCGACATTTTAGACCTTGAAGAAGACGAATCAGTCACGCTTCCTGCAAGTTCAACTCGAGCAGGTTTTGTCTTCAAAAATTGGAACACTCAGGATGACGGTGACGGCACCGCCTACGCCGCGGGCGCGTCATATGTAATGCCGGGCGCGAACACGACGCTCTATGCCATCTGGAACGCTGTGCATGTCATTACTGCTTCGGCAAATGCCGGAGGGTCCATCAGCCCTTCCGGAGCCGTTGAGGTCGAAGAGGGCGAGGATCAGACATTTACCATCACCCCCGACAGCGGCTACTCCATTTCCAATGTAAAGGTGGGCGATGACGATTTGGGAGCCATTTCAGCATATACGTTCGACGACGTGCAGGAAGACCATGCGATCACCGCGTCATTCGTTCAGGATTCTGTTCCGGTTCCCAGCGGCCCTGTGACTGGCGGGTTGCCAACATTCAGCTCCGCTCCGGTGTATTGCAGCGGCACCCAGACCTCGTTCTGCAATCCAGGAACGCCGTTCCAGCCAATCGGCCAGACTCAGCCCGCGCCTGCCAGCCCGTCCTTCGGCCGCGACCTTCAAGCGGGATCTGCTGGCGCCGACGTGCTTGATCTTCAGCGATTCTTGAATGCGCGCGGGTACATGGTTGCTCCAAGCGGTCCCGGCTCGCCTGGCAATGAGACAAGCACTTTCGGCCAGCTGACGCGACAGGCTCTTGCGAAGTTCCAAGCCGCGAACGGCATCGTGCCTGCAGCCGGATATCTCGGTTCGATAACGCGAGCGTTCATCGCATCCATGCAGTCAATGCCAGGCGCGGCCGTTCCTGCTCCTATCCCTGCGGCACCTGTTCCTGCCGAGCCGTCTTCGCCGGCTGCACATGCGCGCGACCTTGATATGGGCATGTCGGGAGACGATGTCCGCGCTCTTCAGAATCTGCTCATCTCGCAAGGTCAGGTCATTCCGTCCGGCGCGACGGGGCTCTTCGGCGCGCAGACCAAGGCTGCCCTCGCCGCATATCAGGCCGCGAACGGCATCGTTCCTGCTGCGGGATATTTTGGCGCGGTCACTCGCGCGCACATGAAAGCTGCGGGGCTGAGCGGGCTGTGGTGGTAAGGAAGGTTTTGAAAAAATATTGTATAATCAGCATATGAAAAAGAACATCATCATAACGACGACTGAAACGATTTCCGGCCGGGAAGTTTCCCAGGTCTTGGGACTCGTGAAGGGGAATACGGTTCAGACGCGGCATATCGGAAGCCATATACTTGCCGGACTGACTACGGTGGTCGGCGGAGAAGTGAAGGGCTACGTGAAAGCTATCACCTCGGCTCGGGAAGAGGCTACAAGCCGCATGATAGAGGAAGCGGAAGCTCTCGGCGCCGACGGCATCATCTGCATGCGCTATTCGACGTCCCAGATCATGAACGGCGCAGCGGAGATACTGGCGTACGGCACGGCGGTTAAGTTCAGGTAGAGTAAGCTGCTGCAGGAGCGATTTGATTAAAAATTAGCATTATGAACATTCCAAGAATATTTGGTTTTGATGGCCTGTCTGCGGGCCTTTCGCTGCTGCTGTCATGCATTATTTTCGCAGTCTTCTTTTTCGTGATTAGAGAATTAGTGGCCTGGTATTGGAAAATAAACAGGGCGATTGAGCTTTTGGAAAAGATAGAAATTAATACGAGAAAGTCCAGCGGCAAATATGAAAAAGGGGAAGGGGAAAAGGAGTGATGTCGTTTTTACGACTTTACACGTCCTGCCGCCATGCTAGTATACGAGCAAACATAGTTCCGCGGCTTTGCCGCATGTTGAAATCGGCAGCGAAACCAAGCTCGGGACATTCTCAATCAAACCTCAACAAGCATTTCTCATGGCTTACTTTACCAGGCAAGTGTTAGGAGTCGAAGAGGGAATCGACATACGCATTACCGACAAGGACGGCAATCTGCCCATCGACTGTCTGTTTTGCGGCGGAATCGCCAAATTTCAGGTCACTGACGCGAAGCATCGGAGTCCCATCATCCAGATACGGGTATGCGCTTCGCCGGCATGCTGCGCGCAGGCGTTTTCATACATTCTTCAGGCCGGGTACGGACTCTCGCCTGAAGGGTCGCAAGTTCCTGAATTTTCGCATGCATAAGCTGTTAAGCCCCGGGTGAACCCCGGGGCTTCTCTTTTGAAGCGTTTTTCGCAAAGCATCCGCCCTGACAAATTTTAATTTGTCAGGGACGTATTAAAATTAGAGGCTTAAATTTTTAATTTAAATCTGATATCAATTCCTTCTCTTCTGAACCGTCGGGCCTGAGCTCGAACGTGGCACGGTCTTGGAATCTGATAATTTCTCCAAGGTTTCTCCCGTTCACTTTCTTCTTCTGGACCTTGAATGTTTCCGGGGCTTCCAGTCCGATTACGACCATCGGCACCGAAAGTATGTTGCTGAGAGGGGCGAGGTATCTGCAAATTTTTTCATATTCTCCAACCGCGCTATCGAAAGCGCCCGCTTTTTTCAGACTTGCTGTGGCGCAAATCACGATTCCGACTTTTGTTTCGATTGCTTTCTTCACGTGGTTCATCTCGCTGGCAAGCACGGGCTTTAAAAGATTCCATGCAATCGCTTCGCCATGATTGAAGCCGACTTCGATCGAAATGCTATCCTTGGCAAAGTCGAGCCTCCACTTGTTTCCAGTATATCCTTCTTGTTGAAAAATAGGGGATTCTTTCTGCCATCCTTTCTCCTCGAGCCTTTCCCTGAGGAGGTCGTTTATTGCGTACGAAAGGCTCATTTTGTTCGAATACTTCTCAGTCTGCTTTCGAATCATGTCCATGTCGGTAATGCTTGAAATCGCATCCAGGACCTCCTGATAAAGGGCTGAGTAGGTTTCTTCTTTGAGGATGATGTCGCCTTGCCTATGGGGCTTAATTACGTATTTCATGACTATATAACACCTCTAAGGATAGATCAAGATTGATCAATTGTCCATTAAATGATACTATTCTGGCATATGAAAAAGTCGGCCAAGAAGACTATAAAGGTTGTTGAATTGTTCGCGGGAGTAGGAGGATTCAGGGTCGGCTTTGACCGAGCTTCTGGTGCCGATAAGGGCTACGACGTCGTCTGGAGCAATCAGTGGGAGCCGGGCACAAAAACCCAGCATGCTTCGGATGTATACGTTGCTAGATTCGGAGAAGGCGGTCATTCGAATGAGGACATACAGGAAGTTTCTACGGATAAGATTCCGAATCACGACATGCTCGTCGGCGGATTCCCGTGCCAGGATTACTCAGTTGCCCGCACGTTGAGCCAGTCCGCTGGGCTAGGGGGCAAGAAGGGCGTTTTGTGGTGGTCCATTCATAGAATCTTAAAGGAGAAGGGAAAGAATTCGCCATCATTCTTGATGCTTGAAAATGTCGACCGGCTTTTAAAGTCTCCTGCGTCCCAGAGAGGGAGAGACTTTGCCGTGATGCTCGCCTCGTTGGCTGACTTGGGATATGCAGTTGAATGGAGGGTCATCAATGCGGCGGATTATGGCATGCCTCAGCGAAGAAGAAGGGTGTACATACTCGGCTACAAGAAGGGAACTCCTCTGTATAAGGAATTGGCGAAGACTAATGTCGTCGAATGGCTCAATGCGAAAGGGGTGCACGCCGAAGCTTTTCCCGTGAGGAGCGAATCAAATTTAAAGACTTTCATTTTGGAAGGCGACCTTGCTGACATCACCAAGGATTTTAATGCGAAAGATGCTTTTCAGACAGCCGGCGTGATGATTAATCGGATTGTTCATACGTTTAAGGCCGTTCCTGCGTACGAAGGAAAGCTGGCCAAGCTGAAAGATTTCCTTTTGCCTGATAAGCAGGTTCCAGAAGATTACTTTATAAACGACGAGGCGATGGCTGAATGGAAGAGGCAGAAAGGCGGAAAGAAAGAAAAACGAACAAGCAAAAGCGGATTCGAGTATCATTACAGCGAAGGCCCGATGGCGTTCCCGGATTCTCTCGATAAGCCGTCACGAACTATTGTCACGGGGGAAGGGGGCTCGACGCCTTCTCGATTCAAGCACGTTATACAAACAAAGTCTGGAAAATATCGAAGGCTTACTCCTGTGGAACTTGAACGCTTGAATATGTTTCCAGACGGTCACACTGAAGGACCTTCCGCTGTCAGGCGCGCGTTCTTCATGGGAAATGCTTTGGTTGTCGGCATTGTTACGAAGCTGGGGCAGGAGATTTTGAGGAGGGTTGGTTAAATCCCATGAGGCGGTGTCAATGAGATTTGTTAGTTTATATTGATGTTTTTACCACATACCTTGCATGTTTTGCCTAGAAAAGTGGTTCGAAAAACTGTAGTTGCGAGAGCGATGCCTTCCTCGGTCGGATTCTTGGTACCGCAATAAGGGCAGTACAAAATTTCCGGCGGCATAATCATTGATTCTGATATTGTATATCCGGCATATGCATTTGCGGGAAGGACGATTTTTTCGCCGGTGAGTGTATAACCTACAATCGGTCGGTTTACAGTTGTTGTGATGGGAACAGACATTAATGAGGACAGTGTATTTCCTCCTAAGGTGATTGGGCTTCGCCATGCAGCAGCCGAAACGCTATCTGCGTAGGTTTTTTCTCTATCAACAACTTCTTTTTTTATAGTTTCCTTCTTATTGAATCGATTGATGAATTCCGCCAGCGAATCAAAAAGTGTAATTGGGTATGGGCTTGCTTTGGTCCATTCTGATTTCAAAAAAGAATTTAAGGCTTTATTGCCCTTTTGTTTCTCTGCATAATCTGAATCATTCGATATGATAGTCAGCGCGTTCGAGGTTGAGTTTGCTAAGATTGTCTCCCATGCTATGGCATCTCCGTAAGAATGGTCATTCTTTCTTGGAGGATTGCCCCTGAGGTATCTCCTGTGGGCCTTTTCAAGCACTTCTGGATTATCTGGCAAGAGGAGAGCTTTCTTAAAAAGTTGCTTGATTATTTTATCGGCCTCAGTCCTCTCTCTTTCGATTTCATCGTCATGTTCCTTGATTAAATTCTTGAAGGATTCCTTTGTTTTAGCAATATTCTTGCTGAGGGCCCTTACTTTGCGAGAAGACTTTCCAATAAGATGAACGTTCGGCGCAGAATTGACTGATTGCATCAGGTACTCCCTTTTTTCTTCTGCAACCTTCCTTCTTCCTCTGCGGTATTCATTAATCGTTTGTTCAGGCAGCAAGAGTGTGACTTTATTACCCTTCACTAGTTCGGCGAGTTTCCTCAGTGGCTCGAGACGGTCTGCAGTAGTTGCTCTGAAATAGTCCAGATATATGTTTGTGTCGAGAAATATGCGCATCTTAATTCTTTGCTCTTTCTTGGATTATACAACAAATAATCTATTTTGATAAGCATAGAATAGATTGGAACCTGTCCCTTGGCTCTCGGCTCATCCCGTTTTGGAATTCTCGGCCAGCTCCTTCTGCTCTAAATTTCCAAAAAAATGCTAAAATGAAACCGCACGCATGCAACCTAAGAAACGCTACAAAATAGTCGTGTATGTTCCTGGACCGGACGCGGACAAGCTCCGTGAGGCTATGGGCAATGCGGGGGCCGGAATAATCGGCAACTATTCGCATTGCACGTTCACGGTAAAAGGCACGGGCAGGTTCAGGCCGCTTGAAGGGGCGAATCCGGCAATCGGCGAAGTGGGAAAATTGGAAGAGGTTGCCGAGGACAGGATTGAGACAGTGTGCGAGGCTGACAAGCTCGCCGCCGTGCTTAAGGCCATCAAGGACGCGCATCCGTATGAAGAACCCGCTACCGACGTGTACCCGATAGAAGTATTTGAATAACTCTCCGCCAGCTCGCCATGAATCCTACGCTAATCAAAAATTGCAAATCGCTGCTCGAAGCCTTCAAGTCAGGCGGGCTTGGGCAGACGGTGATGCCTGAAGATTCGAACCCGGGCTTTTCCGACAAGGACGCGGAAATGAGAATCGCGTACTTCACGCTGCCGATGGCTTTGAACTATCAGAGAGACAGCTATAAGCTGTGGGAGGCCGCGCTTAAGACATTCAACGATTCTGAGACAAGATTCGTGTTCGACGCCGTCAAGGTTTCCGAAGCCGCCGAAGATGATGTCAGGAGGGCCTTGATGAAATATAAAGTCGCGCTCCAGCCTAACAAGCATGTGAATACCTGGAGAACGATCGCGAAGACCGTGTCGGAGAATTGGGGGTCATTCGCCAGGTTTTTCGAAGCGGCGGAAAATGATTTCTCGAATCTCAAGCAGATGGTTAAGGTTGATCATAAGAAAGGGTTTCCGTATCTGTCCGGTCCGAAAATTTTCAATTACTGGTCATTCATCATGAGCACGTACGGCGGCATCGAGCTGTCGAATCGCGACCAGATAGAAATTGCCCCGGATACGCATATCGCTCAGTGCTCGGTCAGGCTTGGCGTCGTAACTCAGGAGGAAGCGCTGGCTTTAACCAAGGACGCGGTGTCCGAACGCTGGAGGGAATTGCTCAAGGGGAGCGGAATAGACCCGATTGACATGCATCCGCCTCTGTGGTTTTGGAGCAGGAACGGCTTTTTGTTTAAATTGGATTAAAAATGCTAAAATGAGCCTAATGGATAAGAAGCCCGAATTGAAAGATTGATTAGAGCTATTAACAAAAGGGTCGGCTATTGTTATTGGTATTACATACGCATTGGGGTTTTTTGTATGGAATTTTTATGTGCAGTTACTCGGCTTTTACCCTGAGTTGTTCCAAGGTAGATTTGTCACTACGGGTGCTTTGTTGGTGTTCATGGGCATGACATTATTCGGCTTTGGAGTTATGGCAAAAGAATCAATTGTGTGGTTGTTGGAAAAAATGGGAGGTCGAGACCTTTATATCTTCAATACTGGCGGTGAGTATTCTAAGTTCGCACGGTTTTATTTTGTGACAGTAACTGCGCTTGCATACTTGCTATCTTTCAGTCTTTTTGTGTTTCCTCATATAGATGGACACTTCGGCGGCAATAAACCACGATTGGTTTCAATAATCGGAAATTCTGAGGACATCTCCTATCTCAAGAATTTCGGGGTACCTTTGGCTTCAAGCATTCAGACAGGGCTTCTTTGCGTTGCCTACGAAGACAAGGAATACATGATAGTCATCCTTATGGATAGAATAATTTCATTAAAGAAAGATTCTTATACTGGTTTTGTGAGTTTGCCAAATAAAGACGAAGGGAAATATAAAAATGAATGTACCAGTATTATTGTTACGAATCTGGTAAAAGCTCGTGCTTTAAAGAATGAATAGTGTTACTAAATAATTCCATGAACGAAACCTCCGCAAAAATAAATATGAAAACGGACATCGACCCTGAAATCCCGACATTCGGCATTCCGCGCGAGAATGAGGAGCGGCGGGACGGAGGCTGCGGAATCGTGTTTGACCCGAAGACCGGCCTGTATGCCGTCGGCAAGCAGCATGAGAACGGATCGTTCAGGCTCTTTTCCGGAGGAGTGAGCGAGGACGAGGACATTCGGGAAGGCATCCTGAGGGAGGTGGTCGAGGAGAGCGGGCTGCATGACTTCGAATACGTGGAGAGAATCGGGCAGGCGTTCACGCATTATTTCAACACCCTGCGGAAGGTAAATCGCGTGGCGCTCGCCACATGCTTCCTGGTGATTCTCAAGAGCGCGAGTCTCAAGCCGGTCGAGCTCGAGGAGCATGAGAAATTCTCCCTGGTCTGGGCGACCGAGGAAGAGATTCTGGCCGACTGGAATGCGAGGAATGAAGACAAGGATAACGACCATTGGATTCATTTCATGGAGAAATGCTCGAGGCGCATCAGGGAGCTGGGGTATTGCAAGCAAATTTGATACAATTAATTCATGAAAGAAATAAAATACATTCTTGGTATCGGAGTCGTCTTATCAATAGTCGATGTCGCCGCGCTCGGCGTGCTTAAAGTCGTAAACTCGACGACGGGAGAAGCGTTCTATCGCCAGGTTGCCGAGTCTTTGAGCGTCATCGGCATAATCGTATTGGCCGCGCTGATCATCGCCTTGATAGTAAGGGCCTTCGCGTCAAAATAGGATTCCATGGAGTGCCTGACTGGGAAATATGCCGAGCCTGGCCGCATGCATTAGGAGAGCCGATTTCCCCCAAGCCGATGACTCAAAATTTTTCTCCGATTCAAAATCACATACTTTCTAAGCTGAAGAACGCGAAAGCGATGCGGTATAGCGATAACCCTGTCGCGCTTTTAATGTTGAAGCATATAAAAACCCCGTCCAGCCGAGCTGCTGGACGGGGAATCTTCTCGCTGCTTGCAACGCGCTATTTTGCGTCCTGCTTTGCCGCGCCTGCTTCGATCAGCTCTGCCAGGCGAACGTAGTCGATGGCAAAGTGACCGTGAATCATTGATGCTGCCAGCTGCCGGGCGATGCGCGTCTGCACGGTATCGAGAACCTGCGTCTGCTCGATGTCCGGATAGCCTTTCATGCACATCAGCAGCTCCCGAGCCGCATCTTGCGCGATCCTCTTGAACATTCCCTCGTCAATTGCCGTCTTGACGGCGGCGTCGAGATCGCTGGCAAGTTCCAGGAATTTCCACCAGTCCCTCTTCAGGTCTTCCGAGGGCCGACGATGGGAGGCGTGATATGCGACGTTGGTCATTATCCGGGCAAGCACCCAGTTTCGGTCGTTGCCGGCGCTTGCGGGGCCAGCCTTGGCAGCTTGAAGCAAGTCCAGGCACGTCTTCATCCTTGAGGCGCTATGGACGCTCGGGCTGTATGAAACGGCAGTTTCCCATGCATTGAGCAGGGTTGCCGCTGACTTTTTCATATGGATGTCGGTCCATGATCCCATTGCGGCGGCTTCAAGAATGGTCCTTTTCAGGATTTCTGCCGCCTCCGCGTCTCCGTTCGCGTCTTTGATAAGCGCGTAGATAAAGATGAGGGCCTTTTCGTGACACCATTTCGCGGCCTCGCTCCGGAAGATCGGTTCTTCTTGAGAAGCGCCGTCGTCTGCGGTTCCTGTCTTGTTCGTGTTCATGTCGTGTTAGGTACTGCTCATTCCCTTGGGAATGTCTCCGGCCGACAGCCCTTGGGCGTCCGCGAGAGAGGTTTCGGGGCAGGCAATGGCGCCTGCTTGTCCGGGTCATATGGTACTTTGGATATAAATTGAGTCAACTGTATAATTAGGGCACCGCGGCCCGGGCGCGGCTGACAGAATATGGTGCAAGCACGGGCGCAGGGCTGGCAGAGCGCGGGCGCATTTAATCAAATAATCTTTTGCTCAACATGAACAACATCATCGAAACGACAATTTCCTCGCGGACGTATATCGTCTGGAGAAAGGAAATCGCCATCAGCGAGGTTTCCAACAAGGAGATGTGGGCCACGGCATTCGGCAAGGTGAACGACTATATCCAAAAGAACGGCATCGAGTGCAACGGCCCGGGCGTCGGCCTGTATTTTTCCTGGGATCAGCCGAAAGGCTACGCGGACTTCGCGATCGGCATGGCGGTTGCCGGAGTGACTGAAGTTTCCGATCCCGAGCTGTCAGTGGTCGTAGTGGCCGAATCGAAAGCATCTCAGATGACGGTCAAGGGCGACTATCGGCAGCTCATGGACGCGCACATGAAGATGGTCGTGTACACCAACGAGAGAAACATCGATTCTCCTCTTACTATCGAAGAATACACCATAACCGGCATGCAGAAGCCGAATCCTGAAGAATGGGAGACCAACCTGTATTATCTGCACGCGTAACGAACATGACCAATTTTCATAAAGCCTTGATCGTCATCGCCATCCTGCTCATGACCGTCGGCGTTTCTGCATACATAATGCGAAGCGGTCCTGGCGGCTCGTTTCCTATTTTGCCCGAATCCTCCTCCTCGTCGGAACCTGCTCTTTCGTGGGTCTCTGCCGAAGCCGGCGGGCGGATTCCGGGCGAAGAGCCCGGCGTCGAATGCCGCGATTCTTCAAAATATTTTGTCGTGCAGAAAGATGTCGCGGATTCCGTCGGCTCGGATATTCTCGTGAAATACAAATCAAATCCGAATGAAAATTTTTCGTGCATATATGCGGCAAGAGAAGATGATTTTGAAATAAAGAATGCTTCGGCCGAATATTTTTTAGCTTTGTCAGGCAATTTCCTGATGCTCGACAGCGGCACCGCGCCGGAACCGCGCGAGCTCATCGTCTATGATCTTGCGGCCAGGAAAATAGTTTTCTCGGACCTGTATGCCGGGCCGGTTGAGGCGGAAGGCGGCAAAGTTACATATTTCTCAAAGACTGCCCAGAAACCGACCTTGCTCAACTGTCCGGACTTGGCCGCATACGAGGCGAACGGTCTCGGGGCGGTCATCATGTCCAGGGTCATGGTCGATTTGTCCCTGCTCAAGAAGGCCGATCTGGGCGCTTTCAAGTGCCTGGCTACGCAGTAAGCAAAGCATTTCCGAGAAAGTTGCGCATGCGTGTGCATAAGCGCGACACGAACGGCACCAACTTTAGTATAATGTCTAGCATTAGCACTAAGCATATCAACCACTCAAAATAATGAACGATACTATTCCTGTCCCTGCAAGCGACATACCGTTGCCAAAAACCCCGGGCTTGACATTTATAAGAATAATCTCGTTCGTCGCGCTCTTTTTCGCGACGGTCTCGTTCGTCTCCTTCATTTCGGCGGTAGCCGACTCGGTACTTCCTTCTCTGGGCTTCGACGATCTGAATCCGTACGAATCAATCAAGGAGAGCCTGCCTCTTTTCATCGCCTCGTTCATTACTCTCATCGCCTCGCTGGTCGTCTTGAGGCACAAGAGGGTCGCGGCGCACAATGTCCAGTATTCGATCGGCTGGAGAAGGTTTCTATATACGCTCTTCACGATTCTCGGCATATGGCTTCTCGGCGGCCTCATGTATGTCATAGCGGAATGGCTTGATGGCGATCTCGCGCTTCGAGTCATATTGAAAGTTGCCGCGTCCTTGGTGCTCATCGCCGTCATTGCCGGATATTACGTCGGCGAGCTGACGGGCACGTGGGTTCAGAGCGGAAGAAAGCACCTCATGTTTATCGGCGGAGTCAGCCTCGCGGTCGCCGTCGTCATCGTGACCTCTTTCGCGATTATCGGGTCGCCGGCATTTCACCGAAATTTGAAAATTGATAGCGACACCCGCTGGAACATCGAGATCCTCAAGAGGATGGTCGAATGCGAATGCATGGAAGGGGAACTGCCTTCCGCGGAAGAATTTGACGCCCTCGTGTACGACTACGGATATGAGGACTACGTGGCTGACTTGAACGGAAAGGCAATCTCGTACGAAAGGATTTCAAGCAAGGAATATCAATTCTGCGCGGCGTTCGCGTTTGACAGCCAGCAGCTCGACGCGCATGCTGCCAAGTACAAGGGGCAGTACAAGTCCGCGGTCAAGTGGGCGTATGAAAAGAACGGCTGCCAAAAGTTCGAATTGCCCGCAAAGGTTCAGAAGCCGATTACCGTCCTCTTCGATTCGGAAGATGTCGCGGAAGACAGCCCGGTCATCCGGACTGGCAGCACGCGGTCTGACGGCGGGACAGCTGAAAATGGCAACGATTAATCCTTCGCAGTCTCTAACTTAAATGCACCATGTCATATCGAGAAATAGTCACATACATACAAAATAAAACTGGTCAGGGCATTTCGAAGGATCAGGTTGTCGCCAATCTTAAAAGCGTGGGCTGGGCCGACGCCGACATAGAAAAGGCATTTCGGCTATGTGCGAGCGCGGGTTCCGCCGAAACTGCCGATGCGGGCCTCGACATGCACCGTTCCCTCGGGACCGTTGCCATAGCTCTCGCCGTGGGCAGCTGGATGTTCTCGTTTTTCCTGCCGCTTCCCATTGCGGGCATCATCGTCAGCATTCTGGCTCTTAAAAATCCCAAGGATCATACCAAGGCAATCTGGGGACTGGTGCTCTCATCCGTCAGCCTTCTTATGGGAATCTTGCTGGTCACGGTATTCTTCTGGACGTTTGCGAACTCTTCGGATTTCAAGGATTATCCACCTCAGATCAATTACTCGGAGTACGGCGACCATTAATCCTGATACAATATAAGAGGTTAATGGGAGGTTATCCTTTATAAAGCTAACAAATTTACATTATGGATATTACACTTTTTATCGCGCAAATTTGGGGACCGATCCTTCTCGCTCTCGGCGTCGGATTCTTTACGAGCCGAAGCTATTACCTGAAGATGTATCATAACCTCGAGCAGCATGCGTTCGCGGTGTTCATGTTCGCGATTCTCGCCATCGCCGTCGGCATCATCCAGGTGCAGGCGCACAACGTATGGGGCTCGTTCACTCAGGTTGTCATCAGCGTCTTGGGCTGGGGAACTCTCGTGAAGGGAATCATCTTCGCCGTGGCGCCGCGCTTCGTCGATCAGACTGCCGCATGGGAAGCGGACAAGAAGCTGATTCCTTCCGTAGGCGTGCTCATGATTCTTCTCGGCGCGTTTCTGACATGGGCGGGATATCTGGCCTAGGGCGCCTAGCCTTGGCCTGAAGCTGAAGCTTTCCGGATAAAATGAATACCAAGCGCAACATCTTTCTCTGGACATTGTACGATTTCGCGAATTCCCTCGTCCAGATAGTCTTCTTCCTGTATTTCGCGCAATGGATCGTCATCGACCGGGGCATGGAGGACATCTACTTCAACCTGACTTTCACTTTCTCGGCCGTCCTGCTGCTCCTGACCGCTCCGCTGGTCGGGATACTTCTGGATTCGCATATGCGTCGCATCACGGGGCTCAGGTATTCGACTTTGGCGGTCACCGTTCTGTATGGCCTTTGCGCTTTCTTCGCGGTCATGGAGCTCGAGATCCATGCCATCATCCTGTTCACGCTCGGCCTGTATGCGTACCTGCTGACTTTTACCTTTTATACTCCCTTGATAAATGACATCGCCCGGCCGGAGAAGAGGGGCTTCGTGTCGGGTCTCGGCATCGCGGGCAATTACATAGGCCAATTCGTCGGATTGCTGATCGTCCTTCCGTTCTCGACGGGGAAGCTGAGCCTGTTCGGCTCGAGCGCCCGCGCGGAAACGCTGTTGCCTGCGGTCATAATATTCACCGTATGCGCGTTGCCGATGCTTCTTTGGTTTTACGAGCCGAAGAGGGATGCCGTCAAGATGTCGCTCGGGCAGGGCCTGAAGGAGCTTTCAGCTCAGACCAAAAAGCTTTTCGCGGTGCCCGGGCTTGCCATGTTCCTGCTCGCGTATTTCCTGTTCAATGACACGATCCTGACCGCTTCGAACAATTTTCCAATATTCCTTCAGCAAGTTTGGGGCGTGCCCGACACCATAAAGACATACGTGCTCATGGGCATCATCGTCACCTCCGGCATAGGAGGCCTCGCGTCGGGCATCATTGCCGACCGGGTCGGTCACAAGAGGACGCTCATGTACATCGTCGGAGGCTGGATGGTCATACTTCCGCTTCTGGCATTTGTTCAGAATTTCATACTCTTCGTCGTCGTGGCCGTCATCATGGGCTTCTGGTTCGGATCTCATTGGAGCGTCTCCCGTTCGCTTATGGCGGATATCGCCCCGAGAAAGGGAGGGAATCTCGCCTTCACGTACTTCGGCCTGGTCGAGCGCACGTCTTCCTTCGTCGGTCCCGTATTTTGGGGCCTCAGCGTCAGGGCGCTGTCGGAAATGGGAAGCCATAAGTATCGCGTGACGGTGGCCTTGCTGACCTTGTTCATGGTTGCCGGATTTTTGGCCCTGACGAAAGTGAGCAATCGCAAGACGGAGGAAGAGGCGCAATTGTGATCTGCTGAAGCAATGCCTGCGGACATGATTCGTCCGCGCAAGGTTGGTCGCGCCGGGGCTGTCCGAGAGCTAGGCGAGAATCAGTCCAGGAGCTTTCGCAGCTTGCCGCAGTTCAGTATGGATATCTTCTTGCGGACAATCGCGATATGCTTTTCCTTGATCAGCCGTTGCAGGGTGGCGTTCACGCTTTCCCTTGTCGCGTGAAGGAAGTCCGCTATCGTGTCTTGGGTCAGCGGAACGGCAATCGTGCATCTTGACCCGTCCTCTTTTCCGTAATATTTTGCCATGAACAGGAGCCATCTCGCGCATTTGCCGTACAGGCCTTTCTCGCCCTGATAGACGATGCGGTCGATGAGCAGGATCTGATTTCGCAGAGTCATGCCGAGGTATTCGCTCATGAGACGGGAGTCGCTTTTCAGGCATGCCAGGAATCTTTTTCGCTTCATCCTGAGGATTTTCGACGCCGTCTCGGACGTGTACGAGAGCATCCCATCATAATCTTCCATGAAAGATCCGCTTTGGGCGAATGCCGCGCCCGGCACGAAGTAGCCGATTATCCTGTCAGTCTTGTCGGGGAAGGAGAACGAGACGCGCACGAGCCCTTCGGCGAGAAAGAAAACCCAGTCGCTCTGCTCCTTTCTCCAGACCACGTGCTGTCCGCGGCCGTACTCGACGGGCTCTCCGTTCTCCATGAAGAACGATTCAAATTCCCTTGAATACGGAAAAAAGTTTGACATGCCTACAGTATACTCCGATGGCATATTTTGTTAAATATTGCACATTTTGAGCAAGGCTGGGATTGTCGCGGCTTATCAGCCCGTCAGCGCCGTTCGGGGGTGCCGCTGAATTATCCCTGAATTCTTCATGAAATCTCGCCTCTAATTGCGTACAATGATTCAATATACATAAAATATAAAATCATGAATGAAAATAGGGCAATAATTGGAATGCTGGCAGTATTGATTCTCGGTCTTGCCGGCGGATATGCTTTGGGCGGCAACAGAGAGCCGGGCCAAGAATACGGGGGCATGACGGGGCCGGGCCATGCAATGTCGGAAGGGCGCATGGCGTCCGGCGGCAAGGCGACGGGCAGCTCTCATGGCGAAGACATGGGCATGTCCGAGATGATGGCGTCGATGAGCGCGGGACTTGAAGGCAAATCGGGAGTCGAGTTTGACAGGGCTTTTTTGAGCGAAATGATCGTTCATCATCAGGGGGCGGTCAAGATGGCGGAACTCGCATTGAAAAATTCCGGCCGGTCGGAAATAAGGGATTTGGCCGAAGACATCGTGAGCGCCCAAAAGAGGGAAATAGCCGACATGGAGGCATGGCAAGCCGGCTGGTTTAACGAATAGGCGGCCAGGATGCCGTCGCGGCCCCTTACTGGGAGGGCTCGATTCTGCGGATTCTATATTTAACTTAAAATTGCTATAATCAACCCATGAAAAACTTAAAGAAAATTTGCTCCATTTTACTTGCATTATCAGTTATCATCGCTCCTGCAGTCGTTCCTTCAGCGGCGTCAGCATGCAGCTGCATGGCGCAGCCGGACATTAATGACGAGGCTTTGGAGGCGGCAGGCGCCGTGTTCGCGGGAACGTTCATTGGCGCGGATACGAGTCCTGAAAATTCAAACGTCCTGAGGTTTCAAGTTTCAGAAACATGGAAAGGTCCTAACGATCAGGCAATCGGGCTGAGCACGCCGAAAGACAGCGCCGCTTGCGGATGGAATCCCGAAGTAGGCCAGGAATATCTTGTTTACGCATATGAGACGAACAGCGATTCTCGAATCAGCGGCGATGACGCGACGCAGTACGCCATAAACCTGTGCAGCCGAATGATTCCGATAGCTGACGCCGGAAGCGACCTTGAAAGCTTGGGCGAAGGCCGAATACCGGACGTTCCTTCCGAGTCGGGGGCATCAGCAAGTTCTGGCTCTGCAGCAAGCGCGCCTCTTGCATATAAGGTCGTCGGAGGAGTGATAGTGATAGCCTTGGCATACGGAATTCTCAGAAATTTCAGGAAATAGCAGCGTTTTGGGACATAACATAACATGAGGGCGCGCGCGACTGGGCGAATGCCGGGAATAATTAGAAAATTTATGGACAAAAATAAAAACAAAATCTGGTTCAGGAGGAAGCTGTACGGCTGGGGCTGGGTGCCCGTGACATGGCAGGGCTGGCTCGTGACCTTGCTATACGTCGCGCTGATCGTGCTTGCCGGGCTGACCATCGACGGCAATTCGCCTCGGTCCGAACTCGCGTTCACGTTCATAATTCCGGTCGCCCTCATTACCGTCGCGCTCGTGCGCATTCTCTACAGGAAAGGCGAGCCGCCAAGATGGCAATGGGGCAAGGACATCGAGAGGGACAGATAGCATCGCCTTCCGGGCTTTCATCCGCCGCGCCGCATGGTCTCAAGCAAGGCTTAAGCGGCTTAAGCAAACATTCATGTCCTTTTTCACTTACATTTTAAAATGCGCGGACGGGACGCTCTATGTCGGCTCGACCAATGACATTGAAAAGCGCCTGCATCAGCACAATAACCTGAAAGGCGGCGCCCATTACACCAAGATTCGAAGGCCGGTCGAGCTGGTTTATTCGGAAGCGCTCGGCACATTCAGGGAGGCCCGGCAAAGGGAAGCTGAAATCAAGAAGTGGGGCAGGGAAAGGAAGCTGGCGTTATTCAGCGGTCTTCAATAGCGGGACATGCCGGATATCGCGAGGCTGGGCGCATGCGGCGGCCGGCAATGGACTTTTTTCCCGCACGGTGTATCATCGAGGCAGAAAGGAGTTTTTTGATGAATATTTTGTGCATATACAACGACGAAGAAGAAAGTTTTTTGGCCACGCATCCGGAAGATGAGCTTGATGATCACGCGATTTACGTCGCTGCGAATTTCAAGGAGGCTGAGCGCCTGATTCAGAATGCCGGTTCGTTTCCTCCATTCGGCGCGGTGCTCGCGGACGCTTGGATCCCTTCCGGCCTGAACAATGGAAAGAACCGGTGGGCAAGGGACCTTGAGCCGCTTGCTTTCAGGAGCCTGATTCAGGGCTTCGGAGTATTTCTGCCCGACCATTACGAGGGGGAATACGAATGCCGCCGCACCGTCGATGACTATCATGCCGTGGTGGTTGACGCTTCTTGCATGACCGTGACGGGCAAGAGGGACTGGCAGGCATTGCTGGGGAAAGTGCTCGACACCATCGACACGATTCCCGGCTGAACCTCCTGCCGGATGATGCTGCGGCAAATTAAGCCTCAAGCCCGAAGCTCTTCCGCTGCGCTTCTGCTCGTGCCTGTGCCAAGTTCTCGCCTCGCGAGAAAATTAAAACCGTCCCCAGAATTGGGCGACGGTTTTTTTTAATTATTGCGCCGCTGCGCGAAACGGCGCTCATTTTCCAGTTCCAAAATTTCTGACACCCCGTTTCTTATTCTGCCGTTTCGGCATCCTTGCGTTCCTGGTCAAGATTTATCAGCCTGGATCCGTTCAGGAGCCTCTCTTCGAGAATCGTCGCGCCGCCTCGGTGCTCGATCCTGCTCGCATTCTCCGCTGAGACGATCAGGTTTCCCGTGACCCATATTTCCGCTCGGGAAGCGTTTGACGCGCTGACGGTCATGTTTTCCGTCTTAAGGGATGATGCCTGATAATTCGAAGCGTTCTTCAGGGTCGTGGTGGCAGACCCGGCCGTCCCCGTGAGGGATATTCGAGAGCTGTTTTCCAGTCGCGTCGCAAGAGTCCTCGTCGTCACTTCCATGTCGGCGCGGCTTGAGTTCCGAAGCTCGATTGTCAGCGAGTCGGTCGTCAGCTTTCCGGTCAGGCTCGCCGCGTTTTCAAGGAGTATTCCGGAGAGGTCGGGGACCGTGATCGTCATGTCGACCGTTCCGATATCGCAAAACAAGCATTCCTTGTTGGCCATGTTCCTGCTTATTTTCAAGACGCCTTCTTCTGCAACGAGGCTTACCCGGTCTATGGCGCCCTTCCTGCCTTCCGCGATTATGCTCGTCTCGCTTCCTTGGACGATTTTCACCCGAACGCTTTTTGCCTCGATCCTTGAGAATTCTCCCGGCGCTTGCATGATTCTGGTTTCGGCTGCGGATCCGGGATCATTGGCCACGGCCTCCATTGACTTGAAGACGGTGCTGGTGACCAGCAGGCCGCTTGCCGTCAGCGCGACGAACCAGATGCTCAGAAGAAGCAGGGTATTCGCCTTGTTGACCTTGCTTGTCCTGAAGAGAAGATCGGCAGAGCAGAAGCCTATGAAAATAAGCGGCGCGGCGGCGGCAAGGTAGACTGCCGCAACTGCTCCGTAGAAGAGGGGTCCTGTCAGGACGCCGGCCACTGTCGGATCGAAGAGGGATACGGGATATCCCGAAAGGGCCATGCCTGCCGCTATGGTCAGGGCGACGATGCCTCCGAATGAGATGGCGCCCATCATGATTCCCGTCGCGATTCTGAGAAAGCCCAGCGCGTGCCGCTCGAGGAACTTGACCGTCTTTCGTATCGGATTGCGCGCCTTGCTCACTCCGTCCTTGATGGTATTGCTCGCCATGCTTCTCATGGTCTTGAGATTTACCGGATTGCCCCGCATGGCCAATTTCTGCGAAGCGGTCTTCGCTTCCGGCATGGTAATCCAGAGGATGACGTAGAGAAGTATGCCGATGCCGCTCGTGAATGTCAGCACTATGAAAAGCACCCTGAAGAGCACGGGGTCGATATTGAAATAAAATCCGAGGCCTGACGAAACTCCGGCGATGATCGCGTTATCAGGATCCCGGTACAGCGTCTTGCCGGACCGGACGTATTCATCCGAACCCTGCGCGCCTTCCCGGGCATCGGAAGATCCTGACTTGTCGGAATCCGCTTCCTTGAGCTGTTCCACGGTACCGATATCCTTTATGACTTCTTCGACCTTGCTCAGGGCGATGGTCTTCGGGCTGGTCTTGGAGTCAGATTCCTCGAACTTCTCGGCGATGCGCGCCTCGATGTCCTTCAGTATTTCGTCAGTATCGTCGCTTGCGGAGAAGAACTCCCTCACGGAAGCGAGATAGCCTTCAAGCGCCGCATACGCATCGTCCTCAAGATAGAAGAGGGTATTGTTTATCGTGATGCTCGTAGTTTTTTTCATGATGTTATTTTAGTAGGCTGTTAATTGACTGCGCAAGCTCTTCCCAGATTCCTTTCATATCCTTCAGTTCCTTCTTTCCGTCCGATGTCAGCGAGTAGTATTTTCTCGGCGGTCCCGACTTTGATTCTTCCCATGAATAATCCAGCAATTCCTGCGCGCGCAGGCGGCTGAGGAGAGGGTAGAGGGTGCCTTCGACCACGATAAGGTTCGCGGTCTTCAGCTTCTTGAGAATGTCCGATGCATATGCCTCGCCTTTTTCGATGATAAGCATCGTGCAGAATTCCAGCATTCCTTTCCTCATTTGCGCATGCGCTGATGAACTTGTATTTTCCTTCATGTAAGACAGTATCGCATATAGTACTATGTTACGCAAGGTACTATACTGACAATTATACACAGGGCTGATGTTCGGAATCGGCGGCAGGGAAATGCCATCCGGATTCAGGCGACGGAAGGGCTTAAGTAAACATTCACGCTGGTCTTCTTTCTGCGCCTCGGCGCGCATGTTCATAAGCCATATGAATTTCTTGAAGAATGGTTTATACTTCCTTCATGGCAAAACGACAAGCGACAAATACAAAAAACAAGACATCACGATCAAAGAAGACGAAGAAGAGGCTTGCGGTCAAGTCAGAAATGCTCGCGAAGAAGGCGGCAAAGAAGGCAAAAACCAAAGGCAGGGCCAAGAACCAATAAATCCAGATTGCTCACTTAATTACCAGCAAAGCAAAAAAATACCGCGCGAGATGCGCGGTATTTTTTTATCTGCGAGTTCCGAAAGAACTGAGATGCTTACGCCTGAGGCGCACCTTCAGCTGCAGGAGCAGCTTCACCTTCAACCGGAGCTCCCGCTGGAGCGACAACTACTTCTTCTTCAGTAGTAGTCGGGATATCTTGTTCTGTCATGTTGAATATAGGTTAAAATATGAGTAATTGGGTCGACTTGTCCATAGTACCAGCTCGGGCCGCGTTTGTCACTTTTCAAATCGTGAAAATGTAGCATTGTGTTTTTGAAGCGCGCGCGGACAATGCGGGCAAAATATGCGAAGCGCTCCGTTCCAAGTATAATTAGCAGAAATGCTTTTTAACTCGTTCGCATTTCTCATCTTCTTTCCGACGGTCGTATCCGCCTATTTTTTGATTCCGCACAAATTCAGAACCCCGTTTCTGCTTCTTGCGAGCTCGATTTTTTACATGTGGCTTGTGCCGTGGTACATGCTCGTGCTTCTGTTCCTGATCGTCGTCGATTACGGCTTGGCCTTGCGCATCGGGCGTTCCGAAGGAAAAAAGCGCCTGTATCTGCTATATGCCAGCATTCTCGCCACCTGCTCCGTCCTGTTCGTCTTCAAATATTATGCGTTCTTCAACGAAGTGACGGCCGTCGTCTTCTCTTGGGCGGGCCTGCTATATCAGGCGCCCAGCTTCTCTCTCATATTGCCGATAGGCCTCTCTTTCCACACGTTTCAAAGCCTGAGCTACGTCATAGAAGTCTACAGGGGGCGGCAAGCCGCAGAGCGGAGCTTCATGACATATGCGCTGTACGTCATGTTCTTTCCGCAGCTTGTCGCGGGGCCCATCGAGCGTCCCCAGCACCTGCTTCATCAGTTCAAGGAAGTTCATGCCTTCGATGCCGAGCGGCTGTATGGCGGATTGCGCCTCATCCTTTGGGGCCTGTTCAAGAAAGTGGTGGTTGCCGACAGGCTCGCGCCCATTGTCGATACCGTCTTTGACGACCCGTCTCGATTCGGGGGCTTGGCGCTGATGACGGCAAGCGCATTGTTCACCCTTCAGATTTATCTGGACTTTTCCGGATATTCGGATATCGCGCGCGGGTCGGCCAGGGCCATGGGATTCGAGCTGATGATAAATTTCCGGCGACCCTTCTTCGCGCATTCAGTTGCCGATTTCTGGAAGCGATGGCACATTTCGCTCACTGCGTGGTTCAGGGATTATGTATATATCCCTCTTGGCGGGAACAGGGTCTCGAGAGCCAGGTCTTATTTTAATCTCATCCTCACGTTCTTTTTAAGCGGATTATGGCACGGCGCGCACATTCATTTTGCCGTCTGGGGCCTGATAAACGGCGCGTATCTTTTTGTCCAGAAGGCCGCGAAAGATTTCGCCGGGAGGTTTCCTGCCTTTTCCGCGATCTATAAAGTCCCTCGGGGCGTGCATGGAATTTTCACGTTCATGCTGATTGCCGTATCATTCATATTCTTCAGGGCGAATTCCGTCGCGGAAGCCGCATACATAGTGAGCCGGCTTCCCGACAACGTGCTTGTCGATATCAGGAACCTGTACGGCTTGCTGCTGGAGGGAGGCGGCGTGACATCGTATCTTTTCAAGACGGCGGAATATTCAATCGAGCCCGTGCCTTTCCTTATCCTTTCGGTGTTCGCGGTCGAGTTCGTGTTCGAGTATCCCGAATCCCGGCTTTCGAGGAAGATTCGGTTCCTGCTCGGCAGATTCAGGGCCGTGCGGTGGGCGGTGTATTATGCGCTCATCTTGGCGATCGTGATAATCGGAGTGCATGCTGACGTGCCGTTCATTTATTTCCAATTTTAAGATTCATGAAAACCTTCCAACAAATCCTGGCATTTACCCTGATCGGCATCCTCGCGTATCTTCTTGCCGTAACTTTTCTTCCCAAATATCTTGTCAGCGGCATGAATTCGCACGGATGGTCGTTCGACGAGACTGCGGAGGACCTCAAGCGATTGGAACGCGCGGACATCCTCATTCTCGGATCGTCGCACGCATACCGGACTTTTGATCCGGATGTCGCCGAACGGGAAGGGGCTGACATTTTCAACCTTGCAACGCCCGCGCAGACTCCCATGAACTCATATTTCATGTTCAAGGATTTTCTCGAGGGGAATCTTACGGGCGGCAGGAAAATTCGTCCCCAAGTCGTCGCGATCGAGCTGTACTGGAGAACGCTGAAGTCCAACGAAGGCCTGGAGTCCTATGTCAAAAGCATAAGCCATTATCCTCCCACCATGAATGCGCTGCGCTTGGCATTGGAACAGGAAAGCGTGACGGCATTCAACCTGTTCGCGTCGCGGCTCGCGAGGAGCGCCTTCGGCCTGAAAAGCAGGCCTGAAAATTTGTCGGACGGAAAGCCCTATCTTAGGAACGGATTTTTTGACTCGACCAAGGACAGGACCTCTGTCAAGCGCAGGCCCTCGCGGGGCATTGCCGGCTCGAAAGAGAATCAGGATGCTCAAATTCAGGGAATGTGCGGGGACAACAAGGATTCCTGCATGCCCCGAAAGAAGCAGGTTCAATATATAAGAGATATCGTGGCATTGGCCAGATCGGAAAAGATGCCGGTCGTGTTCGTCGTCGCTCCCATGCCGGATGATGATTTGGCGAATAACGTGTCGGAACGGGATGCGAACGCGGTCTTGAGCGTGCTGGCAAAGGAGCTGGAAGTGCCATTCATCGTCGATTTTTCAGATGCTGGCCTGGACGATTACGAAGACTACGAGGATGGAAGCCATCTGAACAAGCTCGGCGCCGAGAAGGTGACGCGCGAATTCTTGAGGCAAATCAGGAAAATACCAGGGTACAGCTCTCATTCCAAGTCTAGTTTTTAGGGCTTTTTTATGAGGGTATAATGTGCCTGCATGACGCAAAATCCCTCAAAAGCCCCGGGCTCGGCCGCCGGGCATCCTCAATTTCCCAAAGTCTGCGTGGTAAAAGATACCGTTCTGACGTATTCGGAGACGTTCATCGGACATCATGTGCGCTGCCTCTCGGCCGAGCTTTGCATACTTTCGGATTTCATGTACAGGAGCGAGCTCAAGTCCCGAACGATGCGGTTCGTCAATCGCGTCTCTCTCTTCCTGACAAACAAGTCGTTCCTGACCAAGGTGAAAAAAAAGCGATTCAAGGAATTTCTGTTAAAAAATAATATCGATGTAGTCCTGGCCGAGTTCGGGCCTACCGGAGTCATCGTCAGGGGAGTCTGCGAGGAATTGGGCATTCCTCTCGTCGTTCATTTTCACGGGTATGACGCCTCGCGCTTCGACGTGCTGCGAAAGAACAGGAAGGAGTACGAGCACCTGTTCCAGGCCGCGCGGAAGGTTATCGCCGTCTCGAAGGAAATGGAAGGCGACCTGATAGCTCTCGGCGCTGACAAGAGAAAAATCGCTTTCAACTCATGCGGGGTGGATACGGACTTGTTCGCGCCTCCGGCAGACGCCCGCCGTTCTGAAACGTTTCTCGCGGTCGGCCGGCTGGTAGAAAAAAAATCTCCGGATTCCACGATTCTCGCATTCTCGCGCATCGCCGAAGAATTTCCGTCCGCCCGGCTTGTGGTCGTCGGTTCGGGTCCCTCGCTGTCCACGTGCAGGAGAATCGTATCGGATTTCAAGCTCGAATCGAAAGTCGAGCTGAGGCAGAATTGCCCGCATGACGAGGTGGTCCGGCTGATGTCGGAAGCGGGATGCTTCGTGCAGCATTCCAAGACGGCATCGAACGGGGACAAGGAAGGCACGCCCGTGGCGATCCTCGAAGCGAGCTCGGCCGGATTGCCGGTCATTTCAACCCTGCATGCCGGCATCAAGGATGCGGTCATTGACGGCGTTACGGGATTGCTGGGTCCGGAAGACGACATCGAGCGCATGGCGGAATCGATGAGAAAGATCCTGAGAAGCCCTCGTCTCGGAAGCGTGATGGGAAAGGCGGGCCGTCAGCACGTCCTCAAGAATTATTCGCACGAGGTGGTCGATGCCCGGCTGAAAGAAATAGTGGTTTCCGCTTGGCATGAAAGCCTCGCGCATGAGGCCGGATCAGTTACTAAGGAAATTATCACAGCAAGCGCATGACCTCGACTAATCGACCGGATAAAACTTTCGTATTTTCAGTTTGCGGAGACATGGGGGTTGTCGACGTGAACATGGCTCTCAAGTTCGTTCAGCAGGCCGTCAGGGATTCGGCTCATCCTGATCAGTACGACGTGCTCGTGCTTGCCGGGCGGGTGACTGAAAAAATATCTCATACCAGGGTTATCGAGGTGGATATCCCCGAAGACCTGAGCGACGCTCAGGGCAGCCGATATCTGAAGACGGCTCCGCATAAATTCATTCCGGACATGCGCGGCACGTACTGTTACCTGGACAATGACGCCTTCGTGCTTTCGGCATCCGCGCTCAAAATATTCGATCTGAAGAAAGGCATCGTCCAGTTCGCCTCCGATCAGTTTGTCACGGTCAGGAAGTTCACTCATCCGAGCCTTCATTATGGAAATTTGCCCGACGCGCTCAATCACTATTTCAAGGTGCGCGTCGATGCCGACTGGAGAATATGGAACAGCGGGGTGTATCTGTTCGATTCGGATTCAAGGGATTTTCTCGACGCGTGGCACGCGTTCATGCTTCAGACGTTCGATATCCCGCAATGGAAAGTGAAGGATCAGGCGCCGCTCATCGCCGCCGTTTGGAAATTCGGCCTTGAGAATGCGGACAGGATTCCGTCCGTTTACAACTGGCTGTATGGCATGAGCGAGAGAGGGAAGCATAAGACCGTTTTCGCGAAAGACGGGCCGCGAAGCGCCGGCCTTTATTACAAGAAGAACAAAATCCGGATAGTTCACTTTATCGGCGGCGACAGGAACAAGGGCGCGAAGGAATGGCTGAGCTGCTTCGAGCTTGTCCTGAATCCGTCATCAGCCGAATTTAAAAAAATAAAGAAATACCAGAACGCCTTGAAGCGGTCGGGAAGGCGGATTTTCAATTCTCTCAAAAGCAGGTCGGAGATGCTCGTTCTGAGGCCCTTGTGGCATGTCTCCGCGATATTTCGCGAATTCGTGCCGGGATATGCCGCCCGCCTGGACAGCCTCAAGCAAAGGCATGCCGAGAAAAGGCTGGAAAAGCTGAAGGCCGAAACATGGTACACTTGATGCATAATCATAATGCGCGCGCATGAATTCATACAGCCTAAAATTTAAAAAAGTAATGAATTTGAGCCTCTCACTGGCCGGCGCGCATTTCAAGCTGCGCAATGAGGGAAGCTACCTGGGCATCCTCTGGTATCTGCTGAACCCCCTGGCGCTCTTCGCGGTCCTGCTGTTCGTGAAGCATGCGGCGTTCAGCGCCAGCGTGCCGATTCAGCATTATCCTCTGTATCTCTTCGTCGGCCTGGTCATGCAGAATTACCTGAACCGCGCCGTCGCGGGCTCCGTGGACATTATCCGCAAGAATGCCGGGTTCATAAAGTCCATACAGATACCTCTCGAGGCGCTGGTCATCTCAAGCGTCATGCACATGCTGTACGCGCATGCGTTCGAAATGATTCTCGTCGCGGGCCTCGTCCTGTATTTCGGCGTCTCGCTTTCCATGCTTCTCTTTTACGCCGTCTCGGTGATCCTGTTCACGCTTTTCATTCTCGGCCTCTCGTTCGTCTTCGCCACGATCGGCGCTTATGCCAATGACGTGCAGAATGTCTGGAACGTGGTTTCCCAGATACTCTTCTTCATCACTCCCATATTTTACTCGGTGCATCCCGGCACGTTCCTGCATGCGATCAACCAATTCAATCCTCTCTACTATTTCATCACGTTCGCCCGCTGGCCCGCCATCGCCCAGTCCGGCATGACCGCCGGATCGCTCTTCGCCGCCCTGGCCGGCTTTTCCTTCCTGAGCCTGGGCATCGGACTTTTTGTATTCGAGAAAAGCAAGCGAAAGTTCGCCGAATTAGTGTAGGCGCATAAAAAAATCAGATGAATCATCCGCCCAATAATTACCAAGATCGGAAAGTCAGGATCGACGTCAGGAAGGTTTCGAAGACGTTCGACATAAGCACTAAAAAGAATGAGACCACCCTCTTCAAGCTCGTCAGCGCCTTTTCGGGCAAGAATCTTCACAGGAAAATAAAAGTGCTCGATTCCGTTTCCTTCTCGGTAAGAAGCGGGGAAGTGCTGGGCGTCGTCGGAAGGAACGGATCGGGCAAGAGCACCCTGCTTCGCCTGATCGCGGGCGTGTATGAAAAAGACGAGGGCGAGATCGCGGCGGAAGGCAACCTCGTCTACATAGCGAGCTTTTCGCAGGGGCTCAAGGACAAGCTGACCATGAGGGAGAACATCTTCCTCGTGGGGGCCATCTTCGGCCTGCAATACGAGGACGTCAGGAAAATATTTGACGATATCGTGAATTTTTCAGATCTCCGGGATTTCGTGGACGCGAAGGTGTATCAGTTTTCTACCGGCATGGTCACCCGGCTTACGTTCTCCATCGCCGTTCACTGCCTTGAATTCAGGAAGCCCGACATCCTGCTTCTGGACGAGGTCCTGAGCGCCGGAGGCGACCTGCAGTTCAAGGCCAAGGCTCATGAAAGGATACAGAAGCTCGTCCGAAGCGGCGCTTCGGTGGTGATTGTCAGCCACAATATGGCCGATATACAAAAGCACGCGCATGCGGTACTGTGGCTCGACAAGGGGGCGGTCAAGATGGTCGGCTCGCCGGAAGAAATCCTGCCCTTATATGGCTCGCATGACTCCGCGCGTCCCGCATAAATCTGCGTGGCTCGCATAAACAGAACATGAAAATAGCAATTTTCTACAATTTTTTGGACAGCATCGGCGGGGCGGAAGAGCTGACGCTCATGTTCGCCCGGAGCTTGGATGCGGACATTTATACTACGAACGTCGATCCGGACAAGATAGCGAAGATGGGCTTCGCGGACCTGCTTCCTCGCATTCACAGCATCGGCTCCGTTTCCGCGCATGCGCCGTTCAGGCAGCAGATGACGCTCTTTCATTTCTCGAAAGTCGACGTGTCCGACAAGCATGAGCATTTTCTGATAACGGGCGATTGGGCCATATCCGCGGCAAAGCATCATCCTTCGGCCGTCTGGTATACCCACAGTCCCCTGAACGAGCTTTGGCAGTTTCGCGGGCTGATCATGAGCGAGATGCTCAGCTTCTGGCAGCGTCCGCTGTTTTTCGCCTGGTCCGGCTTCAACAGGATCCTTACCGGCCGGTATCAGAAGAAAATCAGGAGAATCGTCTCGAACTGCCGGGGCACCCAGGTGCGATTGAAAGCCGCGTACGGCCGCGAGTCGTCCCTCATATTTCCGCCGGTCGACACCGGACTGTACGAGTACGGTCATCCCCAAGGCTATTGGCTCTCGGTCAACAGGCTGGTACGGCACAAGAGAGTCGAAGCCCAGATGCTGGCTTTCGCCAAGATGCCGGACAGGAAGCTGATAATCGTCGGAAGCTACGAGAAGGGCGCGTCGCAGTACGAAGAATATCGCGAATATCTGGAGTCGATCAGGCCGCCGAACGTCGAGATGCGAAGCTGGGTCGATTCGAGCGAGCTCGTTCGGCTGTACTCCAATTGCACGGGCGCGCTCGCGACCTCCCCTCATGAGGATTTCGGCATGTCGGCAATCGAGGCCATGGCATCGGGCAAGCCGTTCGTCGCCCCGAACAGCGGAGGGTATGCCGAATCGGTCATTCATAAGAAAACCGGATACCTGTACCGGCACGTCGACGATTCAAGAAATGCGGACGGCCTGATCGAGGGCGTGTCCTGGGTTGAGCACGCCTTGCGCGACAATCCGGGCTTTTTTGCCGACAAGTCTTTTGACCGGGCAAGGGACTTCGATATCGGCCATGCATGCGCCGAGCTCGTGAAGGTTCTTGCCGAAGAATCCGCGCCGGCGAACGATTCGGTCGCGGACATCGGCATGTTTTATCCGTACTCGAAGCCGCTCGTGAGCGTGGTCGTTCCGATCAGAAACGGGGCGGGATATCTCAGGGATTTCCTCTTAAGCATGCAGGGCCAGACATACAAGAATTACGAGCTCATTCTTGTCGACAATACGAGAAGGGGCATGGCGCTCTGCCCGGAAGACAAGGCCGTCCTGAGGTCGCTGCCGAAGTACAAGGTCGCAAGGGAGCTTAGGAAAGGGCGCGGCAGGGCGCGGCAGGCGGGGGAATTGGCATCGTCCGGAGACATCGTCCTGATGACGGACATCGACTGCACGGTTTCCCCTGATTGGATCGAGGAAATGACGAATCCTATCGTCAACAACATCGCGCTCTCCGTCCAGGGGTCGGATTTGCCGGAAGACAGAAATTCGTTCTGGTCCGCCCAGCAGGCGCTCCGTTCCGAAGACAAGTGGGAAGCCATTCATGAATTGTCCAAAAAAAGCATTCAAGGGCTCATCGATACGAAGAATTTCGCGATACGGAAAGACGTTCTCGCGAAAATAGGATTTTCAGATTGCCGATACGTGAGCGGAAACGACACGGCGCTGTCCATACGGCTTTCTTCTTTCTGCGAGCGCATCAGGGACGACGCCATGCGCGGGAAGGATGCTCGCGTCGAGGGACTGCACGGGTTCGAAGGCGTGGCATTTCTTGACGAGGTCAAGGTCAGGCATCGTCATCCGGATTCGTTCTTCAAGCTTCTTTATAAGCAATTGTATCGAGGATATTGGACCGCAGTCATAACGAAAGATTATCGGGAAATGGTGGATGCTGCATTCAAAAGCAGGACTGCCCAGACGGTCGAATCGTTCTTCAGGATGCCCGATGAGGGTAAGCGGGAAGACGTGCGTGAGGAAGAGCAACGCGATGCGCCGCGCTCGCTGGGCGGGAAGCAGAAAAGCCCGGCAATCAGGGACTTTGACGAGAGAGTGCTGAATCGGCTCAAGGCCATGATGTCCGAAAGCAATCAGCAGTATCTGTTCGATTTCGTATCGGGTTTCGCATGGAGAATCGGAATCCTGTTCGGCCGGCTCTGGAATGCGTACTAGCTGTGTTTTTGGCCGGATGGGTATCGGGAGATACGCCTGTAGAATGTGTTCTTCTTTTGGGTATGTATAGGATAGGCAATGACGCAGCTGCATGCGGTGTGGACGGTTGGGCTGCCATGGCGTCTCAAGCAGGCGCTCAAGCAATATCGCAAAAGTGCGATGTTGCTCTCGAGGAAACAAAGCAAAAACCCGGCATGCAAACGCTCGGATATTTTTCTATTCTCCTGACCTCCTCGATACTTATTTCATGTTCCTGATTATGCAGATGACGTGCCGCATGCCGTCCCTGAGCGACCTGAGCTTGGAGTCTCCGATTCGCTTCTTATAGCCTGTCGGGAGCTCGGTTATCCGGAGGCCCTGCTTCGAGGCTTTTATGATCATTTCCGATGCCAGCTCCATTCCGTCTGAAATGAGATTCAGGTTCTGAACCGCGCCGTTCTTGAAAGCCCGTGCCCCGCAATGAATGTCCTTGATTTGTATGCTGAATATTTTCTGAACTAAAAATGAGAGGAACGGATTGCCGATGTATTTTCTGTGAAGGGGCATGACGCCCAGCTCCATCTTCCGGGCGAAGCGGTTGCCTATGACAAGGTCGAAGCCTTCATCGAGCTTTCTCATGAACTTGGGTATGTCTCCGAAATCATACGTGCCGTCGGAATCGGCCATGAACACGTAGTCATGCGACGCGTCGGCAAAGCCTGACCGGTAAGCGGAGCCGTATCCTTTTTTCAGTTCCTGAAACATGCGTATTTGCACGGGGCTGGCTGGCCGGTTGTCCGCGATTCTCCGGCGAATGATCGGCGCGCTTTGGTCCGTCGATCCGTTGTCGACGACCAGGATTTCTCCCGCCAAGGCGTTCTCGCTCATTGCCTGGAGAACCTGATCGATGCAGATATCGATGGATTGCTCCTCGTTCAGGCAGGGAAGCACGACGCTGATTTTTTGCATGTATGATATTATATCAAGTAATCAGATCTTACGCTTATGGAACTTTTACTCGCAATATTGCTTTCAGTCGGATACTTCGCGCCGTTCATCTTTTACCGAAACCTCAAGTCGTTCGTCGGCTCCCTGACGATATTCCTGTCCGCGCACCTGCTTGTGGGCCTGGCCACGCAGTTTGCGGGAATATTCACGTACCTGACGGTGACCCTGATTCACCTGGCATTGAACGTGACCGCGCTGGCGATGCTTCATGTCGCGCTGAAGCGCAAGGAAGCCCCTCCGGTGGCGCATGTCGAGGATTTGAAAAAGAAAAACAATATTTTTTGGGCGAAGGTCGTCATCGGAGCGATAGCCTCGGTCACGTTGCTGTATCAGGCCTATTCCGTCCACTACAGCTTTACCGGACTGGCCAGCACTATCGTAGGCACGCAGGCCTTGCAGGGCAGCGCGTATCCGTACCCGTATTATTCCGACGAATGGGTGGCAGTATCCATGATCAACTATTCGATCAGCACGAAATCCCTGCCTCTCGTCAATCCTCTGAATGCGAACGAGCCGTTCATGCATTTCCTGACGCCTTTCTACAGCCTCGTTTCCGAGCTTAGCCTGTCTTTCGGGCTGAATCCTCTGACGGACTATTCAAAGCTGACCATATTCTTCGGGGCAATCCTGTTCATTTCCCTGTATGCATTGCTGCGCTCGTACGGAATCGGCTTCTTCGCGGCCGTGCTGGCCGTGCTTTCGGCCGGCCAGATCACGAACGGGGCCAATCTTGCCGTTTTCTGGTACCTCATACCGTATCTGGTCGGATTCATATTCTTCATACACTTTTTAATGTATCTTCAGCTCAAGAAATGGCCGCTGGCGACGGCATCCGGGCTCATGGCCTGCCTCCTGTATCCGCCCATGGCCGTATTCATGTTCGCGGCCCTGATTCCCATCCTGTATGCGGTCAAGAAGGAGCTCCGAGTAAAGGTTCTCGTCTCTGTCTTGGCAGTCACCCTGGCTTTGGTCTTCTCGACTTCCATCATATCGATAGAGACATTTTCATTCGCCGAAACGCTCAAGACGTTCTTCGACCTGATATTCCGGGACTCTCTTCTCCGGGGTTCGGTGGCGGACTACAAGCTTTGGTATGTCATGCCGCTGTTCTTCGTTCCTTTCGCATTTCACGGCCTGTATTTGGCGTTCAGGCAGAAAAGGCACAGCCTCGTTTCCGCGACGGCGTTCGGCCTTGCCCTTTGGCTCATATATCCTCATATTCCGTTCGTGGTGTTCCTCGAGCATTCGAGAGTCGTGGCAGTTACGGGCCTCCTGCTTTTTGTGGCCATCGGTTTCAGCTATGAGTTCATCCTGAGATACATCGAGCTCGGCCAGAAGGAGAATATCATCGACCCTTTGGTCGATCCTTCCTTGCCCAAGCGGATTTCCAGAATGTTCGTGAAATACATGATACCGATAGTGACGGGCGCATGCGTGCTCATCTTCGCGTTCTTCGCCGGAGGGTATACCGAGCGCCTGCTCTGGGTAAATTTGAAATTGAAGACGCCTAATCAGAACGGAACAGCTCAGCTGGTGTCGCCGGCCACTCCCGCCAACAGGTACCTGCATCAGGATGACCTCAGGCTTTTCTCCGACCTGGAGAAAGTCCGCTTCTTGGCGCCGCCGTGGAAAGGGCTCGTAATCGGGGTGGCGACAAACAATTATCCGCTTGAATCAAAATCCTCCACGGTTACGAATCTTCAGCTCAAGTATTCCGATTTTATGAGATCTTCATGCGTTCAGAAAGCTTTGTACATACGGGATAGGAAAGTCGAGTACATATACAGCGAACAGCAGACCTGCAAGGATCTGCTTAAGACGCTGACTCTTATCGGTACCAGCACCGAAGGCCTCCATCTCTACAAGACTTCATACAAGGCCATTTAATAAAAAACTATCTAACTTCTTTGTTCAGCTGCCCGCATCGCTAAGCGAGCGCGATCATTCCGCCGCTTCTCCCGTCTCTGCTCCGCTTGGCGGAGCGGACTGCATGTTCTTGATGATGATGTCTATGCTCTCGGGCTCTATCTCTGACACGGTTATGTAAGACGGAACGTTGAGCATTTCCTTCTTGATCTCGATGGCCTTGGTTCCGGATGCGAAGTCCTTGGCATCGACTCGAATCTCGAGCTTCGTGGCGTCGATGAGGCTGATGTCCCTGCTTTTTCCTTGCAGCACGACATTGACTTGCCTGGTGCTGGTCTTGCTCTCGATTTCGAGTCCCGAAGGAAGAAGCTGGAACGACAGCGGAACCGTATATTCCTTCTTGATGACTCCGGTCTGGACGAATAGGAAAATCCACAGGATGGAGGCGACGGAAAGCGCCAAGGCTTTCGTGCCCAGATTGCTCAGGAAGAAATAATGCCAGAAGCTCGTATGCGCCTTTTCTTCCTCGCCCGTAAGCTTCTTGAGCAATTCCCGGAGCGCGTCTTCCTTCATGACCGTGCCCTTTCCTTGTTCATATGCGGTTATGGTTCCTCGCTCTTCCGAAACGGCGATGGCAATGGCGTCAGTATCTTCCGTGACGCCGGCTGATGCCCGGTGCCTCGTGCCCGCCTTTCTGTATCCGGTATATTCTCGGGCGAGCGGCAGATGAACTCCGAAAAGCTTGATCGCGTCGTGCTCGATGACGATGGCGCCGTCATGCCCGGACGAATTCGTGTCGAAGATGCTGAGAATGATTTCTTTCGTCACTTCGCCGCCGAGCCGCTGTCCGCCCTCGATGAGGTCGTCAAGCTCCTGCTTGCCGGGAAACACGATTATCCCGCCGATTCTTTTCTCCGCCATGTATAAGAGCGCGTCGGCAATCTCGCCGGACGTGCCCTTGCTGATCTGCTTGGCCGAACTGAACAGGTCGCGCTGGCCAGTGACGATCCACTTGAAGAATTTGCGGATTTCCCGCTGAAAGACGATGGCGATGATGATGAACGTCAGCGTCGAGAGAGGCTGCAGGATGGAGCGGGTGAGCGAGAGGTTGAGGTTCTGCGACAGGAAGCTGACCGCCATGAGAACGAGCGACACTCCGGCAACGAAATACGAGCGCGTCTGCTTGACGAACAGCAGGACGATGTAGATGGCGAGAGCCACGAGGGCGATATCTATCACTTCTCGAAACGTTATGTTTTGGAAGGCGATTCCTATGTTCGAGAAAGAGCTCGCGACGGATGCGAGCTGGAATGATGAGATAAGGTCCTGATACATGTTGTAATTTGCTTTAGCTTATAAAAGGTATTAACCCCAGAGCAGGCTCTGGACATTGCAAGCAAAGCTCGCATGTTCCGCAGCAAGCTGCGGGTTAAACATTGTGTTACCGTCGCTCGTTCGGAAATGAAAATGTATTTTCATTTCTCTCACTTTGCTAGGTAATAAAAATGCTTGATACGTATACATAATATAGATACGGGCACGATGTAACAACCCCGATAATCGCAGTTCCGGAGGATTCTTTCAGCCATGCGCGACAGAATGGGGCATGATGCCCGGTTCAATGCTGAATATTGACAGTATATGCATATCTATAGTATAATAACAAAGATACAGCTCCTTTAAAACCATGGTTCTTCGCCACAGCACAAAGCTCTTTATCTGAGGGCTCCGTGCTGTGGCGAAGAGTCCAGCGAACCAAACCGCATCCTTATGGGTGCACATCAAATAGAACATCGATAACGGTATGAAACCGATTACGACAGGACAGAGAGAGCAATTCGGAACCGTCGTCAAAGACGCGGCCCGCAAAGCGGCTGAAGAAGGGGTCACCGAACTTGAACAGGGTGGTGCTCTCGACGGCGACAGCATCCAGCGCGTCCTCGAAAAAGGAGGTGATCTGGCTGCCAAGCTGAAAGCGTTCGTGAAAACGACGCTTGCCGAAATGGCGGAAAGCATCCGCGGATGCCTCAAGTTAATCTCGGGAGCGGAAACGCTTACCCTTGATCCGACTGACGGCAAGAAGACCATCGCAAGGGCCGGCGACCTGTTCTTTTATCTCGACGGTGACTTCAAGGCCTATGGCTGCGACGTCCCCGGAAAACCGAGCCAGGGCGGTCCCGTCCAGGTTCACGAGATGGTCAAGGACGGTACCTTCGCCCAGATTTTTGGCGGATTGAGTGACAATCTCGATTCGTTGTGTCTGGAGCAGGACCAGATCATTCAGTTTGTCGAGAAGCACCGCAAGTGGCTTCGCACGGATGGGTACGGCACCTTCTTCCTGTTCAAGGTGAACGGAGAAGGCTTCGTTGCGAGCGTGCCCGTGCCCTCCGGTGGCGGCCTCTGCGCCGACGTCTCTCGCTTCTCGCGCGGCCTTGTCTGGTCTGCCCGGGATCGTCCTCGCGTGGTGGTTCCGCAACCCCTTGTGCCTCAGGTTCCCTGAACCTTTGGCTCTTAGTCCCTTTGACCCTTTGTCCGCGTATGAAAATGCGTTGGCAGAGGTCAGGGGGATTTTTTTTATGCAGCGATGTCCGCGTTTACTAAAATCGCCGGCCGAGTGTATACTGAACATGCAATGCATAGACGCGTCTCGGCCACGGCTTGGATGCCATACTTGCGTCAATGCAGGCTCGAGAATTTTGCCGGACACGTCCTGCAAAAGAGCGGGTCTGTCTTTTCAAATAAAAAATAATTAGTTGGTGCGACAAGCTGAAGGACTTCTAGGTCCTGCATAAGATTCAGCCCGTCCTGATTGGGCGGGCAGTGTACCAGATGGCTTGCCGCACGAATTCTTCGTTGCGAACGTGAACGTGAACTCCGATGGCAACCTCAACGCCAACGTCAATCGCTTCTCGAACGACAATGTCTGGAATGCCAAGAATCGTCATCGCGTGGTGGTTCCGAAACTCATGATTTCTCTCATCAAGACATGGTGAGAGTTTTGTTTTGGCGGGATTGCGCCAGAGGGCTTTGCAGTCCTTTTCGCCATCCTCCGAGCATCTTGCCTATTTCCTCAAGCTTCCCCGAAAGCTCTATGTATTTAGGAGTCGGCATCAGCTTGCTTTCCCATGCCAGCTGCATGAAGAACTTAAGGGCATCCAGCTTCGATATCGTGGTTCCGAGAACATGGACTTTTTCTGCCGGCGCCATGTATATGCATGCGAAGCTCAATTCCAGCACTTCGAGAAAGATGCCTTCGATCTTCTGGCCCATGCCGAACCTTTCGGTTCTCGGGAAATTCCTATGAAGCAATAGCCAGGCTTGGTAGGCTTCCTTTTCTTTCAAGATTACGCCAGGGGTCGTTTTTGCGGGGGGGGGGGGGCAGATTCATGGTTTGTATTGTGTAATATGAAAAAAATGAATATTTCCTACAACGATATCATATCTTTGGAAAATCTCTACGAAGCGTGGGCGGAGTTCGTCAACGGCAAGAGACATAAAAGGGACGTGGCCTTGTTTGCATTAAATCTCTCGCACAATATTTTCGCGCTGCATGAGGAGCTGAAGAACAGGACGTATCGGCATGGCGGATATAAGGCATTTGCCATCAATGATCCGAAGCCTCGAAGTATCCATAAGGCTCATGTTCGGGACAGGCTTCTGCATCATGCGGTCTATCGAACCCTGTACAGGTACTTTGACAAGAAGTTCATATTTGATTCGTACTCGTGCAGATACGCCAAAGGGACGCATAGGGCGCTCGGCCGCTTCCGTCATTTTTTCAACAAGGTCTCTCACGGCAATCGCCGGACGTGCTGGGTGCTGAAGTGCGACGTTCGAAAATTCTTTGCGTCCATAGATCAGGGAATATTGCTGGACATATGCAAAAGGCACCTGCCGGACCAGGACATACTCTGGCTCATGCAGGATATCGTCGGCAGCTTTTATAGCACGGAAGCGGGGAAGGGCCTGCCTCTTGGAAATCTCACGTCTCAATTGCTCGTAAACGTATACATGAATGAATTTGACCAGCATGCGAAGCATGTCCTCAAGCACCAGCATTACATTCGCTATGCCGATGATTTTGTCATCATGCATCACGATAAAAGCGAGCTGCAGAAGGCGCTTCCGAAAATAGGGGAATTCCTGCTCGATAATCTGAAATTATCGCTGCATCCCGACAAGGTGTTCATCAAGACGTTCGCGTCGGGCGTTGATTTTCTTGGCTGGGTCCATTTTCAAGATCATAGGGTTTTGCGAAATGCCACGAAGAAGAGGATGCTTAGAAATTTGAACGGAGGGGCCGCGAAAGAGGTCGTCCAGTCCTATCTCGGCCTCCTTTCTCACGGGAACGCGTTTGGGCTGAAAAGGAGGATCAAGGCCTTGATGCGCAAAACCATTGATTAGAGCCGTTAAATTCTGGTTCCTAGATTAGTTTAGCGTCATAATGCTTGACAAACACATACAAATATAGTACTATATACCTATACAAATTATGACCAATTTAACTATCTCAACAGAAATGATCAAATCAACATTCATCTACGCAGGAGCGGTTCTTATTGTATTTGGTGCATATTTTTCAACTCCAATTACGGCAAGCGCTGCTACGTACCTAATCGACCTTTCAGGCAATGGCTGCGGCTCGCAATGCGCCGAACTTCAGGAATATTTGAATTCGCTTAACAGCAATAGCAATTCGAATTCGTCATCTACAAGCTCGACTGATGCGAATGGTTCTGGCGATCAGGCCACAGTTCCGACGTATCCGAACCTTCAGTACCAGTATTCGTCATCTACGCTGGCGTATTATCAGAGAAACCAGCAGCCGACGACTTCCAACTTGTATGCATATCCGACGTATTCGTACTTTGCGAATCCGGCAGGCGCGTATCCAAGTTCATACCCAGGCACTGCGTATCCGAGTGGTGCTGCATATCCGGCTCAGAACCAATATAACCCATACGGCCAGTACAATCAGTACGGCTCGACAGGCTATGTGCCGTACCCTTCGCTTCAGTACGTGTATAACAATGGCAAGGTGGCTGGTCCTTCGACCTCCACATACGCTGCTCCCAACTATGCAGCGGAGCTGTACATGCTAGGCCGGTACCCGTCCTATGGCGCGCCGACATACGGCACTCAGTCCCAGCAGCCTTACCCTTATTACGGAACGCAGGCTTACAATGCTCCGTTCTCGATGCAGCCTTCAGGCTTCGTCATGACTTCTGGAAAGTAAGATCGAGCTGCGATAAAATCTCTTTAAAATGCTTGCGCGCGATTGAACTGTCGTTGCAAAAGCAGGGGAAGAGTGATATAAAGTGAGCACATGAAGAAATTAACTTTCATTTCAGTGCTCGCTTTTGTCGTTTTCGGGTTCGCCTTCGCGGCGCGGCTGGAAGCTTGTTCAGTGTCGTACGGGTATGACTACGGCTGCGGAACGGGATATTACGGCGGCTCCTACGACGGTTACTATGGCGGAAATGGCTACGGATACGGAACCGGATATGGAGACCAGTACAATTATGTGCAGTATCCAAGCCTGACATACGTCTACTATCAGGATCCCGGACCAAGGAACACCATGAGCGACTACAGCTACAACTATGTGCAGTATCCGAATCTGACATACGTGTACCATGACGGCAGGACCTCTCGTCCGGCAGGCAACACGGGATATTCTTCATATCCTTCGCAGTATCCGCAGACAGGCGGCGGGAACAACAACCCGTATTATTCGCAGCAGCCTGCATATCAGCAGCAGCCGGCGTACCAGTATCAGCAGCCTGCATATCAGGCATATCAGAATCCGTATCAGTACGGGTACGGATATGCCGGCAATTCTTACGGTCAATACAGCCAATACTCCGCATACGGTGCCGGTTTCATCATGACGTCGGGGTACTAGAAGTTTTTGGACAGAAGCCCTGTCGCTTCGGCGGGCGGAACTCTTCATGAATTCATAAAAAACTTTTTAGTTTTTGAAAAATGTCCTCTAATGGGCATTTTATTTTTTGTAGAAATGGCCGCGTGCTATAATCGATGGAATGCAGAACAATAATTCACCCTGGTTGCAGCAATTGAAAAGAACGCGAGCCGTCGACACGCTGCTCGGGGACATGAGAACGGACATTGCCATCATCGGCGCCGGCATCGCGGGCGTTTCAACCGCATACTTCACCCTGAAGAATACTGACAAGCAGGTCTTGCTCATCGAGGCGAGCAAGGTCGCGCATGGCGCGACGGGCCACAATGCCGGGCAGATCGTCTTCGAATTCGAAAAAGAGCTTCACGCGCTTACCGAGACATACGGCCTGCAGCTTGCCGCCGATGCGGAACGGTCAGTCCGAAGCGCCTGGATGCTCATCGAGGAAATGTATCAGGATGCCAATCTTCAAACCCCCATGTCTTCGTTTTTGGGATACAACGGGTACGCGACTGTCCCTCGAGTCATCGAAGAATTGAAAAATAACGCCCTCCGGGTCGAAGCGGGCATTCCTGTTGCCCCTGTTTACATAGCCGAGCACGCTGAAGGGCTCGACCAGATACCGCGGGCATACAAGGATTTGTACAACATTGTCCCTCATGAAGACGTCCTGTCCCTGCTTGAGACCAAGGACAAGCAGTATATCGCCGTGATGTCCGAAAGGAAGGGCTGCGTGAACAGCGCCCTGCTCGTCGAGGAAATCGTCGGCTATCTTCTTTCAAAATATGCGGGCAGGTTCGTCTTGGCCGAAGAGAGCCCTGTCAGGGAAATAGTTCTCGATCATGACTCCGGAATGCTCAAGGTGTTCAGCCATTCCGTATACGCAAAGAAAGTGGTCCTGTGCACGAACGGCTTCGAAAGATTCAAGATCACGAACCTGGTCGGAGGAAATATCGACACGAAGTTCCATCATATGGTCATCGGCAATGTCGGGTACATGGCAGGCTATCTTGAAAAGCTGGATCATCCTCCGATTGCCTTGCAGTACCATGACAAGGAACAGATAGATGCCGGTCGCGCGGAAGTCTCATATATGGAAAAGCCGTACATGTACCTGACAAGGAGGCCGTATGAGGTCGAGAAAAATGAAAGCCATAACCTGGTTTGCGTGGGCGGCCCGGAACAGAACATCGAGGACACGACCTCGTATCGCAAGGAAAGCGAGATGATGGCGGAATCAATCGACCAGATCGAGCATTTCATCCATAAGACATACGCGCATGCTCCGAAAGACAAGATCGATTTCAAGTTCAAATGGCACGGCCTGATGGGCTACACGCCGACGAACATGCGAGTCATCGGAGAGGAACCCAAGAACGGGGTATTGATGTATAATCTGGGGTGCAACGGCATCGGCATTCTTACCTCGATTTACGGCGGCAAGAAGATATCGGAAATACTTCGAGGCGATGCGCTGCCGCCGTCGCTTTTTGATCCGAGGATCTCCTACTAAACCATGCTTGAATTATTCGTTGGAAAAATTGACGTGCTCGCTCCGCTCTTGCTCAGCTTGGGCCTTTGGGTCTATGCGTTCGTATTTTTGCTTGCCATCCTGGAATCGGCTCCCGTGCTCGGGACATTCACTCCGGGCACGCTGATGCTCCTGTTCATAGGGTTGCTCTGCTCGCAGGGGCACATACTGGTACTGCCTGCCATCCTTTTCGCCACGCTCGGCGGCATTGCCGGAGACAGCGCGGGGTACTACCTTGGCAGATACGGCAGGAATTTCATAAAGGAAAATAAGGGCTTGCTTCGCACGGGGCATTTGGATATTGGAAAGACGTATTTTTACAAGCATGGCGGAAAGAGCGTCTTCCTGGGCAGGTTCATCGGGCCGATTCGGCCGATTATTCCTCTGATTGCCGGCATGGTCCACATGTCATTTAGGAGATTCTTCGTCTTGAACGTCGCGAGCGCGCTGCTTTGGGCTTCGCTCTATATCGCGTGCGGCTTCCTGTTCGGCAATCATATCGAATTCATCGACTCGCTGATCTCAAAGATCGGCCTCGTCACCACTCTCATCATCGGCTGCGCCGCCATCTATTTTTTCAATAAATACAGAAAGGAGAAGGTCTTGGGATAAGGTCCGGCCATTTCATTCGCATGGTCATGCGGTTCACTGAGCGCTGGGTATTGGGCAAAATTCATATGCAGTTTATGCCCGCTTCATCCGCGTCAGGTAGGATTTGTTCGTGCATATGCATGGGCGTACTCGAAACAGTCAATTTAAAATCCGTCAGTCGGGCATCGTCTCGCTGACTTTGGTCTTGTTGCTCACCGGAATCATCTCATCGGCTGTTTTTGGCCTGATTGAATCCAATACCCCGTATCTCCTTTTGAAGAGAGATATCGACATGCATCGAACTCGTTTAAGGGCGAGCGTTTCCTGTCGTGACATGGCAATATCGCATATACATGAGAATGCGGATTTTGACGCGGTATTTTCTTTGGAAAACGTGAGGCGCGTGTTTGCTGACATTGCGCTGGCGGAAGGCAAATCCGCCTGTTCAGTGCTCGGCATCGAAAGGATTCAGCCTGTCGACGCGTCATTGCTCGGCGACTCGGCAGTCGACCTCTCGTCCGCATACAGGTTGTTCATTATTCGGACTTCCGGCGAAACGGCAGGGGATAGCGCAAGGCTTCATCTGGAAACTGGCGTGGCTTTCGACGAGCGGATGATGATCGTCTGGAAGCGGTCATTGGAACTTCAGATTTAGTTTATTCCCGCATCATCCCGGTCGCGTATCATCAGCGCATTAACCAGTTAACATTTTAATTATGCAAAAAAGATACATAACAAGCGGAGGCTTCACGTTGCTTGAGGTCCTCATGGTTATCGGCATTTTGGCGATACTCGCGGGCGTCGTGCTGACCGCGGTTAATCCCGCCCGGCAGTTCAAGGTAGCGCGCGATTCGCAGAGAAATGCGAACATCGTCACCGTGCTGAACGCGATTGGCCAAAACATGACGGACCATGCCGGCAATTTCATATGCGAGGGGGTCTTGGCCGAATTGCCTGCCGCGAAGGAGGGGATGGGAAGCGATGCCGGATTTGACATCGCGCCCTGCCTGGTGCCTGACTACATATCCGCATTGCCATATGACCCGGGCAAGGAATCCGCATACTATGTCGATGAGACTGACTATGAGACCGGATATTACATAAGCCGGGATGTCGAGGGGAGGGTGACCGTATATGCGGACGGCGAGATTCAGCCGGATTTGAAAACCGTGCGATAGTCAGGGCATCGGGCTATCGCTTTCGGGGTCGCGGAATGGACAGGTGCATGGCAGTCTGAGTATACTTCTGACATGAACATTTCATCGGGTTCCGTCAAGAAAGATTTGCTCGGGATTGCCTCGAAAGAAAAAGCCTCGGTTTACGCCTGGTTTTTCAAGACTGGAAAGGGCGGGTATGGCGAAGGCGATGCATTCATCGGCGTCACCGTTCCGCAGCAGAGAGTCATCGCTAAAAAATACTCCGCCCAGTTCATGGACCGGCATGCCGGCGAGAAGCCCGAGAAGCTGAACTCGGGCTCTTTCGCCTGGATTCAGGAGTTGCTGAACGACAAAATTCACGAATGCAGGCTGTCCGCGCTGATGATTCTCGCATACCTGTACAAGCATAAGAAAGCTGATAGGCGCCTCAAGGAATCGGCGTACAAGCTCTATCTTAAAAACTTCAAGAACATAAACAACTGGGACTTGGTCGACTGCAGCGCGAGGGACATCGTCGGCGGCTATTTGCATGAGTTCGGGCATGGCGATGTCTTGGCAACGCTCTCTGTCTGGGCGGATTCAAGCCACCTTTGGACTCGGCGAATCTCCGTCATCGCGACGCATTATTTCATCGGCAGGGGAGAGTTAGGGCCGACGCTTTTCATTTCGAAAAAGCTTCTCGGCGACAGGCATGATCTGATTCATAAGGCGAGCGGCTGGATGCTGAGGGAAGCGGGAAAGAAGAGCGAAAAAGCCCTTACGCGTTTCCTTGACGAGCATCATAAGCGAATGCCTCGAACGATGCTCAGATATGCCATTGAACGGCTGTCACCCGAGCAGAAAGCGCGTTATATGAAGAGATAGAGATGGGCCGTATTTTGCCGTTTCAAAGCCGCGCCTTCCGGTTTTCAAGCGATTTGCCCGCCTTTGACTTTTCAGCGCTTTTTTTGCTATGATGGGCAAGTTCGCTGAAGTTCGAGGCCTGGTTTGGCCGTCGAATGGGCGGACACTGAAAGCAGAATAAAACATTCCCCTGTAGCTCAGCGGTAGAGCAATCGACTGTGAACGTGTCCTGCCTTTGATATACTCCAAAGTATGTTGAAAAAGAGGACATATGCTGATCGTGCGCCATATATGATTGAAGCTGTCAGAAAGCGGAGAATAAAGCTTCGCAAGATGGCCAGAGAGTATAAAGGCGGCAAATGTGAGATTTGCTAAATTCGCGAAGGCATAACGCAGCTTCCGGTACGAAAGTCCGGTCGCAAATAAGGTGAATTGCTGGAAGTCCTGATTCTCATGTCAGGATAATCAGCAGCCAAGCTCGGCAAGAAATTGCCTTGAAGGTTCAGAGACTATCCCTTCGGGGAGTAGTCGGATGCAGGTAGCAATGCAAAGCGTTCGACGAAGCGCCTTACGTCTAAACATGTATAAGTGCAGCAATGCAAAATTCATGCATGACGATGATATAGTCCACACCGTCAGTAATGATGGATAAACGTGTAATCGATTGGTCGTAGGTTCGATCCCTACCGGGGGAGCATTGAAGGATGAGAAGGCACGAAAGTGCCTTTTTGTCTTTGTGGCATAAGGGTATTATCTGGTTCGTAGCACTCTGAAAGCCTCGGCATCCATTCCACGAAATACTTAGCCAATAAAGTTAAATCCGACTTTATTTCTAGGCTGTTTTGCCAGAAGTTCGTAAACAATTGGTTGAACAAAACTCGCTTGTCGTCATTCTCTGCCATCTCATAGATTGCATCCGCGTTAAACGCCAATTCATGGACAATGAGAGCTAGATTCTGGTACTCATCAGACTGATTATTAATACGAACCAGGGCGCTTTGGAAATTCTCTTCCTCAGCTGAAATATGGGCTATTTGGCGCTCACAGAATTCAAGCGGAACTGTACCTTCGAGCTTAGCCATATAAATTTTATCCTTCTTGGTTCGTATCATACCTAAGTGAGTGTTTAGACGATGAATTTCATTCTCGCGTTCTCCAATTTTCTCTTTGAACTCGCAACAAATAACATCCTCAATCCATTTGAGTAGGTCTTTGTTCTTGGGTGCAATTTTCTTGAATATGGGTCTAAGTTGCTCCTCAACCTTTTCTTCGCGGATATAGGTCTTTTTAGGGCATTTACGAGAGGTCAGGTGGTTATTGCAATGTCCGTACCAATGACTCTTTTGCTTCTCCCAAGTCAAAGATTTGCCGCAGCCTTCACAGACAATCATTGTCTTGAATAGCGGGTTGTGAATATTGAATCGCGGCTGATTTATCTTTCGCTTTAATATCTTCTGCACTTTATCAAATAGGTCTCTTCCAATTATTGGCTCATGCTTACCGCTGTATTTCTGGCTTTTCCATAAGAAAGAACCGTAATAGAAAGGGTCTTGAATTAAGACATGCAATCTCTTATGAAGAACTCTTTTTCCGCTTCTGGCGCGCAGACCACGACTGTAAAGCTCCTCTTCTAATTTTGTTAAAGAGTAGTTTCCAGTGGCGTATAAATCAAACATGTCGCGCATAAGCGGGGCAACACCCTTATCAATAACATGTATCTTCTTTCCCTTGTCTCCTATGGTCATATAGCCCAAAGGTGGTTTTGTTGGCAGCCAACCTTCAGCTATCTTTTCAACTTGCCCTTTCTTAACTTCTTCAGAAAGGTTAGCGATATATTTCTTAGCTAATACGATTTCAATATCCCATCTGAACTTTTCATCAGACTTGGCATTTTTATGAATTACTAAGTTCTGTTTTACAAAGTGGATATATCTGTTTTCGTCTTGCTCAAGCCAATCATTAATAACAACAGCTTCCTTAAGATTTCTTGTAAGCCTGTCCACTTTCTCACAGAGTAAGTGAGATATATTATTCTTTACAAGAAATTCCATCATTTCCCCAAAGACCTTTCTTTGTTTCGAGCCGCTGGCGCTTTCAGCAATACAGAATTCTTTAATAAGGTTGAATCCCTTTTGGTCAGAACGTTCCTTTAGTAATTTACTTTGAGCGGGAAGGGAATAACCTGTTTCCTCCTGTTCTCTGGTAGAGACACGGCAGTACATGGCTGCGCGATTATTCGCCCCAAGTGATGGGGCTTGTTTCTGGGTCTTCATGGTTGTGTTTGCAACCTTGGTTTGTCAGTGATATTCTTCGGGTATCACTTAACAACGAAAGTTGCTTTTGTGTGTTATCTAAAAGACCTCTTGCTTAGCCGCGGGGGTCTTTTAGTTTTAATTAAATAGCGTTAGTACAAGAATCAATACAGTAAAAGTGAGAATCCATCCAAGTTTTCCGTATTTCTTTTCCCATTGGATATTTTCTTTGACAGCGTGCAACATTATTTCTTGTTCTGACATTTTGTAAACTTCCTTATAGTTTTCTACTTTGAACTTGGCTGAAATGGTAGCTTCCAAATCTTCGCGACTAGTTTTTTCTTCTTTTGTGATTGCCATTGCTTTTCAATTAGGTTGATAACAAGGCAAACGAAAAAGCGACAGCCGTTGCCTTGCAACCCATACTGAAAGCACAAAGGCTCGCAATCTGGAAGGTCAGCTGCCGCTTTCTAGTCCAGATTGGTTGGACCACAGAAAAACAGCGCTGCCTTTGCGCGTAAATATTCAATATGGGTTGCTCTTACATTCTACCATACTGAATGAGGGTGGCAACTTGTGGCAAGGTCAGCCATCGTCTGATTTCTCCACTTCAGCATTAAAATAAGCCTCAAGTATCGTGGTCAATAGCTTAATCATGGAGGTCTCCTCAATAGCAGCAATCATCTTAAGATTTTGGTGCAGCTTCTTGGGTATCCTCACAAGCACAGTCTTTTTGTTTTGATGTAAATTTGTATACATTTTGTTTTAGTCGCCCGACTTTTACCTTCTAACCCCCTCCTGCGGGATGCAGTTGCTGGGTTTCTTTCTGTATCAGACGGATGCCTTTAGTGCAGCAGCTACCCTTAAGTATTGCTCATTTGTGCAATCACTTTTTCGAACTCTGCCTAAAGATGAAATGCTGCGGCGCTCTTCATTGAACTGGGCGAGAAGTCGTACACTCGTTTTCCCAGTTTTTCGCAAGAACGTCTCAACACTCCTTGTTGTTTTTAACGCGCTCCCTCCTCAGTCGCGCCATTGTGTAAGTGATGAGTTTTACTTCTGCCCACACTTAATAGAAGGTTTCGTCTGAATTGTTCAAGGCTAAATTAATAGCCCTAAAGCCCCTTGGTGGTAAAGTCCCAAACACTAAGAGGCTTTAGGAGTATCAATCTTCTTGTTCTTTTGAAGTATCACAAATAAACCCAGATAAAACTGAGCCACTGATTGGGCTATTGTATTAAGTTCATCATCAGCAATGAATACACCTGCCTTTGCATTGATTTCTTTGAACTTCTGTATTTGTTCGGGTGTTAGCTTCACTCATTGAGAATATCAGTAACTCTTATACACTCTACATACACCCTCCCAAGTCTATATTCAGAAAATAACCCTTATTTCAGGCTGTCATCAATTACTTATTAACATGTACAAGGAAAAATCTAGATTAAAGTTATGTCTAAATCAATCGTGTAGCCTTCGCCTCGAATACCTCTTATTGGCTTTGCTCCAGTATTAAGGAGTTTTATTTTTTCCATTACTTTATTTGTCTTTGTGATTAGCTCGCCGACTCGAATTCCATGATTGCCGAATGCAGACTGAATATCCTTTGTTTTAAGTGGTCCGTCAGTGTTGGCGAATAAAGTAAGTAATCTATAACGTTGAGATTCTTTGCTTACAGTACCTATCTTCGTATCATCCATATAAATAGCCCCCTCAGAGTCTATTTTTATCTTAGTCTTTTTTGTACCAGTATATTGAGCGGGGTCAAAAGTCTTTGTATTAACATCGACAGCGTAACTTTCTGCCAAACCAACTTCATCAATTAAAGAAATGTCATCTGTCTTGATTACAAAGCATCTCTTCTGAGTGCTGCCTTTTTCTTTTTCATAACAGCCATAACCATGCTTAAAATCCTCAACAATTCCTAGCTGTTTGAAATGAAGTAGAATTTCGTACACATCTTGTCTTGTAAGGTCTTTTTGCAGCTCAGATATGGAAATACCCAGAGTCTTGCCACCAAACTGCTGGTTCTGCTGTTGAAGATAACTGAGGATTGTTCGCTCGTCTGATTTCATGTATATTTACAGTATAACTTGCCACAAGTTGCCAAACAACATGCCTTCAAAAACACCCCAATTTTATACCCTGAAAGAGGCTTCTGAATTACTCAAAGTAAGTGTAAGGAGTCTATACCGTTATATTCAGACCAAAAAGTTGGTGGCAACAAAGGTTGGCTATTGGCGAATAAGCAAAAATGACTTAGACAGTTTTATTAAGGATGGCTCAAACATTAAATAAAATGAAACTGTATCTTAAATCATTGGAGCTAACAAATTACCGTACTTTCGGTAGTGAAACCCTAGATATAGATAAAGAGATAACTCTTCTTGTCGGGGCTAATGAATCAGGCAAGACTAATCTTCTGGATGCACTAGAGCTGCTTGATGTTGAGAAGACATTTAATGATTCGGATACAAAAATTAACTCTGAATACTCCGCAAAGAATTACGAGCCATATCTAAGTTATAGAATGGAGCTGACTGAAGAAATGCAAACTAAGCTTAAAAGGTATGCAAGATACTTTGAAAAGAATAACGAGGTTTTTATAAATCGTAATGGGAGCGATATTGACGATATAACAGTAGATACGGTAAATGACGTAAGCTATGATTTCCCAATTGCATATAGGAACGTATCAGATGTAGAACAGAAACTCATTAGCAAGAACGGCATTGTGGCTCTTTCCCCGCAGAGTTACACACTTACTTCCATTAATTATTTCAAGAACTCAAAACTTTTCAAAGACGGAAAGGTTATAAAGATTGAAGATAAAGAAAGAAACAGGCTCCTAACTGCAAAAATAAAAGAAATTGTCTTGGAAAATATGCCATCTGTGTTTCTCTGGAAGTATTCAGATGCCTACTATATTCCCAAAGATGTACCGATTGATTTTTATAATCAGAAGGACAAATTTCAGTCTGTAATAAATCTCTTTAAGTTGGGGGACATAGATGAAGATAAGATTGTTACACACCTAACGAATAGAGACAGTGTATACATAATCAATTTTTTGAATACTTTGTCTAAGAAAGTATCACTTGTGCTGAATAACACTTGGAAACAGAGGAAAAATATAAAGCTCAATCTTCATTTTAAAGAAACTTGGATAGAGATTCTGGTAGAGGAGAAGGACTATCAAATTGACCCAAATAAAAGAAGTGAAGGGCTACAGTGGTATCTTTCGTTCCTTATCAATTTTCGTTCAAAACTACAGACTCTCAAAAATAATATAATCTTGTTTGACCAGCCTGGAGACAAGCTTCATCCTGGCGGACAAAGAGACCTTATGGAAAGATTTGAAGAGATGGCTGAATTTAATCAGATTGTTTATTCAACTCATACGCCGTTTACAATAAATAAGGATTATCCAGAAAGAGTTAGGCTTATAACTAGACCCGAGGATGACAGTAAGATTATCAACAGGCTAAGTAACAGAGAGATTTTTAAGGATGAGTTATTGAGAAGCTCACTTGGTTTAAGTTTGTCTGATGTATCTCCTGTGGCTGAGAAAAATATTCTTGTTGAAGGTTTGTTGGATAAGCTCATATTAACGGATTTTATAGAGAAATTGAAAAAGTTTAAGTTCAGTATCAAGCTGAACCAGTCTGTTATCATTCCAGCGCACAGCGCTTCGAAGATTCTTTATTATGCTAATTTTATTAAATCAAACGGATTAGACGTTTTAGCGATATTTGATGGAGACGCAGCAGGGAAGGAGGCAATTGTAGAAAATAAAAAGAAGAAGGTTTTGGAAAGTAGGGAAATCTTACTAGTGTCTTTAGGCAAAGGGACTGCACAAACTATAGAAGACATTATCCCGATAAAAATTATTACTGATTCTATTAATGAAATAGGAGTGCTTATTGATAAAAATAAATTTACTCCAATTGCATTAACGACAACACCAGTAATGCCACTTATAAAGGGTCATTTCGCAAAACTTGGAATGGATTTTTCAGAATCAGATAAACATCTGTTTTCAATTAAGGTATTGGAAAAGTTTAAGAAGATGCCCGTTAAGGAAACGGATTTAAAGGGTAGTCTGTCAGGACTCTATGAATTAGTTAAAGAAATAAAAAAGAAGTTATAGATTTAACTTATGTTTTAGAGAGGAAAATATCGCACCTACCAAAAAGCCAGCCAGGACACCAATCATGAAAAGTACCACTCCTGCGGCGTATGGATTATTCACTAATTCATTGAATTTTTCAGGATTACTTTTGTTCATTTCTTGGTAAGCGGCAACAACGATGACACCCCAAAAAGCACTGAAGCCTAAATATTCAAAATCGCTTATTGTCTTTCTGGAACCGTTGCCTTTTCTGTAACCCCACACCAAGCCAAAGCCAGCCAGTATGATTAGAAAGTAAGTATATGTATCTATGTCCATAGTGGCACAAATACTACATTTCTTGCGGCGAAAAGCAACCTCACGGTGCATATTAAAGTTGAGTCTTGAAAGGGTGTAAAGAGTGCTTTGTGGTACAATTATGCTAACATCAGTACACCCTATGACCATCTCAAATAATCAATGTTTGCTCACAAATTTTGTCCTTGTTCCAGTCAATTCCATGGAGCCTGCAACTTTCTTTACTGATAAAATAAAGGCAAAGTTTGTGGAGATTTATGGAGATTCCAGCAAGCCGACAATAACTCAATTTCCAGAGCTGTTGGTAATTTTTGATGCTGTAAATCAAATTAATGTTTCTATAGAAAGAGGAAAGGCTGTGATTACTGACAGTAAGGTAACCAATTTCAATCAACGAGACCTAAATAAGTTATCTCAGTTTGCACACTCTATATTTAATGTTTTAGAGTTAGGGAAGTTAAAAGCTTATGGCTTTAATACAATTTGCTTAATGGATTTAGAAGCGGGAACTAATTCTTCGAAGTTGTTAAGCGATAGCTTTTTAAAGCTTGATAAATTTACTTCAAGTGAAGGGGAAATAATTGGCGGAGGTGTAAGATTAATTTATAAAAATGCCTCGTCTGTGAGGAATGACCTAAGAATTGACCCATTCTTTGCTGAAGGTTCCCTTGATGAGACAGAGACGATAAGAGTGAATCAGAATTCAAATTTTGATAAGCAGGTCTTGCCAGATTTATCAGAGTTACAAGGTTGTATTTCAGATATTTACAATGCATTGCCAGTTTTAATTGGAAAGCTTATATGATTGAACATAATTTAATTAAAATCGTGACAAGCGATAATATTTCTGTGACTACTCAGCCTATGGGTTTGGGGGTTGCCTTGTCAGACACATACATTATCGATACCTCAAAGTGTATTGATAATGTAACCCAATTTCAATATGTAGGCTCTGTTTCTGCCCTTACGACTAGTTTTACAATCACGCATAGAAACGACTCTGGTTTCAGTAATTCTGATTTAAAGAGATTAAACAAGATTGTATACAACTTTCAGGATACATTGCCTCATACAGTTATATTTGAAAAAGTTAAGAAATATGAACATCGTTTTAACTTAAAGTCTGAGGATTTTCACACAAAGTGGGAATTAGGAGAATTACCTGCGACCCCTGAATTTTATGACTGGAATAACTCCTACAAGACTTTAAATTTAAATGTCAGTAAGTAAACGTGTACAGTATATAAAAGATACTATTAAAAGTTATAAAGATATTTTTGAATATCCAGAGGTGTCTTTAAATTCAGTAAAGACTAGCAATAATAGTATCTACTTTCCTCGGGAAGTTGATTTTGATAAGGCTGAGGGTGCCGAATTGAAAGGGGGAGTCGGTTTCCTCTCTGTTTTTGAGGATTATGATGAAACCAATAAAAAAGTCAAAGGATATATTTATCGATTTTCATCTGACGAATATACGTACCTAGTAGAACATAAAAAATCAAAAGAATGTGTAGATACATATTTTAATTTTCATTACCAGGATGACGATAAGCATGAACCTCACGTTTCATTTCTCCACAATTCAATTCGATACAATTCTGCAAATATTCAACTGGATGAATTTCTTGATTTCGTTAAGAGAACCTTTATGGGTCCACGAAAAGGAATGAATTATAGAGTTTGGCATTCGAGGAATTAATTCTGGGCTTTTTCCTCCTCTAAGAGCGGGTATCCTACCGTCTATCTAAAATAACGTTTAGGAAACTGCCAGTACCTAAATTTGAAAACCCTGAAATCCGCCATGCGTTGCTCGAAGGGTATGTACTTTTCTATCATATTTAATGATACGGTCTATACCCATGCTAATACTTTTGACACGCTCGCTCCATAATACTTACCAATCCCCAGGATTGCATGCGTATGTATCAGTATGACTATGTATATGTAAGGTTACTTAGCTGACTATCGCCAATAAAGTCCTTATTTGCTGTATCGAAACAGAAGGATGGGGGAAAACCTCATCCCATTTCATGGTTCGTATAACATCCCTCCATGCGAGCAGAAAAAGAAAGGGCGCCAGCAAAGCTGGTGCTTTTTCTTTTTCCTGTGACCTGGGTCAGCGATCGAATTTCGACGAAGGAGGGGCGATCCCTACCGGGGGAGCAAAATAATACAATGCCAGACTGACCCGGATTTTGAGCTAAGACGAAAGTTTACTTAAGCCCGGGTCAGAGTATACTGACTAGATGAATAAATTACGTATAGCAGCGTTGCTCACGGGTGTTATCCTGGCGGGAGGTTTCTTTGCATTGAACTCGCATGTCTATGACGAAAAGCAGGCGGACACTACAGACAATTACCAAGATGCCGAATACCTGATCGAAGGCGAGCACATGAAAATTGGAAGCAATGTCCATTATTTCGGCAATGAGCTCAAGGCCGACCTTGATGGTGATGGTCGGGATGATGTCGTCTTTCTCATTACTCAAGAGGGCGGCGGTTCGGGCACCTTTTTCTATGCGGTAGCTGCGCTTAATACTGATCGTGGCTACATCGGCTCGGCCGGGTTTTTTTTGGGTGATCGGATAGCGCCGCAGAGCACGAATATAAGCCAAAATCCACGGCACAAGCATGTCATTGTGGTGAACTATGCCGATCGCGCGGCAGGTGAGCCGATGACCGCGCAACCCTCGGTGGGCAAGAGCGTTTATTTGAAACTTGATCCTATGAGTATGCAATGGGGCATTGTCGAGCCAGATTTTGAAGGCGAATCTCGCTAGAACTTTAACTAGGCAAGGCCTAGACGGATAGATTAAGCATATATATTTCCAAGGTTCCGATATCCCGTACCATGTCGAGTGGGTATTGACTAAAATAAAGAAACATGGTATTAATATGCCAGGTTCTTCATGTTATATGGGTAGCGGCTTTGAAAGGAAGCCCTGGTGTCCCAAACCTTACACCTAAAGGATAGTTATTATATGCACATTGTTATGTTGGTCATGTTTGCCGTTGTGTCGCTCACGTTGCTGGGCGTGGTGGTTCTGATTGCAAAGGAAAGGCTTCGGGATCTCGGACATTTCATAAACGTCTGCGTCTTGGCCACGTTCGTCTGTGGAAACCTGATTTCCAATGCGGTCTTCTGGACTCTTCACGTGGATTCGCTCTTGGTGCCGCTCAAAGAGCAGTTTCGAATGGCATCTGCGACGGAACCGAGGCATCGGTACGCTGCAAGTGACAGGGGATCAACTCTTGATTACGGCGGCAGATTGGACCGCATCGTCCAAGAGAGGGACGCTCTTACCAAAGAGATGGGCCTGATCGGGATTGGGGTAAGCTGGCACACCGACGGGGACTCAGTCAGTTCCGTTGGAATTTACCTCCATGCCGGATTCCTTGCTATCTTTTCAGTGCCAGTCATCCTTCTCGCGTTGCTGGTCTGGCTCACCAAGGGGTCGCGCCAAGCGTATTGGCGCAGAAAAGATGCGCGCCGCCCGCTGGCCTGACAATACCGCCTCCTGGCGACAAGAAAAACCTCTTGTCGTGACAGGGCAGGCGGTTTTTTTTATTTATATTCATCAAGGCTCTGACATCTCTCAGCCCTCTGAGCAAAGCGGGCAAGATGTAATATCCCTCCGGCGTTACCGTCAGCATAGAATCTCGTTTTACATCCCTGAGTGGATAGTATTATAATATAGCCGAGAACCAATATAAGTATAATAATAAGTATAATAAAAAATATGGAATCAGGACCAAAACAACCGATAGAGTCAAATGAAGGAGTTTCTCAAAAGGAACAAATTCAAACAGTGCTGTCAGCGCTGAATGGGGCAAAATCCATGCCCGCGGGGAGCGAGCGCGACGCGTTCGTCCAAGAACAGTTTGATGCATTGGCTGGAGTCATTCCGCCTTCGATAAATAGGGCAATGGATGTGGGCGGCAGGAAAATCTGGCAATTTATTGCACAAGGCGAAGGCTTCGATCTTTCAGTAAACGTGGTGGCCACGCAAGAATCAATAGTGGTTAATTGCGTGATGGATTAATTTGTTTAATCTTGTTCATTGCGTGCCGATGACGCGTCGGCGGGCCATTATCACATAATTCACAAATATATGTCTGAAACACAAATGTTTCCAGCGATACGATTCAATGACCAGAAATGCCGGGAGGCCATGGAGTTTTATAAAGATTGTTTTGGCGGGGAGCTTCAATTCATGACCGTCAAGGATAGTCCGATGGCGGCTGACATGCCGGAAGATGCGCATGGCCTTGTCATGCACTCGACTCTTAGGAACAATGGCTGGACGCTCGTCGGTTCCGACATGATGAGGGATCGCGCCGTAAGCGGCGACCAAGTCGGCGTCATGGTTGATTTTAAAAATGAATCTGAATTGCGAGCGGCCTTCGACAAGCTTGCGGTTGGCGGTGAAGTATTCATGCCGGTCGAGGACGCGTTCTGGGGAGCATTTTTCGGCGTACTGACCGACAAGTACGGAGTAGAATGGTCGCTTAACTGCACGAAGGTCCAGGGCTAGGGAGGGTTGATTGCATGGACAAAACTAAAAGAACGTGGTATTAATACCACGTTCTTTTGCATAAAGGGTAACGGTCTTGAAAGGAGGCCTCGGTGTCCCGAACAATACACTAAAACGGGTAAAATAAAATGAAGGACGTTCGTTTTGAACAGCAGGGCAGTGTCGCCGTCTTGGTGCAAATCCAATGCGAATGCGGCAACAATGTCATGGAAAATGCCGAGAACGACGGAATGGCGTTCAAGCATGAGGTGTTCATGGGCAGCGGGAGGGAAGTTGAGTTGCACTGCGAGTGCGGCCGGGCGTACAAGCTGCGTCCGCAGAACGGGCATGTGCATGTCGCCGAGGCTCATCCTCCTATCCGTCCCGGCACGACGATCGTGACGACTGCTGAAAATGCTGATTTGTCAGGAGAATGGACCGGCGAGGCCAAGGCCGCCCGGAAGTGGGGAGTGAACGGTACGATTATCGGCCACCACGACTCCCATGGCTTGTGCTACGTTGTTCTTCACGAAGATGGATCCGAAGGGGTCTATAATCCCAGCGAGATTCGCATCGCAAAGAGGAAGAAACAAGGTCGCGACTCTGCTTAAGCTCTTAAGCTGCCAGCAGGCTGCGCCTCAAATGAAATTAATGTGCCATCCGAGATATTCTCGGATGGCATTTTCTATGCATGCGGGATGTTGCCCTGAACCGCCTTCGGGATTACCATTAGGGCCATGGTTAGGAAAGCTTCAAAAAATAATGAAAATGCGGATGCGGATGAGGGCATGGATTTCGACAGCGAAACCCGGGCAATCGAGCCATTGGCATCGCGCATTCGGCCTTTGTCGCTCGACAGCTATGTCGGCCAAAGCCATTTGATAGGCGAAGGGAAGCCGCTTCGAATCGCCATCGAAAAAGGGCATATTTTTTCTTTCCTGCTCTGGGGTCCGCCCGGCGTCGGAAAAACTACGCTTGCGCGCATCTACGCGAATGCTGTCGACGCGGACATGCATGAACTTTCTGCGGTTTCGGCTGGCAAGGACGAGATGAGGGCGATAATAGAAGGAGACAAGGGTGTCAGGAAGAAATCGCTGTTTGAACTCGATGCGTCACGGCAAGCGTCCGGCAAGCGTCCTAAGATTTTATTTATCGATGAGATCCATCGTTTCAATAAGAGTCAGCAGGATTTTCTTTTGCCGTATGTCGAATCAGGCGCGATAACCTTGATTGGAGCGACGACGGAGAATCCGAGCTTCGAAGTCATTTCAGCCTTGCTGTCGCGGTGCCGGGTATTCACTCTCACCGAATTGAACGAAGCCGAGATGTTGCAGATCATTGACCGTGCTCTCAAGGATAAGAAGGGAAGGAGAGCGGCACTCAAGATGGATAAGAAGGCGAAGGAATGGCTTGTTGCCATGGCGAACGGAGATGCGAGGCAAGCCTTGGCCATGATCGAGTCTACCGAGCGGCTCTACGGAACCGTCACGGTCGAGACGCTCAAGGAAACGCTTCAGTCGAAGTTCCTGCGCTACGACAAGAAGGGCGAGGAGCATTACAATGCTATCTCCGCTTTTATAAAAAGCATGCGGGCCAGCCAGCCTGACGCTGCGCTCTATTATCTGGCCCGCATGCTCGACGCGGGCGAAGATCCTAAATTCATCGCAAGGCGCATGGTGATCTTCGCCAGCGAGGACATCGGCTTGGCCGTTCCAACTGCGCTGGTTGTCGCAAACGAAGTCTTCCGCGCGGTCGAGGTCATCGGTCTTCCGGAATGCCGGCTTAACCTGGCGCATGGCGTGGCGTACCTTGCGACCTGCAAGAAGAGCAGGGCCGTCTACGACGGAATAGGAGCAGCCATGGAGGACGTGAAGGTTCATGGCAATCTGCCCATTCCGCTCAAGATTCGCAATGCGCCGACCAAGCTCATGAAGGAACTCGACTACGGCAAGGGCTATGAAAAGTACACCAAGGAAGACCTGATGCCGGAAAAGCTCAAGGGCAGGAAGTATCTGCATTAGGGCTTGATATCAACACGCTGATTCGGCTCTGGTTTCGTTTTTTTATTTTATATCAATAAGAAGAGGTATTCTTATAATCCTCGAGCTTTCCATGCCTCTTTCATCCTTTCCATCTTTTCAAGCGCCGGACCTGTCCGCGAAGGGTCGACGTTCCGCTTCATGGCATCAATGAATCCTTGCGCGCCGATCAGGTCGGTACCTGCTTTGATTTTCTGCTCATTGCCCTTAAGAACGATCGTGCTTGTCCATGTGCCGAAGCTGACGCTGGTCACGTCTTTCCAGTGCAGGGCCGAATATGCGCCATACATGTCCCAGCCTTCGATCTTGTCGTCATCGTATCGAATCATCATGTTGCGTCCGGAGAGAACCATCCACATGCCGAGCAGGATAAACAACATGAAAAAAGCCGAGAGGAAGATAAAGAATATGACAAAAGGCGGCTGGTCTGAGACGTTTTTTAAACGAAGAAAAATCCCTATCTCGACGGCCAGGCAAAAGACAATCAGTGCCCAGCCGATCGCTCCGTAGATTTTGCCGTGCTTCAAGACCTTTAGCCCGTCTACATTCGGGGCAACCTCAAGCTTTGATTTTTCATCCATGTTTTTTGACAGGGCGCCAAGAAGCGACATGGTAAGATTCGTGGCAACTGATCCATTTTTTGGTTTCATGAATGAATTATACGCAACTTGCGAAGATTTACGACTTTCTTAAAATTTTCTCCATCGCTTTTCCTTTTGCCAGCTCATCTATCAGCTTGTCCAGATATCGAATTTCCCGCATGAGGGAATCGTTGATTTCCTCTATCCGAACGCCGCAGATCACGCCGGTAATAAGGCTTCTTGAAGAATTCAGTTGAGGGGCTTCGGCGAAGAACGTCTCAAAGTCAGTTTCTTCTTTCAGGCGCGACTCAAGCTGTTTTTGGCTGTATCCGGTCAGCCATCGGATGACCTCGTCGACTTCTTTCTTCGTCCGTCCTTTTTTCTCCGCTTTGGCAATATAAAAAGGATAAATGCGTGCGAAGCTTGTTGCATAGATGCGATGTTTTGTTGCGGCGGATGATTGCTTCATGATTTCTTTTTAGATTTTTTGCCGAGCATGTACTTCTGCGACGGACTGACCGGCTTGTCCGATCGGTGAACGCAGCCCATCCAGCAGCACGGACGGCGTTTTCCGTCCATGAGTTCCGTGACCGCTCTCTCAACATGCTGGTCCCTGGTCTCTTGCTGCTTGACTGACACGACCCAGCAAATCCATTCATTGCGGGCGAGCGGCGTGATGCTTTCCCACATCTTGAGAGCGCCCGATTCAGCGGCAAGGGCTTTGCGCAAATCTGCAGGCAGCTTGTGCGCGGTGCCGCCTGAAATTTCTTTTTTTGACATGCAGTCATTTTAGCAAAATACGCTTCATTTTGAAACGCTCGCGCGGAGAGGAGATATGGCTGACGGGAGAGACGGTTGGCGCCGGAACGGGAATGCCTTGATGATATTGACTAAGGAAAATGACGTGATATAAATACGTCACGTTCTTTCACGTTTCAATTCAACCAACTTGGAAAAAGATATTATGGACAAAAATTCAAAATGGATGGCGATTTCGGGGTTTGCCGGGCTGTCTCTCTTCTTGATTGCGAATTTCACCAATCTGTTTGCGGGATCAAGCGTCTTGGCCGGATGTCTTCAGCTGGCCGTCAATGCTTTCGTGTTTTTTGTCTGGACGAAGGCGTTCATGCAAAGCTCCGGTTTCAAAAAGTTCGTGGCCTTCTTCGGAGTAATTGTGCCTGTCATGATGGCGGGCATAACGATCTTTCGGGTACTCATTCCTGCAATTATTCGCTAGGCTTAGTTTTTCGGCATAAGCTTTCTGCGCATCCCATGAGACCCTCCACAGCTCCCGGGCTTAATTAGACAGATTACTAAGAACGTGGTATTAATACCACGTTCTTTAATTAGCGGGCAGAGGCCTTGAAAGGAGGCCTCGGTGTCCCGAACAATACACCGAAAAGGATAAGGTAACATGAAAGTGCTGATATCAGATCATCAATGGTGCGAGGGTCATGCCCGGTTTGGGGATGACGGATGGAAGTGCAAGACTACCGGTGCCGAAATTGTCGCGACGACAGTGGGGCGCTCTCTGCATGACGGGCCGTTCCCGCTTTCCGGCAGCGGGCGAGTCGTTGATGTCCTGCATCTGCATTGCCCCGCATGCCAGCCTGACTGGAAAAAGCCGAACCATGGTACCCCGGTCAAGCCTGAGCAGATTGCCAACGTGTCGGGCTAGCATCCAGCCCATTGCCGTCTCCGGTCGCGAAAGAGGAAAACCTCTGTCGCGATGCGGCGGCGGTTTTCTTTTTTTTTCATTCCAGCTTTCGAGTCCGTGCCGCCTTTGCGGCAGCTTTCCGCTCGACTGGACATTTGGTTTCGGTATAGTACTCTTTTTTCAGGCAAGGCACATTAACAGTGTCAGAACAAACAGCTCAAGAAAGGAACACGAAACACATGAATACAGCGCTTTCAACTCCGTCCGACAAGGTACGGGCTTTGTGGCAAAAGGCCAATTCGCTTTGCGGATGCATGGCTCATATCAGGACCGTCAGCGGACGCCGCCGGTTTCCGGAAGGATTCGAAGAGGAGGAGCCCTTTCGGGTAAGGGATGATTTCGCCGCCGACGAGGCGAAGCTGCTTTCCAGCAAGACCCTTCGTCTCGCCGAACGCAAGACGCAGGTCTTCACTCTTCCGCACAACAAGCTGGTGCGCACGCGGCGCACCCATACGGACGAGGTGATAGCCATCTCGGTCATAGCGGCGGAAATGCTCGGGCTCAACACGGGCCTGGTGCGAGCGGCTGCCATCGGTCACGACATCGGCCATGTGCCGTTCGGTCATCAGGGGGAGGAATGGATGGCCAGCCGCATGGGAAGGCCTGAATTCTGCCATGAAGTCATGGGCGTAATCGTCGCTCAGAAAATCGAGCGGGCGGGCGCGGGACTGAATCTCACGTTTCAGACTCTGGATGCCATGCATCGCCATAGCGGAAACAGGGTTTCGTCCGGAATGACCCCCGAGGCGTGGGTGTTGCGGTATTGCGACAAGGTCGCGTATCTTTTCGCGGATTACAACGACATCTTCGTCCGGGCAAAGTTCGCCCGCATCAAGGAATTGGACGATCTCGTCAATGAGTTCGGCGAGAATCAGCGGCAGCGCTCAAGCACTGCCATCGCGGCTCTCATTGTCGAATCGAGCGAGCTGAAAAAAGTCTCGTTCGAGCAATCCGAATGGGGAAGGAAGTTTCAGCGAATCAGGACGCTGATGTACGGGGTTTATCCTCGCGTCACGCAGCAGGATGTCGGATCCGTCCTCGGGCCGGTGCTTGATTTTCTTCAGAACTTGGGGCACGGCGATCCGTTTCTTCTGCTCGCGCTCATGACTGACGAGGACGTGATGTCCATCGCGTCATGCCAGGTGAAGGATTTCGGATGCCTCACGCGTACTTCGGCGGGCGAAATCATTCCTCATCTGGAACAGATCGGCCGCGTTGACCTGTGCGACCTTGATCTTTCCTGGCGATGAGGCCGGGTCAGGGAGCTCTGATGCGAACACCCCCGCAGACGCAATGTCTGCGGGGGATTCTTAATTGCCGTGGCGGGGCATTTGCGACCTCGCGCATGCAAGCGGAAATATGATATTGTTTGAATATGAAAAGAATATATTTTGTCCGCCACGGCGAAAGCACCGGAAATGTCGGCGATTTCAGGCAGGGACCGGACACGCCCTTGTCGGAAGAAGGGGAACGCCAGGCGAAAATCGTCGCTCAAAGATTCAAGGATATCGAAATAGACAAGATACTGGTCAGCACGTATCTTCGGGCCAAGCAGACGGCCGGGCACATCAACGCCGTTCTTGGCAAGGAGATAGAATATTCGGATCTGCTCGTCGAAAGGATCAAGCCCACGAAAGTGGTCGGCACGCATAGGGACGACCCCGAGGCATTGCTGATTGACAAGATGAACAGGGAAAACTTTCACGATCCGGATTTCAAGTTCGAAGACGGGGAGACTTTCGCGGAAATGAAGAAAAGGGCTTCGGACCTGATTGCTCGTCTCAAGGAGATGCCCGAGGAAAACATATTGTGCGTGTCTCACGGAATTTTCCTCAGAATGGTCCTGGCATGCGTCATCCTCGGAGAATCGCTCACGTCCCATGAATATTGGAATTTTTATACGAACGTGTCCCTTGCCAATACGGGAATCACCCTGTTTGAAGAATCCGCGAAAAATGGCGAATCAAGGCTGAAATTGAAAATCTGGGGAGACGTGGCGCATCTTGGCATCGTCGGCATCCGGAGCGGGGATTCCTGGTAAGCGGCAAGCTGCGGCTTGCGCCCGTTGACATCGCGCTTTTAAGGCATATACTCTTTCCAGCAAATTCTTTCAACGCGAACAGAACAAACACAACAGGAGGAAAACCACGCATGAATATTGAGACATCGGTGCCGGAGGCCCCGGCTAAGGCAATCGTGATACCGCAGGAGGATCAAGGCAGGCTGGACGAATGGATTCGATTCTTCAGGAATCTTTCTCCCCGAATCAGGGTCGTTCAGCCGAAAGACGGCGACTTCGGCCAATTCTACGAGGCTTCGTTCGGCAAGCTGCGAAAGCTTCTCGGCGGTCTTGGGCGCGAGGAAGGCGGGCTCATTCGCGGCTGGCCCGAAAAGGAGCGCATCGCCTTCGGGGTCGCCTGCGATTCCGCTTTGCCCGGTTCCTCGCCAGCCGCCTACGGAACTGGCGATATCTGGATGTTCTGCTTCGGCAATCGGGCATTCAGCCTCAATCATTTTGAGGGCGATGCAGATCCTGAGAACAATCACTTTCCCGGCACGTACTCGCTTGGCGGGTACGCGGGCGAGCTGCTGGAATGGGCATTCATTGCCGATCTTGTCATCGACAAGGTCAGGGGCTTGGAAGATCAGGTTCCGCAGCTTGCCGGAGCGGCATGAGCGGAACGGGCGCCATCGAAAGATGGCGCTTTTCTTTTTGGCACATTCCCGAATTTTATATACAATGCCTGTGATGAATATTTCAAAAAAGCTCTTGTTCTGGTCAGGCGTCGTCCTGTTCGCCGCGGCGTGCGCATATTTCTATTCCGCGAGGGAAAGAGGAAACGTGACTGACTTGGCGAACTATCCGCCTCAAAGCCCGACGGTGGTCGCGTTCGGAGACAGCCTCACGTTCGGCTTCGGCTCGACGAAAGGCAATGACTTCGTGACGCTGCTGTCGAGCAGGATGGGAATTCCCATAGCGAACAGGGGCGTGCCTGGCGACACGACGGTGGCGGCGCTTGGCCGCATAGACAGCATTCTCGCGCTGAACCCCGGCGTGACGATAGTTTACCTGGGCGGAAATGATTTCCTGCGAAGAGTTCCCATAGATGAGACGTTCGGCGCGCTGGAAACTATCGTCATGAAGCTTCAGGAGCAAGGCTCCGTTGTCGTTCTGGTCGGCATCCGGGGAGGATTGATCAATGATCAGTATGCCCGAAGGTTCGAGGACTTGTCGAAGAAATACAAGGCGCTGTACGTTCCGGACCTGATGTTCAGCATCATCGGCCAAAAAGACCAGATGCACGACTCCATACACCCGAACGATGCAGGGTACGCAAGGATTGCCGAGAGCATTTATGAAAGGATGAAATTCCTTTTTCCGAAAGATTGATATACTGTGAGCATGCTAAATAAAAAAGTATATATTCCGGTCCTGATCGCGCTCGCCGCGACGGCAGGATTCCTGGCATTCAGGTCATTGAGAGGCGAAGGGAAGGCGCGAATCGCCCCGGAGGAAGTCGTTCGGACGTTCTATTCGGCTTACGTTGCCTCCATCGATGCGTCTCCTCTTGATCCAAGATACGATCAGCCGGGCCTGGTCACCGAGCATTTCATTGAAAGCCAGAGAGCGCTGAGGCACAACCCAGATCCTGATGAAATCGGTTTGGGGTATGATCCCGTGTCATGCGCGCAGGATGCTCCGCATGCCGACTTGAAAGGCGTGCGAATCTCGACGACGCGTCAAGATGCGACGTCGGCTCGAGTTGCGGCCGCGATGAATGGCTATTCGTATTATCCTCAGTTCGGCTTGATAAAAAACGGCAGCTCTTGGACGATCGATTCCATTGAATGCGTCCTTTCGGAAGATTTTTAAATGACTCTTGCCATTGCAATTTTATCGGCGTATAGTATTTATTGGCATCCAACAACGGGTGCCATTGAACATCAACAAGCGTACATTGGAGGATAATTGTATGGCTCGTAAAAGAAGCAAGAACAAAAACAAGAGGAAGAAAGTGTTAAACGACCAGGATATCTGGAGGCTCTGCCTGCCCGATCCGTGGAAGGGCAGCAAGCTGCTCAAGCCTGCAGGCGCCTGCGCCAGCATGAGAGGCCTTGGCGATAACCCCCGCGCAGTTGACGGGCTTCCGCGACAAAATTGCCGCGCCGTGCGCGTTTTCTCCCGATAACGGGGAATGCTCGCCGGATTTAAATAACGACCCACCCACGGAAAATCCGCGCAGGTGGGTTTTCTTTTTTCATTCACGGATATATGAAAAGCCTATGAACTCGGTAAGATAGCCAGGCCGCGAGCGTCTTATATAGCGTGTAAGGAATTATTAATAGCGTAACGAATATATCATGAAAACGACAACAACATTTCTCTTGGCCGGTCTCGCGCTCGTTCTCCCCGCGATAACGTCTGCCGCAGTTTATCAATACGTTGACACGTCGGGCTTCGTTCGATCGCTTGAAGCCGTAAATGCGGAAGACGCGCTTCGAAGAGTTCCAGCCCTAGGCGGCGATCCAAGAACTGGCGTAATGCTTTATTCCGGAACGGTCCAGAATGGCGGCCCGACTTCGGCTACCGGATTGTACGGCTACATCAGCGCGAATGGCACATACAAAGTCATTTCAGCTTCGAGTCCTGCAGCCGCTCTGGCTCTTGCGACTGACATTCACCCTCAAAGCGGCATAATCGCACTCGATTAAGCCAGGTAACTTGAATTCAAGGTATCTGTTAAGTTAAATTTCTTCCTCGACGAAATTGACCGAATTAAGCCAAAAGCCTCAGGCGCGATGCTTGGGGCTTTTTGCGCGCATGGCTTGCGCATGTCGCATGTGATACAGTCAACTGCGCGCATCGCGGCATGGGATTGTAAGAATATTAACCAAGCATCGTCTATATTTGCATATGAATAAAAAATACTACTATCTGTTTATCGGGGTAATCGTCATCTTATTCGCGCTGGTCGTGTCGGGATTCTTCGGCAATACGAGCAGCATTCCGGGCGACGGGCAGGGTACCGGAACCTCCACGAACGGGGTCAGCTCCGACAAGTCTAACCTGATAGTCGCCGATTCTCCTCAGCCCAATGCTACCGTTTCAAGCCCTATCCGAATATCGGGCAAGGCGCGCGGAAACTGGTTCTTCGAAGCGTCGTTTCCGGCCCGAGTCTTTGACGCGAATGGAAACCAGCTCGGAGTCGTCGCCATCCAGGCTACGGGAGATTGGATGACGACCGAGTTCGTGGAATTCGAGGGAAGTCTTCCGTACAGCATGCCGACTTCTCAGACCGGAATTCTGGTTCTGGAAAAGGATAATCCTTCAGACTTGCGCGAGTTCGACGATTCCATCGTCATTCCCGTAAGGTTTGCGGCATATGATGCGAACGCGCAGCCTGCCGCCACTTCGACTTCGAGCGTGACTAGGTTCAACGTGTATCTCGGAAAATCCGGAACAAGCGCCGAATGCGAGGTCGTGACCGCCGTTCCTCGGCAAGTTGCGTACACTGCAGCCGTAGGAAAGGCATCTATCGAGGAATTGCTCAAGGGACCGACTCCGGCGGAAGTAACGGCGGGATATGTAACATCGATTCCGGCCGGGGTGACGCTCAGAAGCTTGGTCATCGCGGACGGGGTTGCCAGGGCTGATTTCAGCGCAAGGCTTGATGACGGCGTCGCCGGATCATGCCGGGTAGGAGCAATCCGTTCTCAGATAACCGAGACATTGAAGCAGTTTCCGACAGTAAACAGCGTCATCATCTCGATCAACGGCAGCTCTTCCGACATTCTCCAGCCTTAAGGGGGCTTAACGAGCGGCCTTCGGGCCTCCCGCACATTTTTCCAAAATAAAAAAGCCTTCGCTTATCGAAGGCTTTTTTGGCATCTCGTTTTCCTGCCTGTCTTTCTTGTCGATTGAACGCGAGTGCCGCGAAGGAGGGCTGATTTTAAGACAGCGATTCCTTGAGCTTGACGAGGGCGCCTTCAAGATAGGCGAGCGTGTCCGCGTCAGTCAGCTTGCCTGAAGCATCGAACTTCTCGTGCGCGGAAGCGACGTATATTTCGGGCTGGCCGACAAGCTTGGTATCAAGGTACGTCATGACCTGCTTGAGGTGGCTCTGGGCGACGGCCGTTCCCACGGGGCTTGGCGTTGCTCCGATGATGATGGTCGGCTTTCCCTTGAATGAATTTTGCCCGTACGGCCTTGAGAACCAGTCGATGGCATTTTTCAATACGCCGGGAATGGACCTGTTGTATTCCGGCGTGGCGATGATCACTCCGTCAGCGGATTCGATCTTGTCCTTCAGTGCCTGAACCGCGGCAGGGAAGCCGGCAGCTTCCGTGTCCTGATCGAACAGCGGCACTTCCCGCATGTCCAGCGTCTCGACGGAGAGGCCGTGCCTCGCTCCGATTTCTGCCGCTGCCCTGATAAGGCTCGTGTTGTAGGAATCTTTCCTGAGGCTTCCTGAAATGGCGATGATATTTTTTGTCATGGGCTTCATTATAGTTGCTTACTTTACTTTGTAAAGTAATGTTGCTACAATTTTTGCATATGAAGACGAAAAAAGAGCATTGTCCAGGCATGTGCCCGGTAGCGAAGATTACCGACATCATGGGCGACGCATGCACCGTGCTGATCGTCAGGGACTTGCTGACCGGGCCGAAGCGGTTCGGGGAGATTTCAGAATCGCTCGATGCGGTCAGCACGCGCACAATCGCGGTGAAGCTCAAGTCTTTGGAGAAATCAGGCTTCATCTTTCGCGAGGTTTTCAGCGAAAGGCCTCCGCGGGTCCAGTATTCGCTCACGAAGAAAGGGGCGGGTCTCGCGACCGTCATCGCGTCGATGCGGTCGTATGCTGAAAAGTATCTGTAAGCTTGGCGTCAGCCGCTCCTCATTTTAAGACGGCTCGCGCGTGCTATACTGTATTCCATATGAAGAACGATACGGAGAAAGGCATAACAAGAAGGGAGGCATATCTTTTATTGGCGCTTATCGTCCTTATCTCGGGCGTTGCCGGATACAACGAATACAGGAGGGCCGTCTTGCAAAAAGCGCTGTCCGAGCAGGCCGCTACATATGAGCAGGACATGGTCGCGTTCGCGTCAAGCACCGAGCTTCAGATTCAGGACATCAACTACAGGATAAGCTCCCTTACGAACGAGAGCGTCGCCTTGAGCGGCGCCATACAAAGCACTCAGAATCGAAACGAAGTAGTCGCCGAGCAGATCGGCCGCGTTTCTGGAACAATCAGTTCCTTGGACAAATTAAGCAAGACTGATCCGCAGCTGCTGCAAAAATATTCAAAGGTTTACTTTTTGAACGAGCATTACGCGCCGAGCCAGCTTTCGACGGTTCCGACCGAATTCTCTTTCAATAAGGGCACGACGTATCAGGTGCACGCCAGCATGTATCCGCATCTCGAGCGAATGCTGACGGCCGCGAAAAATTCAAGCTTGTCGCTTCAGGTCATTTCAGCATACAGGTCGTTCGACACGCAGGCTGTCCTGAAATCAAGCTACAAGGTGACGTACGGCGCCGGAACGGCGAATCAGTTTTCGGCCGATCAGGGATATTCCGAGCATCAGCTCGGCACGACAGTGGACCTGACGACTCCCAAGGTCGGATCGACCTTCAGCGGCTTCGACGAGACTCCTGAGTACGCATGGCTGACCGCGAATGCCTACAAGTACGGTTTCGTTCTCTCGTACCCTAAGAACAATGCGTACTACATGTATGAGCCGTGGCACTGGAGATATGTCGGCATCGACCTCGCCACCAAGCTTCATAACGAGGGGAAATTCTTTTACGACCTGGAACAGAGGGTAATCGACAATTATCTGCTCCTGATTTTCTAGCAATATTGCGGATTTTGCCTGAAATGCAGCGACTTCTGCAGGAATTAGTAAGAAACCGGTGCCTCAGTCGTCTAATAGGGTATATGAAAAAGAATAATATTTTGAGCCTCATGCTTGTTTCCGGGCTTGCCCTTGCCTTGGCGGCTATTGCCCAAGTCGTGCCAGCTCACGCACAAATATTTACCCAAACGAGCCAGACGAATGCCGCGGCCTATGCGCCTCAAGGCTGCGTTATCATAAATAACGGACTCTTTCTCGGAGCCTCCGACAGATTCATGTCAGGGGGAGACGTTGCCCGCTTGCAGAATTTTCTCATTGCAAGGGGGCACATGAATTACAGCGGCGCGACCGGATTTTTCGGCACGATCACGTTCAATGCGGTCAGGAATTTCCAGGCCGCGAACGGCATTTCCGCTATCGGCATCGTGGGCCCTCAGACAAGAGCCAAGATTCAGGCTTTGTCGTGCGGCGCCCCTATACCTCCCGTGTATCCTCCTGTCATGCCGCCAGTTATTCCGCCTACATATCCGATTAACCCGATAGGCATCCCTTCCGTAAGCTTCATCAGTCCTTCGTCCGGACCTGTCGGCACGACAGTTACCGTGTACGGTTCGGGCTTCGATGCCAATACGACGGTCAGCTTCGGAGGCTCTCATGGTCCGAATTTGCAGATCATAAATGCGAATACCCTGACGTTCAGGGTTCCCGAGAGGCTTCTTCCTGCCTGCGCATATGGAAATATCATCTGCATGATTTACGGTCCCGCCACTGAGCCCGGAAATTACCAGGTATCAGTCAAGAATCAGTTTGGCACGAGCAATGCCGTAAATTATACCGTCACTGCAGGCGGGTGGAATCCTAATCCGACAACCGGCGCTCCGGTCATAAGCGGCATCGACAGCCCGTCAACGCTTGCGGTAGGGCAGACGGGAACATGGACTGTCAGGGCATCTGACGGCATCGGCGGAAACGGCAACCTCAGCTACCGCGTAGTTTGGGGAGACGAGCATCTGCATGCTCAAGGCGCCTCTGCCCAGCAGGCAAGCGCGAATTTCGTGCAAAGCTCTTCGTTCACTCATGCATACGCGCAGGCCGGCACATATAATCCTCGATTCTACGTTCGAAGCTCAAACGGCTTGACCGCGGAAGTCTCATCGAGCGTCCTTGTCTCAGGGCACGCGCAAACTCAGGCTCCTCAAATTTCATACATCACGCCTTCTTCCGGCGGATACAACGTTCAGGTCACGATAGTCGGATCAGGATTCGACAGATACAGCAATTCGATCAACTATGCAGGCAGATCGCAGGTGGCAGTCAATGTTCCTTCGTATGACGGCACCACGCTCGTATTCACGGTTCCCGCTACGCCATGCACGTACGGAATGATGTGCGCGCAAGTTGTCATGCAGCCGGGCACGTATCCGATCAGCGTTACCAACCCAAGGGGCACGAGCAACAGCGTGAACTATGTCCTCACCGGATCCCCCTCGTCAATTAATCAGACAGTCAGCGTCGGCATCGGCCAGACCGCATATGTAGGAAACAGCTTCCAAATTCGACCGATCAGGATTGTCGAGGAAAGCAGGTGTCCTGCCACTGCCAATTGCGTCTGGGCCGGAAGGGTAGTAGTGGAAACCCAGCTCCAAAGCTTGGACATGCTCCAGAATTCTAATCTTTCGTTCGGCGCCGGGTCAGACGGCATGTCTGCGGCAACATTTGACGGATACACGGTTCGGATAACGGGCGTTTCGCCTCAGGCGAGGTCGGGAGGCATCAGCTCCGGCGAGTATGTCATCACCTATCAGGTGACGCGCTAGCCTGAAATCCGGCGCATTCCCTCAAAAAGCCCTTCTTCTTCGAATGAAAAGGGCTTTTTGTAATGTCTGCGGGGGTCTGTACGTCATTCATAAAGTCAGGCATGGGGTTTTTACCCGTCTGACATTCAGCAAAATGGAACGCAACGCCAACGACAGCATTATTCTAAGCCATATTCGACCAGCCTACCGGGCCGGGGTCTATTCTTTTCATATCAAAAAGGCAAGCTGATTCGTCGTTCAGAGTATTTTCAAAAAAATGTTCCATACGCCGCGTCAGCAACGCGGCGATTTCGTTCTTTATATAGTATAGTTCTCTACAATTTCATCAACAAACAACACACATCGGAGGAAGCAACCTAATGAGCAATGCCAAGAAACCGGAGGTCAAGAGGCCTCAATCGTTCAAGGAATACATCGAAAGCATGAAGGACACGGTTTCCGTGTTCGGATGGCTGTATAAAAATGTCACTACGCGCGAAAGCAAAAGGGAAATGGCGCTAGCCGTCGGCCTGATTGCCTTCTCGACCGTAATCCAAGCTATTCAGCCCGGCGCCCTCGCATACGTCTTCGACGGCTTGAGGGAGCATCACAGGGAATGGGTAATCGGAGGAATCGCGGTCTTTCTGGTCGCGCTTGTGGGGCAAAAGGTCCAGCAGCGCTTCTTCGATAGAGGGAGAGAGGTCATCATCGGCACCCATTTGGGAAAAATCGACGATGTCCTTTCCTCGCTCTTTTTCGGAAAGTCGCTGGCTCAGCATGCCCAGCATGCGCATCTGCTGTCCGCTTCGACGATCGACAAGGGAAAGTGGAAGTCCCTCGATTTGCAGAGGCTTCTCATTTTCGATTTCATCCCGACGATGCTGCAGCTCATGTTCTCGATCGCGTGCCTTTTCTGGATCAACTGGATTGCGGGCGCGATCATGGCATTCGTGCTTGCGGCTTATGTCGTCGGCTCGCTGTATCTCAACAGCGAGGTGGCGCGGGTATGCGCTCCGCTCGACACGGAGTTTCGCAGAATCAATCGGCGCCGGTTCGAACGCATGGAGCGGGTCGAGCGGGTGGTCAATAACGCCATGGAAGAGTACGAGGTGAAGGCCATGTCGAAGGAATTCGACAAGGTCATCGCCGAAGACAGGAAATTCTGGTTCTGGTTCATCGACTTCGCCGTCGGCAGGTCGGGCATCAACGTGCTCGGCCTCGTCTCGGTCATGTCCCTCGGGGCATGGCTCGTATGGTCCGGGCAGATTTCGCTCGGTCTTCTGTATCCGCTGTATTCCTGGGCAACCAAGGTCAGCGACAACGTATGGAAGCTTGGCGACGTCGAGCATCAGATCAACTGGCTCATGCCCGCGGTCAAATCCATGATCGAGGCGGTTTCGATACCGCCGGAAGTCATCGAGTCGGAAGGCGCGACGGATATCGACCCAAGCGTTCCTCACAGGATAGAATTGGTCGGCATCGGCCATGCCTATCCTGCCGAGTCGGGAATCCAAAGCGACGCGCCGGCGGCAATTCGCGGCATCAGTCTCACGATCGAGCCGGGGGAAAGAGTCTCCTTGCTCGGTCCGAGCGGCGCCGGAAAGACGACGGTCATGAAGAAGCTTCTTCGCTACGGGAATCCGACAACCGGAAAAATCCTAGTCGACGGCATCGACCTTCGGGGCATCACGCTTCGAAGCTGGCGCCGCGGCATCGGATACATTCCGCAGCAGGCTCAAGTGCTCGACGGCACTGTCAGATACAACCTCGTATACGGCCTCTCCGAGGCTGAGCGCGAGGTCATCGCTGACGACGAGCTCTGGAGAATCATGAAGCTTCTCGAGATAGACTTCGGAGAGCGCCTTACGGAAGGCCTCGATACCGTCGTCGGCAAGAACGGCATCAAGCTGTCGGGCGGCCAAGCCCAGCGGCTCATGATCGGCGCCGCGGTCATCAAGAAGCCTTGGCTTCTGATCATCGACGAGGCAACGTCAAGCCTCGATTCGACGACCGAGAAAGCAGTTCAAAAGGGACTCGAAATGCTTCTCAAAGGGACCCATACGAGCGCCCTTGTCGTCGCTCACAGGCTGAACACGGTCCAGGGCATGTGCAACAAGCACGTAGTCCTGCGGCCCGTGAGCGCTGTCAGCGAAGGCGAATCCCAAGTCGACGCTTCGGCTCCGTGCTTCGTCTCGCTGGCCGAGCAATCTCCGGTCTTCCGCAGGCTTGCCGAGGACCAGGGCTTGCAGCTCCTGAAGGCCGCCTTCGCGGCCTGACAGTTCGCGTCCGGCCATGCTGGTGAAAGTTTGCATGAGAAAATGCATGCAGGGTGTCCGAAAGGGCACCCTGTTTTTTTATTGGCAATCGCGCCGCGCCCGTATCCGTCGATGCGAATCGTGATACAATTTTCAGTATCATGAAAAAGAGCCTTTACTTCAAATGGGACATTGCCGCGCTTGCCGCATTCATCCTGATTAACATTGCCGGACTTTATTACTTCAGGAACGAGCTTGACGACGCGCTTCTGAGCCTTGGCTGGATGACGCTTCTTGTCCTCGGTCTCGGCACGTATCGGCTTACGGACATCATCGTCTATGAGAAAGTCACTCAGCCTATCAGGCTGCTCTTTGTCGGCAAGGCGCTGCTCGAAGACGGCAAGGAGGTTCACGTGTCCAAGAGAGGGCTGCAGGCATTTTTCCATCAGCTTTTTTCGTGCAATTCATGCATGGGGGTCTGGGTCGCGACGCTCGTCGTGTATCTGTACGTCCTTTTTCCGGCGCCGACATTCGTCGTGATGGTAATATTCGCGCTTACCGCGCTCGAGCGGCTTTTTTCAAAAGCATACAGCTACCTTGAAAAGAGGGAATAGGATTTCCTGACCTTCCCGGCTCAAGCGAGACCTGAAGTCTCGGAGATTTTGATATAATTGCCTCATGAAGAAATCTCGCATCGCGTCTGAGGCAAAAAGGTTCACGGACATTCCGAATGTCGGTCCGCGCGTGGCGCGCAATTTCGAGCTGATCGGCCTCAAGGATCCGTCGCAACTGAAAGGCGGGGATGCGCACAAGCTGTACTTGGCGATAGGAAAAAAGAAGGGCAAGAGGGAAGACCCGTGCCTGCTCGACGTGCTTTTGGCCGTCACGGATTTCATGAACGGCGGAAATCCGAAGCCTTGGTGGTTTTATACGAAAAAAAGAAAGGAGACGTATCCGAACATATAGCCTCATGCAGGCTCGCGCTTCGAATGAGCCCGAGCTCGCAAGGCGCCGTTCGCTTCCAGAGTGCTATACTCTATGCAGACTTGGATTTTCAAAAGCACAAAAACACGAACCCAGATTCACATCCTCATGATCTTTTTACAAATTCTGTTCCTGACCTTTGTCGGAATCGCATATTCTTCGTTCTTCGAATGGTATCTGCACAAGTATGCCATGCACAAGAAATTCATGGGCATGACGTACGCCCATGACGCCCATGCAAAAGTGCATCACGGCATCTTCAGGCACGACCATACCTACCACCTTCAGCATGAGGAGCATGCCCGAACCATCCACATGGCCTGGTGGAACGTGCTGGTCCTCGTGCCCGTCGCGTCTTCTCCTTTCTGGATAGGAGTCATCTTTTGGGAAAATTGGCTGCCGCTCATCGTGGTCTCAATCTGCCTCCTCATGTACTACTTCGCGTATGAATACGCGCATTGGTGCATGCATAACCCGAAGTCCGCGAAGCGCATCCTCAAGGGCCCCTTCAGGAGAGCTTTCATCTGGATCAACGGCCACCATCTGCTGCATCACAAGCACGTGGGCCGCAACTTCAATGTCGTCCTTCCCTTGGCCGACTGGTGCTTCGGAACATTGATTCGCCGGTCCAGGACTCCTTTCGCCCAGCCAATCGGAGAGGGGGTTCCGGATGTGCAGCCTGAAAAAGGCTCTGATGCTGCCGGCCGATCTTCGCTCTGAAATCCGCCGCGCATCCTTGCCCTGCTTCAGGCCCGGGCCCGGGCTTCAAATTAAAACCGCATCTTGCTTTGGCAGGATGCGGTTCTCTTATATTTTTATTTTATAAATTAGTTGCACATGCTTGACTTGATCCTGTATGTTCCGGCGCCATGCTTTATATGAAATCCGAGGGCGATGAGGATGGCCAGCGGCATGACGTACATTGAAAATCCGAGCGGGATGGAAAGCCAGACCGCGCCGATCATGATGATTGCCAGAAGCGGGGCGACGAACCTTGTCCAGAGGCCGATGAGAAGCAGGAATCCGAGGAAGAGCTCCCCGTAGGATACCAGGAAGGCTATTGCCGGGATGAGTCCCATGCTGCCGAACATGTCGACCGTCAGGTTGATATTTGAAACCTTCATCCAGCCCATCGCGATGAAGATGCTGCCGAATATGATTCTGCTGATAAGCAGCGCGATGCTTGCCTTTTTGCTTAAATTATTTGTATTCATGATTTCTTCATTTTATCATAAATTAAAAAATGGGCACGGCTTGGCGCCTGAATGCTTTCCGTGCGGCATGACGTGTGAATTGCTCCTGCGGAAACGGCGCGCGGTCTGATAGAATGATACTGACATGAAAATAAGAAAAATCGACGCGAAGATAATTCATTTCTTCAGGGACATATCGGAACCGGTCGCCCGCGTCGGACTTTTCATCTGCTTCTTCTGGTTCGGCGCGCTGAAGGTGCTTGACCTGAGTCCTGCCTCGCCGCTGGTCGAATCGCTCTTCAATCAGACGGTCAGCTTCATGGAATTTCCGTTCTTCATGATCCTGTTCGGCCTCTATGAGATGGTGATAGGCCTGATGTTCCTGTTCAAGGGTTATGAGAGGGAGGTGATACCGCTCCTGCTCGTCCACATGGTGACGACGTTCATGCCGCTCTTTCTGCTGCCGGAAGTGACATGGCACGGTTTCCTGGTCCCTTCGCTCGAAGGCCAATACATCATAAAGAATTTTGTCATCATCGCGGCAGCCGTTGCCGTGGCGGCGCACCTCCATCCGCTTCCGAGAAGGATTGGCGTCAGGAACATGTAGAAATCGCGGCCGCTCGGGTATTTACATAAACATGGACATATTGTATGGTATGAGCAGGTTGCTGTCGGGCATCCTGAGACGTAGAGTGTCCGGCAGCCTGAAGTTGTCGCGGCATGGAGCCTGAAGTTCCCGTTAATTCGACAGTCAAACGATATCGAAGGCCGACATCTTCACGTTTAAGTACCATGAAAACTAATCACATGAGTGACGGTTTCCGCTACAAGCTGGAAACCCTGTTCGGGCAGCTGTGCCAAAAGCAGCTGCCGAAAGAGTTGCCGGATTTTGCAGCGGCAAGGAAGAAGTGGGAGAAAAGCCGGTTTTATGGCTTGCTCGTCAAGCTGTTCTTCTTTATGGCCCTGCTCTCGCTGGTCTGCATTGCTGTTCCGATTGCCTCGTATGTGCCGATGGGATTTACGTCCTTCAGCGTCCAAATGATGCTTGTCGGAATCACGGGACTTGTCGTGGCCTGGTGGCCCCTGCGCAAGACTTTGCTCATGAAGCACGAATTCTTGAGCGCCGCCGAGGCCATGGGCTGGAAGACATTCTCGCAAGCCTTGTCGCTGTTTTACGAAGCGGCAAAGCTCGATGATTCCGTTATCTGCCAAATCCTGTCTTCGCCCGAAGCCCTGGCTTCGAGAATTGAAGAGCGAATCAGGCGGCACGTAAAAGTCATACTCGAGCTTCAGTCCAAGCAGGCGCCCGAAAGCGTGCTTGAGGAGGATGTTGCCCGGGACGAACGGGCGGCCTTACGGCATCTGACGCGCCTTGCTGCTGCGCTTGGGTTGATGGGCACAGACGAGTATGCGTTCATGATTGAAAGCGGAGGAGACGATACTCGGACCAATATACGGGCGCGCATCCTGTACAGGGAATTGTTCAAGGAAGCTCAGCGGACAGAGTCTGATGCGGTTGCTGCGTAAAAGCAACTATGCTACTGGGAAGCATGGAGCAAGTAAGATCAAGACAAACAAAACCACCGACCCAGCGGTGGCTTTTTTTATTTTCCTTTAATTGCGCACTTCGGGCATCTGCAGCCAGCCGGCTTCAAGTGCGCGTCGAAGTATTCTTTGCCGTAGTCATAGCAAATTTCTTCGCCGGAGGAAATCTTCCTCGTCGCAAAAATGAAAGCCCTGGAATTATGTATGACTATTTCCGCATTGGGCCTGCATGAATGGTTGATGTACCTCGCCGTGTTCGATCTGTCCCGGCCGTCAATCGTCTTTCGGGAATTTATCTCAAAAAGATATTTGCTTCGGCTCGTGTACTCTTCCTCGCCCTTGATGACCCTTCCGACATATTCGATGATGCATGCTCCTTTCGGAATGTCCGCGCTTGCGAAGAGGCCGAGGCCGGCCGATGATTTCTTGACCGAATAGGCCGTCTTGTCGAGCGTCGCGTAGTTTCTTCTCATGGCTGGATTTCTTAGTTTGTTTGCGGTTATGTTGAGAGCATATTATATGCGCACTTCGGATAATAGCAAAGCGCGCGGCAAAACGTCCGGCCGCGCCTGCCGGCGAAGCCTGGTCAGGCGCTTCATGAATTCGAGGGTGGTCATCGCCGGCATTCTTTTATATGATTAGAACATGCTTGGTCTCAATCGCGATGAACTGAAAATACTCAAGAGGCTGTCCACCCCGATTAAGATACAAAATTTCCTGGACACCCTGGCCATCAATTGGGAAAAGGGCGGAGAGACGAACATGTCGCCTCGCCGCGTTCTGCGCGAACGGAAGGCGCACTGCCTTGAAGCGGGTCTTTTGGCCGCCGCGGCCCTCTGGCTTCAGGGCGAGAAGCCGCTGATCATCGAGCTCAAGACTCCCGGCGAGGCCGGGCACATAGTCGCGCTTTATAAGAGAAACGGATATTGGGGCGCCATGAGCAAGACGAATCATAACGCGCTCCGTTTCCGCGATCCGGTTTACAAGACGGTTCGCGAGCTGGTGATGTCGTATTTCCATGAATGCACGAATGACAGAACGGGAAGGAAGGTCTTGAGGGGATATTCCGGCCCGTTCAGTGCCAAGAAGTGGGGGACCTCTTGGATTACCAGCGAGGAAGACCTCTATCATATTGCCGAAGAGATTTTCGATGCTCCGGTCAAGGAACTGTTCCCGAGAAAAAATGAGGCGCTCATACGCAATGCGGACGCGTTTGAGCTCAGGGTGGGAAGAATCATAGAATGGGACAAGGAGGATACGGGAACTTGACCCGCCCTGCCCCGGCCATCTGCTGCAAAAGGGTTGCAATTAGCCCGAAGTATTATATAGTCATGTCATAGCATCAAAGACATGACATACGTATACGTACTTTCGCTGATCATTGCCTCCACCGCGCTCGTCGGCCTCCTGTTCGGCAGGAGGGTAGAGGGCTTTCTTGCAAAATACTCGTCTCCGGTTCTCGGGGTTTCGGTCGGCATCCTTTCCATCACGGTCTTTCATCTGGGATATGAGGCGATAGAGGAATCGGCTCTCTTCTGGCATGCGGGACTTGCCATCTTGGCAGGATTCGTATTCGCCGACATGCTTCACCGGTTTTCGCACGAGACGCATTGCCATCATGGCCATGACGAGCATGAGCATCATGACGAGGGCCAGCTTGCTCGGCGAGATCTCGTCGGCGGTCCGGTCCAGAATCAGGATTCGAGCGGGGTCCTCAGAAAGGTCGTCGTGGGCGACTCGATTCACAACCTGATAGACGGCTTCACGCTGGCAGCCGTATCCGTCTCTCTGCCGTTGGCGACCTTGCCTCTTGCATTCAGCATGTTCTTGCACGAATCCATTCAGGAGGTGGCCGAGTTCCTGGTCTTGAAGGAAGCCGGCATTCCGAAGAAAAAAATAATCCTGTACAATCTCCTGAGCGGCCTTTCCATCGTTCTTGGCGTTTTTCTAGGCCTTTCTCTCTCGTTCGTGCATGAGCTGGTGCCGTATCTTGCCGGGTTCTCGGCCGGAATCTTGGCGCATTTCATGACTTATGACGGAGTGAACATCGTATTCAAGCCGGCAAAAGGCAAGTCAGTCGCGATTCATGCCTTCAGCGCGCTCTACGTGCTTGGGGGAATCGCCCTGGGATTCGCGCTGCTTGAGATGTTTTCAACGCATGCTTAGCGTCCTTCAATTCTCGGGCGCCCTATTTGACGTATTCAAAGCAGCCTAGATACTCCTTGTTGCCCGAACCGCCTTCAATTGGGCTTTCGATTACGGATATAAAATTAAAATTATGCTCCTTGAAAATGGCGCTTATTTTTCCGATAATTTCTTCAGACAATTCCTGGTCTTTGACGATTCCGTTTTTATTCAGGTTTTCTTTTGTAACTTCAAACTGCGGCTTGATGAGAGCTATGACCTTGACGCCTGCCGGCCTGCCGACATCGGCATCGGCACCTATGAATCTCTCAAGGTGCGGAATTATGTACGAAAGCGAGATGAAAGAAACATCAATTACGATTAAAGAAACGGGCTCGGGCAGGCTTCGCAGGGTGCGGATATCCGTCTCTTCGAGCGAAACGACTCGGGAATCATTTCGCAAGCTCGGTGCAAGCTGGTCCTTGCCTACATCCACCGCATAAACTTTGCGAGCGCCGTGCTTCAGGAGCACTTCCGTAAATCCTCCTGTAGAAGAGCCGATATCCAATGCAATTTTCCCCTCTGCCTGGATGTCGAATTCCTGGATAGCCTTTTCGAGCTTGTATGCGCCTCGTCCGACATATTGCTCCGCGCGTATCTCCACGTCTTCTGGATTCAAGGGCTCCTCATATTCTTTTGATGCCTTCTTCACCTGCACTGATTTAACATATACATACCCGCGATTAATCATGTCCTGGGCTTCCGACCGGCTTCGGGTCAGGTTCATTTTTGTCAGCAGGGCATCTATTCTTGTTTTCATGGATGGTTTTTAGTAGAGAGAGGTCTTTTTTTGGACGGCTTATGGCGTTGTCGTTTTCGGCAATCGGATTTTTTAATTCCCTGCGCGATGCGTATGCTACTATTCTCTATATGTTAATCCATGTCAAGGTGCATGCCGATTCCAAGTCCGAGAAAATAGAGCTTATCCGCCAGAATTCATACTCCGTTCATGTGCGCGAGAAAGCTGAAAACAATGCCGCGAACAGGCGGGTCGTTGAAGTGCTGTCGCTCCACCTTTCTGTCATCTCCTCCAAGATGCGCATCGTCACGGGACATCATTCGCCTTCAAAAATCATCGAGATTCAGGACTGATTCTTTGCCAAATGGCCTCAAGCGGCCTTGATGCCGCACGGCACTTTTCTTCACATTCCAATTTGTTGCTTCCGATGAGTCGGAGTACAATATAGGAGTAGGGTAGATTATAAGTTCACAAAAAATATCATGAATATCATCATCAAGGGGGTACATATGGAAATGACAGAAGCCATTCGGTCTTACGTACAAAAAAAGCTTGAACCGGTCAAGAAATTCGTTGATGAGGGTTCAAAAATAGAAGTGGATCTGGGCAAGACTACCAATCATCATAGGAACGGGGACATTTTCAGGGCGGAATACAACATCGTGACCGACGGAAAGCTTACTCGGATCGAAGCGGTGGCGGAAGATCTTTATACCGCCATAGACGTCGCGCAGACGGACCTGCTCAACGCGCTCGCGAACCAGAAAGGCAAGAAGCAGACTCTCTGGAAGAAGGGTTCCCAGCGGATCAAAGACTTTGCTCGCGGACTTGCCAAGCGAAAGAGGAAATAGAATAGAGCACGAAAAAAGCGAAGGGTTGCTGGCGGTGAGGGCTTGCCGCGGCGGCACGCGTGACATCCGCTCGGCCGCGCGCTAATTCTTCAAAAAGTTCTGGAAATCTTTCCAAGTCATATCGCCCCTGCCTTCAGGGGTGATTTTGATTATTTCCAGGCTTCCGGCATCTTCGTTCCAAAGTACCTCTTTGACTTTAACTCGCATGTCTTTGTCTTTGTGCGATACAAAAAAGTAAAGTCCCGGCCATGCGGACAGCGCCTGAAACTTCAGGTAAATTTTATATCCGATTGAGCTGTCAAAAATCCCGGTATCGCTATCAAGCTTTAAGATTTCTTCAGCGGCCACGAACCCGTCCTCCTTCGTGATTTTCCTGGTGAACGTGGCCTGATCGTGATTCTGGACAAGAAGTTCCGCTTTTCCTGCAATGTAGTCAGGGAGGGATTCAAGAAGGATGTCCGCGCCTTTCTCGGCAAGCAGCTTCTCGAGGTCGAGGATGTTCATCGGCCAAGGCGTCAGCTTCTTGCTCCATTGGGCAAGTATCGGCCCGTGATCCATTTCCTTGTCCATCTGTATGATGGTCACGCCCGTCTGCTGCATGTCCTCGAGAATGGAGGTCTGAAGCGGCGTCGCCCCGCGAAGCTTCGGCAAAAGGGACGGGTGGACGTTCAGCGAGCCGTGTTCGGGTATGTCGAGCACGGCCTGGGGGATTATTTTCCCGTATGAAGCCACTATAAAGATATTGTGAGCGGATTCGGGCAAGCTCGCGGTTATTTCGGCAAGCGTCTCGACTGCGGCCTGATTCAGCTTTTCAAACTGAATGCAGTGCACGCCGTTCTGCTCGGCCCAGACTTTGACAGGGGGAGGGGTCATGAGCATCTTTCTGCCTGCCGGCCTGTCAGGGACGGTCACTATGACTTCGGGTCTGATTCCTTTTTCCAGGAATCGATTCAGGACATGTATGGAGAATGCGGAGGTGCCGAAAAAGATCATCTCATTGTTTCTTTAATTTTTTAATCTTGGTCGCGGCCTCCGTCCGCTGATTGTCCTCTGCGGTCGTTTCTTCCGCTTCTGCCTGCCGGCTTCGGGCAGAAAGGGCGTCTTGGCCTGACCTTTCCATTATTTCCTTGTGCTGGGATTGGCTCGTGACGGGGTTCACTTCCTTCGGGTCCACGTGCTCGAGGTCCTTTGCCCGGTCGATGAACAAGATGCCGTTGAGGTGATCCACTTCATGCTGGAAGATATGCGCGAGGAGACCCCCCGCTCCTCGTTCCACGATCTCGCCCTTTTCGTTGAGTGCCCGGATTGAAACCTTGGTCGATCTCTTCACCTTGCCGTATACCCATCGCACCGAAAGGCATCCTTCGCCTTCCATCCATTTCTTTTCCTTGGACTCCTTGGTTATGACCGGGTTTATGAAAACTGCATCCTGGCCGTTTTCTCCGAAAACTTTCTTGGAAACTACGAAGATCCTTCTTGAAACGCCTATTTGCGGAGCCGCCAGTCCGATGCCGTCATGCTGCGAATCCAGGACGGCCTTCATGCGCGAGATGAGTTCCTGGACTTCGGGACTTTGTATCTGGTCCGCAGGAACCTCTTTGGCCATTTCGCGAAGCGCCGGATGACCTTCGCTTACGATTTGCGAAGCCAGGGCCGAAGCGCCTTTTGAGGTTGTTTTCTTGGATTTTGCCATTGGTTTTCTATACAATACGTATTATATCAAAAGGTTGCAAGACGCGCTTAGCGCCGGACGCCAAGCAAGTCCGACGTCTTCGCATTCGGCTTGAGGAGAAGCCGGGGCGTTCCGTCGCCACCCGGTCACGGATTCTTGAACGCCTTAAAGCAGGCCCTCTGGGCGTCTTAGAGCAAGCTCTCGGGATTCACCCTGACCTGATATTCGGGCGGAAGGCTTTTGAGCAGGTTCGCCAGTTCAGGATACGGCCAGCGCTCGGGCTTCAGGGTTATGAGCATGTGCAGCATGGCCCTTCCTTTTTGAGTCGGCACGAAGGCGGGAAATACGAGGTACGTGAAAATGCTTTCGTGTTCCGGAATCTTTCTGCCCTTGTAGGCGTGCTCGATTGTCTCGAGCTTGTCCTTGAGAAGCTTCATGAGCTGCGTCGCGCGCTCCTTGGTCTCTTCGATTGTAATCTTGATGTGCGTGCTGAACGGCGGATATTGGATTTCCTCCCGCATCTCCAGCTCGTCCTTGTAAAACTGCGACAGGTTTCCGGAAGTGAAATGGCTCAGGACTTCCGCGTTGTCGGACCGGGTCTGAATGAGCATGTATGCCGTCGTCCGGTCGAGCATGCGAAGAAGCAATTGCATGATTCGCTCATGGATCCTGAAATCGGGAATCGAGAAAAGGGAATCGAGCGAAGCGACTGCCGAATATTTGAGTTCCGGCAGGAATGCCAGCGCCGTTTCGGTGCCGATGAGAACCGCGCCTTTTGCGTCCGAGAATTCCTTGATGACGTCCCGGGCCTGCTTGTCCGTCGTCACCGTGTCCCTGTCGATGGTGAATATCTTCTTGTTCGGAAATAATTTCCTGACTTCGCTCGACACGGTGTCTATTCCTATGCCGAGGGTTGTCAGCTTCCAGCTTCCGCATTTCTTGCACGTTTCGAGCGCGCCTCTTTGGGCGCCGCAATGATGGCACAGGAAGTACCGGCTCTCCTGAAGCTCTTTTTCGGTCTGCTTGGCTTTCTTGTTCTCGTGCAAAACTACCGGCGCGTCGCAAACATGGCACTGAACGGTCAGGCCGCAGTCTCCGCATACGGTTTGGGGGGAGAGGCCGCGCCGGACGCTGAAGATGAACATGTTGTCTTCCTTCTTGTCGGCGTATTCGATCATCGAGACAAGCTCTTCGCTCAAGACCCGGAACGGCTTCTTTTCGCCCGGATCAGGATTGTCGGCATCCGCGGCGGCCTTCTTCGGCTTCATGCTGACCGCGAGGACGTCGGCCGTCTTTTCGATGCGGTATGAGACGGGGAAGAAGTCCGCGAGCTCTCCCGACTCCCTCCTGTACAGCGTGTCGATGCGAAGCATGCTGTCGCCGAGTATCAGCCGGACTCCGAGCTGCCTTGCATAGGCCTCAAGATAGTCGCGATAGTCTATGTACGGCGCTCGCATGGTCGAGTATCCGCGCGAGGATTCTTTTTCGATGATGATGGTGCTGATATCGTTTCTCGGCACGCAGGCGAAGAGCGGCGTGGCGACGATGAGCAGCGAATGGTCTTCCTTGACGGTCTTGCTCCATGCGTCGAGCTGCTTCTTCTTTGAAAATTTTCCATGCATCAGGACCGCATGCTCGTCGATGCCCTTCTTGAGCGCGCCGAACAGCTCTTCCGCGCTTGCGACCGTCGGAGCGACAAGTATGACAGATTTTTTTCGGGCGAACTCTTCCCGCACGATGCTTTTGTAGGTGCTGAGCCTGTCATTGTAATTTGTCTGATACACGACGACATCCGCGACGGTCTTCAGCGACTCCTCCTTGGCGATTTCTTCCGGAGTCTTCTGTATCTTGACGCTTGCCTTCGACTCGAATGCAATGTCGGGAATGCATGCCTTGAGAGCGGTGCCGAGAGGCGACACGTATTTTTCAGAAACCTGAATGCATGCCTTGACGCATTCCGGCCGGATAGCCTGGGTTTCGGCTTTCTTTTCTATCTTCTTCGTGACAAAAGATGCCTGCTTGATGTTCGCTTTCGCATGGCTGGCCGGAGTGACCGCGCCGACGAGCGCCGGAATGCTCTTGTTTCGAAGCGGCACCTCGATGATCGAGCCAGGAAGAAAAGAATGGGAGCTCCAGTAGGTGAGTTCTTCCTTGAATGCCCGGCGCATGATCGGATATACGGTTACGATGTTCATAAATGTATGTGTCTATCTTATAGCATTATTCTCGCAGATATGGAGGGCCGCGGTGTATTGACTTGATTGCTTATTTGGTGTGATATTTTTTTATCTTTTGTTCATTCTGTAGTACTATATCGGCATGGGATTTTTCTCCAAAAAGCTGGGAATAGATTTAGGGACTGCCAATACGCTTGTTTTCGTTCCCGGGCGCGGCCTCATCCTGAATGAGCCTTCAGTAGTGGCCGTTTCCGAGCAGGATAACCGCATTCTGGCGGTAGGAAACGAGGCCAAGGACATGATCGGCAAGACTCCCGACAGCATCATCGCGTACCGGCCGATGAAAGACGGCGTTATCGCGGACTATCGAGTTACCGAAGCCATGCTTCGATACTTCATAAACAAGGCGCTGGGGAAATGGAATATCTGGAAGCCTGAAGTGATGGTTTCCGTTCCGGCCGGCGTGAGCTCGACTGAGCGGCGGGCGGTCATCGAGGCTGCCATCAAGGCGGGCGCGAAAAATGCATACGTCGTCAAGGAGCCTATTCTTGCCGCTATCGGCGCGGGCATTTCCATTCAGGAAGCGGTAGGGCACATGATCGTGGACATCGGCGGCGGCACGACGGACGTCGCGGTGATTTCGCTCGGAGGCATCGTGGCCTGCACTTCCGTAAAATGCGCGGGCAACAGGATTGATGCGGCCATCACGGATTACATCAAGAAGACATATAACTTGGCCATCGGAGACAAGACGGCTGAGGAAATCAAGATACAGGTGGGGTCCGCAGTTCCAGTTGAGGAAGAGCTCACCATGACTATCAAGGGGCGGGACTTCCTTACGGGGCTTCCTCGGGCGGTGGACATCAAGACAAACGAAATCGTCAAGGCAATTTCCAAGGAGCTTCGGGACATGATCAAGGCGATCAAGGACGTGCTTCAGGAGACTCCGCCGGAGCTCGCATCCGACATCATCGACAACGGCATCACCATGACGGGCGGATCGTCGCAGCTTCGGAACTTGCCCGAGCTTGTCTTCAGGAGAACTGGCGTGAAGGCGGTCCTTGCGGACGATGCGCTGTACTGCGTGGCGAAGGGGACCGGCATCGCCTTGAATCATCTCGATACCTACAAGAAGACCATTATCGCGAAGCGGTAAGCTTCTCGGCGTTCTGATGCCGGTCTCGGTTCTAATGCATCAACAATCACGGCACGCATGAAAATCTTTCCAATAAAAAATAAAGAAGACCTGCATCATGCATACATTCTTGAGGGCTCCGTCGAAACGGCGCGCCCCGCGCTTTCTGATTTCCTCAAGGATGCCTTCGGTGTTCAGATGAGCGGCAATCCGGACGTGTTCATTCATGACACGCTTGCGTTCGGCGTCGACGACGCGACATTCGTCATCGACAAAAATAGCAGAAAATCATCATCCGGGCAGAATAAATTCATCATAATTTCACTGAACACCATTTCGCATCAGGCGCAGAACAGCCTTCTCAAGACGCTCGAGGAGCCGACGCCCGGCACGCACATATTCATAATTGCTCCGACTGCCTCGTCGTTTCTTCCGACCATCAAGTCGCGCGTGCATGTCGTCTCGCTTAAGGACGATCCGAGCGACGCGACCGTCGAGCAATACGCCGATACTTTCTTAAGATCAAATCATCCTGAACGGCTGGAAATCATCAAGGCCATATTGTCGGACAAGGAGAAGGAAAAGATAAACGATTCGCACATCGCCGTTTTTGTTCGGTCGCTCGAGAAGAAGAGCCGCGAACTGCTCGGGCGTGAGCATGGCTTGTCCGACGCTGCCGGAGCGGCACGGAGAAAGGATATGCTGAAAGCTTTCGTAACCGTCAGCGAGTATCTGTATGACACGTCTTCTTCGAAGAAGATGTTGCTGGAGTATATTGCTTTGAGGTTGCCGGTATTCAGAACCTAAGGGCTTGGACGGGGAGGGCAGCGTCAAGTCGCCGCCTTGCTCGGACTTGCTCATGGGTCGCAGGGCTTTGTATGCCGCATTCATATGCTACAATGTTCGCCATATGGCATACAATTTTTCAAAATTTCAGCAAAAAATAAAGGAGACCCAGGAATGGTACTCCAAGGAATTATCAGCGATCCGGACGGGAAGGGCCTCGACGTCTTTCCTGGACCCTGTCCGAGTGGAGTCTTACGGCTCTGAAATGCCGATTACCTCGCTCGCGACGGTTTCCGCCGAGGATGCGAAGACGGTGCGAATCTCGCCGTGGGATAACAGCCAGACGCAAGCTATCGAAAAGGCAATCAACGTTTCAAACTTAGGAGTGAGCGTCGTCGTCGACGGATCGGGGCTGCGGGTCATTTTCCCCGAACTTACCGGCGAGCGAAGGCTTCAGCTCGTGAAAGTGGCGAAGGAAAAGCTTGAAGACGCGCGAGTGGCGCTTCGAAGGGAGCGAAACGAGGTATCGGATGACCTTAACTCGATGAAAAAGAGCGGCGAGATGGGCGAGGACGACGTCATGCGGGCGAAGAGCGAGATGGAGAAAATTTTCCAAGAAGGCTCGGTCAAGCTTGAAGAGCTCTTCGACAAGAAAGAGAAGGAGATTGCCGGCTAGCCAGCTGGCATGTCAGCCCGACTGTCGGGCTGCGCCACCTACATTAATCGAGCATTGCGATGCGGGCATCGCAATGCAAAATCGCGCAAACGCGCATCAGCTAACAAACTAAAACATGTCCACCGCTATTATTTTCCTGCTTGTCCTGACCGTGCTTGTCTTCGTGCACGAGCTCGGGCATTTTCTTGCCGCCCGGCTGTTCAAGATTCGGGTCGACGAGTTTGCGATCGGCTTTCCGCCGAGAGTTTTCAGCTGGATGTGGGGCAAGACCCGATACGCCATAAACCTTCTCCCTCTTGGGGGATACGTGAAGATATACGGCGAGAATCCCGACGATGAGCGCACTTCGGACAGCATTCTTGCAAAACCGAGATGGCAGCAGGCCGTCGTTCTCGTGGCCGGCGTCACGTTCAATATCATATTGGCCTGGATACTTCTTTCGGGCGCGCTCATGCTCGGAACAAAGGCCTCGGTCGCTTCCATGCCTGCCGAACTGGTAAAGGACCCCGTTCTTACCGTAGTCATGCTGGCGCCGGGAAGTCCGGCTGAAAAGGCGGGGCTTCGCGCCGGCGCCGAGATTCTTTCCATAACGGACGGCAGCGACATGGTCGCGACGACTTCGCTTTCAGTTGAAAGCGTTCAGCGGGTCATTGCAACCGCCGAAACGGACGTGACGCTGGAAGTCATGCAGAAGGGAACTTCGACGGATGGGATTGCGGCGGCGACTGTCGTCATTACGCCCGTTGAAGGAATCGCTCCCGGCAAAAAAGCCATCGGCATCTCGATGGATTATCTTGGCGAGGCAAGAGCTCCGTTCTTCAGCGCATTTTATTACGGAGCTCAGCAGACATATCATCTCACCATAAATGTCGCGCTCGGCCTGGCCGATTTCTTGAAAAATATTTTCATAGGAAACGCCAGCTTGAGCCAAGTCAGCGGCCCTGTCGGCATTGCGGGCGTGGTTGGAGAATCTGCCCAAGTCGGCTTTGCGAGCCTGCTCGTGATAGCGGCGGTCATATCAGCCAACCTTGCGGTACTTAACCTCGCTCCATTCCCGGCGCTCGACGGCGGACGGCTTGTGGTCGTTCTCGTCGAAAGCGTCATCCGAAGGGACGTGAGCCCGAAGATTCTCATGTGGGTCAACGGCATAGGATTCCTGCTCCTGATTTCGCTGATGATTCTTGTTACGGTCAAGGACGTGTTCGTCTTGGTAAATTAAATTGCAGGATTTCATCCGCAAGGACTTGTTCCGATTGCATTAAAATTGTATTAAAAAACCGCGGAGAGCCTTGAGGGGCTGTCCGCGGCTGTCGTTCTCGCTGTTGCCGGAACGTGGCGCCGATTGTCAGTCGGTGCCGTTGCTCCACTTTTCGAGAATCAATTCTGCATCGTCTCCGAAGAGCCTGAGCACTTTCTTTCGCCTTGATGCCTGCGCCGCGTAATTGAGAATCAGGCTGAAAGCCATCAGTCCCGCCGAGATGCCGAGCGAACGGAAATCAAACGGTCCTGACGGCTCTCCGGCGGAATGATGCTCCATGTCCGCGATCATGTAATCGGCCAGCGTCTCCAGGAGCAGGACTGCTCCGATGAATCCGACAATGGTGCTGTACGTGACCAGGAGCGTCTCGTGATAGGCGTATCTGTATTCGCTGTCCACCTCCTCGGAGCCGCAATCCATGCGGTCCTTGGCGCGCTTCAGATAGAAATCGGACGTGTAATAGACGAAGCAGCCGGCAAAGAATGCCGTCAGCTTCGTCCAGCCGGAAACGATGTTTATTTCCGGAACCGCCGGCGCCGCGTACCACAAAAAGATGACGGCGACGGCTGCCCATGCGGCAACGAATCCTGCGGCCCTTGAAACGTGCAGGATTCGGAGAACGGTCTTCAGTTCAGCTTGCGTTTTCATTGTTTGCTGGTTTCAACTTTCTATTTTGGCTGCTTCTCTTTCTTCGGCACCGCCGGCAAAGGCGCTGCCTGCTCTGAATTCCCCGGCCACATGAGCAGCAAGGGGGCGTACGTTCTGCCTGTCAGGAATTCGACTCGCTGCAGGTAGAATTTCCTGTTCTTTCGCCCGTAATGCCACATGAGCATGCCGGCTATCAGGATTATCCATTCGGTTCCGGCATGCTCGTCGGGATTGAACATGAAGCCGAGCTTCTTGTTCACGATCGAGTGCAGTCCGGCGAATGAAATTCCCGCAAATTCGGCAACGACGCTGAGATTGAATAGCAGGTTCTCGACATGCGAAGAGCTGAGCTTCGGGTCGAGATTCCTGCCTTTCCTGAAAGCGTCGGCGATGTTCGCATGGTGCTTGCCGGTAAATATCAAGGCGATTCCGAAAATCGGAATCAGGCTGAATAGCGTCGTGAGCCTGCTGTCAAAATACAGCGCGGCCACGCCCGCAATCAGCATGGACCAGCCCGATATCTGGGCGATTCGAAACAGCCAGACGTTTGCCGCGACTGCCAGGGGAGAGGATTCCGTGTTCATTTGATTTGCTGAATGTGCTTGTTTGGATGTCGGATGCATGGGAGCCGAAGTGCCCCGATGCATCTTGCTGAAATGAGCAATCTGTTGCCTGGTAGGGATACTATCATAAATATGAAAAAAGTTAACTAAAACGCATGTTTTGGTGTAGAATGTTGACCATGACGCTCGCCGGCACGATATGTTGCGGGCGGGCGGTATGAGCTATTTATAAAGACCATGAGACAATCAAAACTTTTTACGAAAACGCGCCGGGAAGCGCCAAAAGACGAAGTCGCGAAAAACGCGCAGCTGCTTATCAGGGCGGGATATGTCGAGAAGACCCTTGCCGGGGTGTATTCGTTTCTGCCTCTCGGCCTCAGGACCATCGAGAAAATCAAGGCCATTATCCGGGAGGAGATGAACGCCATGGGCGGGCAGGAGCTTTCGCTCGCGTCCTTGCAGGACAAAAATGTATGGGAAAAAACTGATCGATGGGATGATGCGAAAGTGGACAATTGGTTCAAGACGGAACTTGCGAACGGCGCCGAAGTCGGGCTCGGGTTCACGCATGAAGAGCCGCTTACTGAATTGATGAAAAATCACATTCATTCTTTCAGGGATCTTCCGCAGTACGTGTATCAGTTTCAGACCAAATTCAGGAATGAAAAGCGCGCAAAGAGCGGAATCATGCGAGGCAGGGAGTTCCTGATGAAAGACCTGTATTCGTTCTCAAGAGACGAGGCGCAGCACGCTGACTTTTATGAAAAAATGAAGGTCGCGTACAAGTCAGTTTTTGACAGGGCCGGAGTAGGGCATCTCACATATCTGACGTTCGCGGGCGGGGGGACTTTCTCGAAATTCTCGCATGAGTTCCAGATGGTTACGGAGGCCGGCGAGGATACTATTTACATCGACGAAGAGAAGGGCATCGCGCTGAACGAGGAGGTAAACAATGACGAGGTGCACAAGATGCTCGATTTGGACCCCAAGAAGTTCAAGGAAGCGAAGGCGGTAGAGGTCGGAAACATATTCAGTCTCGGAACCAAGTTTTCTGACGCGCTGGAACTCGGCTACGCTGATGAGTCGGGAAAGAAGGCGGCGGTTGTCATGGGCTGTTATGGCATCGGCGTTCCTCGCCTGATGGGCGCGATCGTCGAAGTCTTGTCAGACGACAAGGGCATCGTTTGGCCGAAGTCGGTCGCGCCGTTCGCGGTTCACCTGGTACTGGTCAACGGTTCGGAGGAAACGAGCCAAAGGGCCGAGCAGCTGTACAAGACGCTTACGGATGAAGGCATCGAGGTGCTGTTCGATGACAGGGACGCCCGAGCCGGCGAAAAGTTCGGCGATGCGGACCTCATGGGCATGCCGATTCGGGCGGTTGTCAGCGACAAGAACCAGAAGAACGATGCCGGGGAATTTCTCATAGAAGCAAAGGATAGAAAGACGGGCGAGGTTCAGAATGTCACGGCTGAAGAATTGATAAAATTATGCTAAAAAAACTCAGAAACAGATTTCTAAAATTCGCGTCAAATGACATCGGCATCGATCTCGGCACTGCCAACACGCTCGTGTACGTGTCCGGAAAGGGCGTGGTCATAAACGAGCCTTCGGTAGTTGCCGTGAACCAGAAGACGGGACGGGTCGTGGCTGTCGGCGCGCAAGCCAAAGCGATGCTTGGCAGGACGCCGGGACATATCATCGCGGTTCGGCCGCTCGTTGACGGCGTTATTTCGGATTTTGAGATAACGGAGGAAATGCTTTCGTATCTGATCAAGAAAGCCGAAGGTCTTTCGAAGAAAATGCTCGGTCCGAAAGTTGTCATCGGCGTTCCGTACGGCGTCACGAACGTCGAGCGGCGAGCGGTTCGCGACGCGGCTAAAAACGCCGGCGCCAGGGAAGTGCATATCGTGGAAGAGCCCATGTCGGCAGCCATCGGCATCAGGCTTCCGGTTCGAGAAGCGACGGGCAGCATGATCATCGACGTCGGAGGAGGGACGACCGACATTGCGGTCATCTCGCTTGGGGGCATCGTGCGGGCCAAGAATCTCAAGGTCGCGGGCGACAAGCTCAATGCCGACATCATGTCGTATATCCGGAACGAGTTCAAGATTCTCATCGGCGAGAAGACTGCCGAAGACGTGAAAGTGGCCATCGCCAGCGTGCTTCCGTGCAACCCTTCGCTCGAGACGACTATCCGAGGACGAGACTTGGTCACGGGCCTTCCGCGAGAGGTGATCATCACCGATTCGGACATTCGCGAGGCCATAGGAGCGTCCATCGACACGCTTCTTGACTCGGTCAAGGAAGTTCTTGAAACCACTCCGCCTGAAATCCTCGCCGACGTCATGCGAAACGGGATACACCTTACAGGCGGCGGAGCGCTGATCAGAAGCCTTCCCGAAGTGCTTTCCGAGTACGTCGGCATTCCGGTATATGTTGCGGAAGATCCGCTCACAGCGGTCGCCCGAGGCGCCGGAATCATCCTCGAAGAGATAGATTATTTCGAAGACATGCTAATCCAAAACGAAAATGAGCTACCTGCTACGCGATAAGAAAAAATCATCCTCGAAGCTTGTCCTGAAGATTGTCGGGGCGGCTATTATCATTTTGGCCCTGACCGCAGTTTTCAGCGGTCCGCTTGACGCGGGGATAAGCAGCCTGCAGCGTTCGGTCGGATACGCGTTCGGATACTATAATGAGCCCGTAAGGCCCATTTCTGAAAATTCGCTCATAGAATCCTTGAGATCGGAAAATGAAGAATTAAAGCTGCTGCTTGGGCGGAAAATCGACGCGGATCAGAAAATATTTTCCGTGGTGCTCATGAGGCCTCCCAAGACCCCATATGATTCGCTGGTCATCGACATCGGCGAGAATCAGGGGCTTCTTCCGGGCGACCTGGTATACGGCGGAATGGATTATCTGATCGGGCAAATCGAGGAAGTCGCGCCCGCCACGTCGGTGGTGAAGCTGTTCTCGACTCCGGGCGAGCGGATTGACGCGTTTCTCGGCACCGGATCCTCGACGTCCGCCGTGGTCGTCGAGGGACGCGGCGGAGGAAATTTCTATATCAAGATTCCGAGGAACATCGTCGTGAACGAGGGCGATCCCATCGTCGTTCCCGGAATAAACTCGTACGTGCTCGGCACCGCTGAAAATATTGATTCAGGCGAAGGGGAGGCGTACGCGCACGTGTACTTCAAGCTTCCGGTCAAGCTAAATTCATTACAGTATGTTCAAGTCAAAAAGGCTATTCGCTAACGTCGTCGTGTTCGGGACGCTGTTCCTGCTGCCGATGATTCCCTGGTACGTTCCGCTTGTCATCGCCGTTTGGGCGTCATGGCATTTCATGTATTACGAAATCCTGATTCTCGGGGCATTGATGGACATCCTGTTCAAAAGCGACCTGTTCTTCGCCGTTCACGGCATCGCGTTTCCGTATCCGTTCCTGGCCGCTGCTGCGGCATCGCTGGCAATCCTGCAGGTAATCAAGAGAAAAGTCCGCTTCTATTCATGATTGCCCCAGGCCGGCGTTCGAAGCCTCGCGAAGAGAAGATGAGGCCGCCGCGTTCTTCATGATTGTTTCGCGGAATGCTGTATAATGCGTATCAAGCCGCGCCGATATGATTTTAAGAAAATCCCGAAAAATAAAGAGAAATCATGAAATAGCTCCGGATGAAATTTTCCTCGATTCGTCGAACTTGCCCAAATTCGACCGGGACCAATTCGAAGGGCAGATAGAGCGGCCCATTTCATACGGCTCGCTCATGTTCACTGCGGGCTTCTTCGCGCTCGTGGCCCTCGTCTTCCTGTTCAGGATAGGATCCCTGCAGGTGGCCGAAGGCGCGAAGTACAAGGACATATCCGAAAATAACCGCCTTCACCGCAGCCTCATCTTCGCGGAGCGCGGCGCCCTGACCGACAGGGAGGGCAAGCTGCTTGCCTGGAATACTATCGATCAGAACCAGAATGAGTTCTCGCTGAGAGCATATTCCGCCGAACCGGGACTGCACGGCTTCCTGGGCTATATCAAGTATCCGAGAAAGGACAAGTTCGGATTTTATTACAATACCAAGTACGAAGGAGCTGACGGAGTCGAAAAATATTTTGATTCGATTCTGTCCGGCCAGAACGGCCTGAAGATCACGGAAACGAGCGCGACCGGCGAATTGCTGTCCCAGAGCACGGTTCGTCCCGCTCTCAAGGGCGAAAACGTCGAGCTCTCGATTCACGAGGGCATACAGAAAGCCCTGTACGGATCCATAGAGGAGATGACCCGGCGCTCGGGCTTCGAAGGCGGCGCGGGAATCATGATGGACATCGAGACGGGCGAAGTCATCTCGAGCGTCTCATATCCCGAATACGATTCGAACGTCATGACGGACGGCAGCGATTCTGCGGCCATCAAGGGATATCTTACCGACAGCAAGAAGCCTTTCCTGAACAGGGTTTCCAGCGGGCTGTACACTCCCGGCTCGATACTCAAGCCGATGTTCGGCCTGGCGGCGATCGCCGAGGGAGTCATCAGCCCTGACAAGAAGATAGAAAGCACCGGCGAGCTGAGGGTCCCGAATCCGTACCAGCCCGGCGAATTCACGGTCTTCAAGGACTGGAAAGCTCACGGCTTTACGGACGTGAGGCAGGCCATCGCGGTGTCGTCCGACGTTTACTTTTATCAGGTCGGAGGCGGGTTTCCGGGACAGAAAGGCCTCGGCATCCTGCGAATGGACGAGTACGCGAAGATGTTCGGCCTCGGCGATTCGCTTGAGGGCACGTTCTTCAGCGGAAGGAAAGGAGTCATCCCGACTCCCGAATGGAAGAAGGAAAATTTCAAGGGGGACATCTGGAGGGTAGGAGACACGTATAACACGGTCATCGGCCAGTACGGATTCCAGATAACTCCCGTGCAGGCGGTTCGAAATATCGCGGCGATGGCGAATGATGGAAAATTGATAACGCCAACGATCCTTTCCAAGGCTTCGGAACGCGATTTGGCAGACAAGGGATTATACAGCTCCGGAGTTCCGAAAGCCGTGACCGTGGAAAATGTGGGCGGGGTGTCGCCTGAAAGCGGAAAGAAGCCGGACGCCGCGGCCTTGAGCCGGTATTATCAGATCATAAGGGAGGGCATGCGCATGACGGTGACGGAAGGGACGATGCAGGCCTTGAACGTCCCGTACGTGAAAGTGGCGGGGAAGTCGGGAACGGCGCAGCTCGGCGTCTCGAAGAAGTTCATCAACTCCTGGGCAGTCGGATTCTTCCCGTATGACAAGCCGAAATACGCCTTTGCCGTGCTTCTCGAAAGGGGTCCCCATACCTCGACTGTCGGCGCCACGGCTGCCGTGGCGGCATGGCTGGACTGGATGAACCTGTATGCTCCGGACTACCTTAAGAACGAGTAGGAGGGGCTCCCGAACCTTGTTTGACCTTATCAGCCAAACCTAGTATACTTCCCGTCTAATGGCAAACATGAACAAAGAATACCTATCAAAGGAGAAGTTTACCGAGCTCAAGAAGGAGCTCGAAGAGCTCAAGACGAACAAGCGAAAGCAGATTGCCGACGAGCTGGAATTTGCCAAGTCTCTCGGCGACCTTTCCGAGAACGCGGAATACCACGAAGCGAGGGAAGCTCAGGCCGCGCTCGAGGATCGCATCTCGCAGCTTGAGTCAGTCCTGACTCATGCCGAAATCGTCTCGACTCATCATAGCGACAAGGTCGAAGTGGGATCTGTCGTTCATATCAAGAAATCCGGCGACAAGAAGGAGCGGGTTTACAACATCGTGGGTTCCGAAGAGGCCGACACGTCCGCGGGCAAAATCTCATTCAAGTCTCCTCTGGGGCAGGCTCTTCTCGGAAAGAAGAAGGGCGAGAGCTTCGCGTTCAGCACTCCCGCAGGCGAGGCGAAGTACACCGTGGTCACTATCGACTAAGGTTCCGGCAGTTTTTTCGGCAAATCGAGTATTGGTGTATAATTGCTAGGCAATATTAGCAATATTCTTGGGTAATACTTCAGCAATAATCATGGCATCACAAGAGGAAATAAAAGAGGTGCGCCTCGAAAAGCTAAAAAAGCTCGAGTCGCTCGGCATCGAAGCGTATCCTGTTTCTGTCCGCAAGGATTATGACATGGAAAGCTTGAGGGAGAAGTTCGACTCCCTTGCGCAGGAGCAGGGCAGCGAAGGGCAGCAAGACGGGCGAAAACAGGAGATTGCCGTTGTCGGCAGGATCATGTCCATGCGTGGCCAGGGCGCCCTGATTTTCTCCGATCTTTTTGACGGCACGGGCACGTTTCAGATAATTCTCAAGAAGGACCAGGCTCCCGCGTATATTCGAAGTTCCCAAAAAGGGGAATCCGTTTCGGGCATCGAGGAGACCGTCCCTCATCCTCAAGTCGATGACGCGTTCGAGCTGTTCAAGGAAACGGCTGACATCGGGGACTTTGTCGAAGCGAGGGGAAGCCTCATGAGAACCGCGAGAGGGGAAATGAGCCTCCTTGTTTCGTCCTGGAGAATTATCGCGAAATCGCTTCGGCCCCTTCCGGAAAAATGGCACGGCCTTCAGGACGTCGAGGAGCGATACAGGAAAAGATATCTCGACGTGCTCACCAATCAGCCTGTCCGGGATTCGTTTGTCCTCCGAACCAGGCTGCTTTCAGCGGTACGCGAATTTTACGATTCCCATGGATATCTCGAGGTCGAGCTTCCCATTCTCCAGGCGCTCGCCGGCGGCGCCACGGCCGCAGTTTTCAATACGCATCACAACGCCCTCGGCCTCGATTTCAACCTTACCATCGCTCAGGAGCTATACTTGAAAAAGCTCATAGTCGGAGGGTTCAACAAGGTCTATGAAGTGGGTAGGAGGTTCAGGAACGAGGGGATCGACACGACTCATAATCCTGAATTTACCATGCTCGAATCCCAGGAAGCATATGCCGATGCCAAGTCGCAGCGGCAGTTCATACAGGACCTCATGCAGTCTCTGGTGCGAAAGCTGTTCGGCAAGGACTCTTTCGAATACGAGGGGCAGGTCATAGACACCTCGAAGCCTTTCGAGGTCCGGGAATACCTGGACGTCATTGCGGAATCGGCGGGCATAGCTGACGTTCGGTCCAAGTCCCGCGACGAGCTCGTGGCCGTGGCTCATGGATTCGGAGCTGAGATAGAGCCTTCGGACGAATTTGAGAAGATTATAGACAAGATTTACAAAAAAGCAGTCCGGCCGAAGCTCATCCAGCCGATTTTTCTCATAAACTATCCCGTAGAATTCAATCCTTTCGCCAAAAGAAGGGAAGACGACAGGACGCTTATCGACCGGTTCCAGCTCGTGGCAGGCGGGCTTGAAGTGACGAATTGCTTCTCCGAATTGAACAATCCAGTCGATCAGAAAGAGCGGTACGAAGAGCAGGACCGAAAGAAGAGGCAGGGCGACGGGGAGATTTCCCCGAGCGATCAGGATTACCTGGAAGCCATGGAATACGGCATGCCCCCGAACGGCGGCATCGGCATCGGCATCGACCGCCTCGCCATGCTTTTCATGAATTCCGGCAATATCAAGGATGCCATCCTGTTTCCTACGATGAAGCCGGAAAATCCGGCAGGTGGCAGCGGAGCAGGTTCTCAAAGGAAAAAGGAGGGCGAAGTGGCGGTCATCGTCTTGAATGAATCCGCGAATCTGCTCGGGTGGCAAAAAATGAACACGGTCGCGCATCTGAGCGCCTCATTTGCCGGATCGGCCGGAAGGAAGCTCTTCATGCAGGAGAAGATTCAGACTGCCGACGCCAAGGACATAAAGCTCAATATTCAGCACGCCATCATGATAAAGGAGCTTGGCACGAGCGCAGCGCTGAAAGAGGTCAGGGAACGGGCCGAAGCGGCCGATCTTTCCATTGCGGAATTTACCAGAGAGATGATCGAGACTACGAACGACAAGAAAGTCATCGCCCAGACAAAGGAAAAAGACTTTGATGAAATAGAGTATCTCGGCATATTGGTATTCGGTCCAAAAAGCGCCGTCGAGAAAATCACGGAAGGCGCCGTTCTGGCCGGATAACGGGCTTAGGCGAGGCTCTGGCAAAAAAGCTCAAGAGAGTTCCTGCCGGTTAGGCCAACGCTCGAGATTTTATATGAAAAAAAGCCACCCCGCGAGAGGTGGCCTTTGCTTGAGTTTTGCAGCCGGGGCTGCGGAAGGGGGATCCTCCAGGTTTTCCTGGTCGGAAATCCGAACAGGCTTTCGGAACTAGTCCTGCCACCTGAATACCTTGGCTCGGGGAACCGGCTCGAAGATGCGCGCTCCGGGTACCGGATGCCTGATAATCTGGACGATCGCGCCTCTCTTGACGGTAACATCGTCGCCCTTTTGAAGGAACGGCGAATAGTTGCCGAGAACTTTCACCTCGGTCGTCGTTGCGGGGAAAGGCCCTGCGTGGCTTATCAGGTGAATGCGCGTGATCCAGAAGGGAAGGAACGTGTGCGTCTCCGGCCTTGACTCGACCGTGTACGTTACCGGGAAGGTGCTGTACGGGAAGAAAAGATGCAGGCGACCGTAATCGATGCATCCGACGATGAGGAGGACGATCAGGGCGAGCTTAACAAGCTTGAGAAAGAATTTCTTCATGGCATGATTCGAATCTATTGGTCTGGGTTTCTGATTTTCTGACTTCCGCGCGACATGGTGCCGCGCGCACGGTTTTTTGACTGAATGAACTTTGACGAGCTCCGTAGCTGTCTATCTTTAGCTTTGGCCGGTGACAATGTACGCCAACGGCCGATTTTCGTCAACAAAATTCATCAAAGTTATCCACCTTGGAGTGGATATTTATGTTTGCAAATGTACATGAAGTGGAATAGAATGGTATCTAAGTGGGATGAAGTGGTATATCTGACAACTTGCCGAAGATTCTAAAAAAGCTTGTAAAATAAGCATAAAATAGAAATCAAGGTTCTCCTCGTCAGGTATCCAAGGAAAGTGAGTTTAAGAACCGAAGCCCGCTGCCAATCTGGCTTCGGTTCCCATACGGACGAAAGTCACCCGATTCAAATCAAAGCTTCTGAAAAACCCACTGCTTTGGATCGGAGAAAAAAGAGACACTCATATGCTAATAGGCGAATATACACATACACAGGACGACAAGAAGAGAATCTCCCTTCCTTCCAAGTTTCGAAAGGAAATGGGGAAGAAGATCGTTCTTACGCATGGATTGGACAACTGTCTCTTCATGTACACCGTCAAAGAATGGGTAAAAATCGCTGAAAAGCTCGGAGGGCTTTCAATGGGTCAGTCCGACAGCCGAGGATTCAATCGAATCATGCTGGCTGGCGCGGTGGAGCTCGATATCGACTCCATCGGAAGGATACTGATTCCCGATTTCCTCCAAGAATATGCAGGTCTCTCGAGCAAAACGAAGGTGGTGTTCGCGGGCGTTCACAGCCGAGTCGAAGTATGGGATGAAGGCCGATGGAAGGAATATAAAGCTCGGGTTCTCAAGCAGGCTGACCAGCTCGCTGAAAAGCTCGGAGAAATCGGCGTCATCTAAATATGAAAAACTCACCAGAAACGCCGGGCATGCAGAAAAAGATGCGACACGTGCCAGTTCTTTTACAAAACATTCTTGATGGTCTGAATATCGACTCATGCAAAGGGTCGGCTGAAGGCGCGTCTCCCAAGCTTCCAATCATCGTGGACTGCAATCTCGGCGACGGCGGGCATTCGGAAGAGATAATCGTTCGGCTCAAGGGCCGCGTGCATGTCATAGGTTTCGACCTCGACGGCGACGCGATCCGGCGGGCGACGGAGCATATTGAAAAGCGGGTGGCGGAAGAGCGGAAGAAGGATTCCTCTTTCATGGCTCCGAAGCTGACGCTCATCAATAAAAATTTCAGAACATTCAAGGATTCAATAATCGATCTTCAGGCTCTGCCTGAAGGAGAGGGTGGCGGAAAAGTGGACGCGGTCCTCTTTGACCTCGGCATCAGCTCGTACGAGCTTGAGGCGTCCGGAAGGGGCTTCAGCTTTCAGAAAGACGAGCCGCTCAGCATGACCTTCGGCGATCCGGCGACGTATGCATTCACCGCATCCGACATCGTGAACACGTGGGACGAGGAAAACATTGCCGACATCATTTACGCCTACGGCGAGGATACCTATTCAAGGAGAATAGCAAAGGCCATCGTCGCGGCAAGAGAAGGCAAGCCGATTCTTACGACTAAGGAATTGGCGGAGCTCATCAAGCTGTCTTATCCGAGCTTCGCCCGGTTCGGGCGAACTCATCCTGCCACCAAGACGTTTCAGGCTCTCAGGATAGCGGTAAACGAGGAACTTCAGTCCATCAAGGATGCCTTGCCCCAGGCGGTTCAGATGCTTAAGGAAGGCGGAAGGATAGCCGTCATCTCGTTCCATAGCCTCGAAGATCGAATTATTAAGAATTTTTTTAAGGAAATGTCGGATGAGGGGACGCTGAGGATACTTACGAAGAAGCCTTTGGTCCCGTCCGACGCGGAGATAGAAGAAAATCCGAGATCGCGGAGCTCGAAGCTCCGAATCGCGGAAAAGATATAAGGAAGGGGAAAAAGATGGATTAAAAGAAAGACGCATTACAAGTAACTTCACAAAAATGAAACAGGCGACAGCTACAATAAAGAATATCGACAGGGTTTCCCATATCGCGTTTTGGTTTTTGGCGATGTCGCTCGTGCTCATGAGCTTCGTGTACGCGTTCTTCATCCAGAAAGCCATCAGGAACGTGGTCGCGCGAGACGAAATCAGCGCTGAAATCGCGTCGCTCAACTCGAAGCTGTCAATGACTGAATTTAAATACATAAACGGACTAGAGTCCGTAACGCTGGACAGGGCTTCCGTGCTCGGATTCGTTTCAGCGGTCGAGGGCCAGACAACGTTTATCACGCGAGAAACGATTGGCAAGAACGTGGCGGTACGATAAGCTTAGCTGCATATGAACAGCATCAGGGCAAGAATTAGGTTCATCTCGATTTGCGTCCTGCTTTTCGCCTGCATGCTTTTCGCGAAGCTTTATACGGTGCAGGTGGTGAACGCGAACGAATTCGCCGAGCGGGCGGACAGGCAATACCAGCGGCCGGCAAACGCGTTCAACAGGGGAACCGTCTATTTTTCGGACAGGGAGAACAATATCATCTCCGCGGCGACCCTGAAGACCGGATTCATTCTCATCATCAATCCGAAGACGCTCCAGGCGAACAAGTCCGTCGAGGACTCATACAAGCGCCTGATGGAGGTTCTTCCTGCCGGCGCGCTGAACTATGACGACTACCTCGCGAAGGCATCGAAGCCCAACGATACGTACGAGGAAATCAAGAAGCAGCTTGACGAGGAGCTTGGCGCGAAGATATCCGAGCTCAAGATTCCGGGCGTGAGCCTGTACCGGGACAAGTGGCGATATTATCCGGGAGGGAGCCTTGCCTCGCACGTGCTCGGCTTCATGGCATTCAAGGAGAACGACTTGGCCGGACGCTACGGAGTCGAGAGGTTCTATGAAAATACGCTCAAGCGAGAAAGCGACAACGTCTACGTGAACTTTTTCGCGGAGCTGTTCTCGAATCTGAAAAAGACGGTCACGGTCGGCGAATCGCTGGAAGGGGACATCATTACCACCATCGAGCCGAGGACCCAGGCATACCTCGAAACCGCCCTCGAGACCATCTCCAGGCAATATTCGTCCGAGAGGACCGGAGGCATCATCATGAATCCGAAGACCGGCGACATCCTGGCCATGGCCATGAACCCGACTTTCGATCCGAACAATCTCAGGCAGCAGGGCAGCCTGGACATTTTCAGGAATGACATCGTCGAGAGCGTGTATGAGATGGGATCGATCATCAAGCCGCTGACCCTTGCGGTCGGCATCGATCTCGGCAAGGTTACCGCCAGCACCACGTACAATGACACCGGTTCGGCTTCGTATGACGGGCATACGATTTACAATTTCGACAAGAAGGGGAGAGGGACCATAACGATGCAGTACGCGCTTTCGAAGTCGCTCAATACCGCCTTCGCGTTCATAGTCGACACGGTCGGAACCAAGGCCGTTGGCGAATACTTCACGAAGTTCGGCTTCGGCGAGAAGACGGGCATCGATCTTCCGAGCGAGGGAACGGGCCTCATATCGAACCTCAAGAGTCCCCGCAAGATTGAATACGTGACGGCGTCGTTCGGCCAGGGCATCGCCATGACGCCCATAGAAGTCGTGCGCGCATTTTCAGCTATCGCGAACAAGGGGGAAATGGTCACTCCGAGAGTGGCCAAAAGGATTCAGTATCGGGTCGGCCTCGGCAAGGATCAGGGGCTGGGGCCGAAAGTCAGGGTCATAAAGGAAAGCACCGCCCGCCATGTCTCGGACATGATGGTCTACAACGTGGATGAGTCGCTCCTGGATGGCAAGGCGAAAAATCCCCGATACACCATTGCGGCCAAGACCGGCACCGCGCAGATTGCCGAGAACGGAAAGTACGCCGAAAACCGATACCTGCACTCGTTTGTCGGCTTCCTGCCGGCTTCCGACCCGAAATTCCTGGTGTTCCTGTTCACGGTGAATCCCCGAGGCGTAAGCTATGCCTCGGAGACGCTTGCAAAGCCGTACATGGAGATGACCAAGTTCCTCATCAATTACTATCAGGTCGCCCCGGACAGGTAGCCGCTGTGTTTTTGAGCCGCGCGATGCGTTTTTGAAATAAAAAAGCGACCAGGCAGGAAATCCTGCGAGGTCGCCGGGAAGGATAAGCATTCTTATCCAGCGTAAGGAAGCGTCGCCCGCGAAGCGGGCTTCGCCATTCCTCCTCGTTCTTGCCAGGCAAGGTCGAGTGCCTCATTCAGCGGATCGATGGGCTCGACCGGACCGGCTGGTCCATCCGGAACTTTCTCGTCGGAGTCCGTACCCGGTGCGATTGTCGTTGCTCGGTACATAGGCTTGGTTCTGTTTCCCGGCAGAGCTTTGGCGTTATGCCTGGCTCCTCAGCTGACATTTGTATAATGCCATTAAGATGTCCGTTTGTCACTTTTTTGCGGAGGGCATGATGGCGCGGGCATCAGAGAACCCGGTGTCGCTCCGGACCCAGCATGAGCCCCTGTATTTTTTACGAAAAATGTGTAAAATGCCTATACGCGGACGCCGAACGGCTCGGATGCCGCGAACAAGATGGCCCTATCGTCTAGCGCAAAATGTGCATAGCGGCGAAGCCTTCTCAGGAAGGCTGGGCAATAAGATGATATGTGGAAGTAAAGCAAAACATGGCCCTATCGTCTAACGGTTAGGACGAAGCCTTCTCAAGGCTTAAATCGGAGTTCGATTCTCCGTAGGGTCACAAATAGCAAGAAAGATAAAAGTGGAGATTGGCAATGAGAAAGTACACGTAAAATCTGTCGTTGAATTTTATCCGAAAATAGATATAGTTATATAATGAATTTACGTACGCGTGCCATCTATCTCTTGATTATTGAAGTAGGATTAGTTCTCGTTCTGGTTGGTATATATCCACTAATGAGCAAAGAGATATTTGATAGTGGCGGCGACCCTCTTTTTGGCTTCGGCATTCTCATGTGTCTGGCTTTAGGGATTGCGTGGTGTATGATTGATTTGTATAAAATCTCAAAAGGTACTGCAAAACCGTTTGCACGTGTTAATAATGGACAAACAGAATTTACTGTCATCAAGTTAATCAAAAGGCAACCAACCTTTGTTCTGTCTGTATTATTTACAATTATTTTTCCGCTACTCTTTCTGACTATAATAGCTGTGGGTTTTTCGACAGGATGGACGCTTATATTTTTAGAAGATTTTGATAGAATAACAGAGGTCTACGTTGGTTGGACTGCTGTTTTCCTGCCTTTCTTCGGTGTAGCTTTTGTGATTTTTTTCTTACAAACAGTCGGGTTCTTGATCACAGGAGAGAGTTTACAACAACATCTTACTGAAGGTCATGATAATTTCTTTTTGCATATAATAAAGGGTGTGATTATTGCACTGCCATACGTGGTTCTTTACAGCTTCGTGTTCATAATAATGATGTTCTTGCATGGAAAGAATTCAAAAGAGAGAACGGCGGGTTTAAGAACAACAATCGGAAGCCTGTCGATCTTCTTTGGCTTACAAGCCTTAAAATACTTCATATACGCAAATCTATCCTCGATAGCATTTGAAGACAAATACTCATACACCACGCTCAAAGACTCTGCACAATACATGAAAGGTAATGCGGCCAGTTTGCCTTCAGTGTTTACTAACTCAGCGTGGCTGTCTATGGTGGCTTTTCTCTACCTGCTTGTCCTAATAGTTTGGGCTAGCAAAACTTCTTTTTTAAGTGAGGGTGAGATAGTCATGTTTTCTCTTGCTTTTACTGCCGTTATTGTTGCATGGATGACATTTGTGGAACAAGTCCTCTTTCTTCTTAACTACGTTCGAGTACAACACCCGGAGTGTGACATGTCTAGCTTGCTTGAAGACAAGTCATCCAATCAGGACTCACAGATTTTAATGAGCGAAGTGAGCATGAAATCGTGATGTCGCGACACTCAGGATTTGCGAAGCAAAGACGCTTGTGTCGGCGACGCACACCTTCAACGGCTAGCACGAGCGGCGTCAGGACAACAGTTCAGAAAGTTTGCATGGCTACGCAATTTGAGGAAAAGCGATATAATTAAAGTATATGGAACCAGTTCTAAAATTAAATCCGGATAATATTACGGATGAAGCTGCCGCCAGGTTAAGGACCAGATTTGCTGCCAGAGGCGTCGTCTTTGACGAAAACAAAAACGTAGCGCTTCTCCCGGTCACTGCTCACCACTATTACAAGCTTCCAGGCGGCGGAATCGAAGAAGGCGAAGATAGGGTTGAAGCTTTTCGCAGGGAATGCTTGGAAGAAATCGGTTCAGACGTGGAAGTGGTGCAAGAGTTAGGGTCGGTGGTCGAGTACAGGGCAGAATTTTCTCTTGCTCAGACTTCGTATTGCTTTGTGGGCAAAGCAATAGGGGAAAGGACAAAAGCGACTTTTACCCAGCATGAATTGGACAATGGCTTTCAAGAAGCATTGTGGGTTCCTTTAGATAAGGCCATTGAACTCATGGAAAGTCAGGCGGACAATTATGAGGGCAAATTTATTGTAGAGAGGGACACATTTCTTTTAAAAAAGGTGAGATCGTCGGGAATCCTCTAAAGTACCGGGCAGGATTATCCGACCCATGCTACAATTTATCTCATGAAAAAACTGATTGCGCTTCTCATATTCTTAATAATCGCTCTTGTTGCTTATAATACGCGAGATAATTTTTGGGCTAAAGATCAGGACGAGCGCGTGCAGGCGACCGATGCCATGAATTATGTGTTCCTTTCGGGCAAAAAAGGCAGTCCGATACTTCCGATAAAAACAGCCTATACTTCAAAGGCGGACATGAGCATCATTTCGTCTACTTACATAGAGCAAACCAATCTTGATCTCAGCAAGATTGAAACCGGAGATGAGGTGTCGATAGTGTCATGGGATGGAAGGGCAATTGAGGGCAGAGTTGATTTATTCGAGAGCGGAAACATGATGACGGGCGGACGTCTGGAAGAATTTAAAAGAGTGGCTGGACAGCTGAAAGAGGGAGGGGCATATTCGTTAACATTGGATAAGGACTTTAAAGTAACCGCCGGGACTATCTTCGGATTCACCGGAAAATACTTTTTTACTATCAAGAAAGATTCTGATGGCAAGTTGGTGATGGATGAAAGGCCGCGAGAGGCGGTGGTGTCTGAATAGGTAGAAATTATCCGCTCGGGCAGCATCAGGGCAATAATCCAGCGATTTTGCATGGCTACGCAATTTGAGGAAAAGAGATATAATTCAAGGCATGGAAAAACAATCCCGCATACGCTTCCTCAATCAGCCCAAGCCTCTTGCTGAACGCGCTTCAGGGTACGAGAAGGATGAATATGAACGAAAGATGGCCCTCATTCCTTGCGTGGAACACTTTCTTTCATCTAATGACAGCTTTAAAGGCAAGGACGTTTCCGTTACCTTTCCCCATACGGGGGTATCTTCGCTTGTATGCATATTGGAAGCTGACGGTGAAAAAACCGTACTCAAAATCCCCGTTAGCATCAACCTTCCCGAAGGCGAATCCGATTGCCTGAAAAGCTGGGAGCTGGTCGGCGTCAGCGTGCCGCATGTTATCCAAGAGGGGATGATCGAAGGCCGACCGTACATTCTCATGTCCCATATTGATGCCGTGCGCTTGATGGATGTTCCTGCCGAGAAAGCGGACAAGGAAATATACATGAAGCTCGGCAGGACGCTTCGCCAAATGCATCAGTCCAAAGCTTGCGGTTACGGGCGCATTAAAAATCACAAAGCCGAGCATGTTCAATTCAGGGATTGGCTTAATAGTGAATATGAACAAAGGATGATCAATCACGTGCGCGCTCGAAATATCATAGATGACGAGAAGCACGGATCCTTGTCGAAGGCTTTGGAAATATTAACCATGTACGTCGAATCGAATCCGCAGAGCGCGTACTGCCATCATGATTTCAGTACGGGCAGCACATTCGCCACCGATCCGATTGCCGTCTTTGATCCCAACCCTTTGATCAATCATCCGATCATTGATATTGCCCGCAGCGTTGTCTTGATTGCCGGAAGCGGACCGAATGAAAATGTCAGGCAATTCATTGATCAAATGATGGAAGGATACTTTGGCGAAGAAGCGCACGACAAGCAGGCTTTCCAGGCGGCCATACTATTGAATGCGCATTCAAAAATCTTTAACTGGCGTAATTCCGGACGAACTCAAAATATTGAGAACATGCTCGCGTATTTATCTGAAACTAAGCATTTGTTGTCCTGGCAAGGACCGATGAAAGGCAGGGTTATCGAATGATCTGCATCCTGATTGCCTGATTCCGCGGAAGATAGTACTATCTTGGCAGATCGCACCCAAGCAACAATCAACCTTAACAGCGATCCTGGAAAGATACCGCCATGGCAAGACAAGCGCACGATCGTGGCCTGCAGAAGCAGACCAAGAATTACCCAAGCTTCACGGCGGCACGCCGGAGAAGAAGGGCTCATAAGGCGAATCGTCGCCGACTCCAACAGGGAGGGAGGTCATTCTGATTATCGGTGACGGGTTCGGCTGCCCTTACGGGGCTTCAACGAGGCCGCCGACTTCATGCGCATTCGCGCGAAGTCGGCGGCTTTTGTCTTTTGATTCGCCTGCGCGAGAGCCTGCTTGAGCCTTCGGGCTGGCAGCTTCCCGGGTCTTGGGCCGGAGCATCTCGGGCATGCCAGCTGAGCTTCGCGTCATTGAATAATGCCCGCGGGCGTAGTAGCATTATTGCAGACATTCGATTGTTCCTTGCTGCTTAACGCGGCATTTTCATGCAAAAAAACCAGGCAAGATAGAAAGAACCGAACCATGCCCCAAGCACATGACCCCGGCAGAATCAAAAGAGTCAAGCAGATGCTGAGAAAGCGGCAAAAAGCCGAAACGAAAGCGCACTTCGACCATTCGTTCCATTCGCGAGACATGACAGTTCTCGGAGATATCTGGGAAGGCCGATTTCGCCGCGAGAATCGAGCTGCGGCTCATGCGCACGACTCTCGCCGGTCGGACTTCTGACCCTCGCTCAGCCGGCAGATTTTCTGCCAACCAAAAACCCCTTTCCGCACAAAGCGTGGATAGGGGTTTGTTTAATGCAAACGGGCCATGCCCGAGATTGTCGAGCCCTAAATCTAAAACAAGCTTTCAAGCACTTCTTTCACGTCCGTTCCGTCGGCCTTTCCTTTGAGATCCTTCATCAGGGCGCTCATGAGCATGCCTTGCTTTGACTTGTCATCAATGCCGAGCTCAGCTTTCTTTGCTTCGGCGATAGTCTTGATTTCATCTTTTGACATCATCTGGGGAAGGTATACTTCAAGAAGCGCAAGTTCTGCCTGCTCGGACTCGGCAAGTTCCGGCCGTCCGGCATTCGTGAACTGCTCGATGGCGTCCTTTCGCTGCTTGACCGCTCTTCGGATGACGGCAGTCGTCTCTTCGTCCGAAAGGGCGTCCTGCGGAGTTCGGCCGAGCGAGACAAGCTCGTTGGTAAAAGAGCTCATGAGGCCCCGGATAACCGTCAGTCGAACGGCGTCCTTTGCCATCATGGCTTCCTTTAAGCTCGCCTTTATCGTTTCTTGAAGTGACATATGTGTTATAATCTCAATTAAATATGAATAATTCTTTGGTGCTTATTGTAGCCTTAATCCTTGTCATTATCAATCTTGCGGCCGTCATCTATTTCTTCAGAAGGCAATCTCAAAATGCCGGCGCGCCTCAGGACATTTTCGGATTCGGCACGGGAACGGGCGCGGGAGCGAACGGCCAAGCCGGAGGAGGGGAGAATCATCCGGCGCTCCAGCTGCTGCTTCAGCAAATCAATGAGCTCGGCAGGACCGTCGATGCGCGGGTAAGCGACGTGACCAAGACCATCGACTCGAAGATGCACGACATGGGACGGAACGTGGACTCGAAGCTCGGCGAGTCGCACAAGCAGATGCAGGACACGGTTCGATATCAGACGGGGGAATCGTTCAAGCTGCTCAAGGACGTGACGGAGCGCCTGACAAAGCTCGACGAGACGAACAAGCAGGTTGTCTCTTTCGCCGATCAGCTCCAAAGCCTTCAGGACATCCTGAAGAATCCCAAGCAGCGAGGCATTCTCGGCGAATATTATCTTGAGACGCTCCTGAAGAACGTCATGCCCACGGGCAGCTTTCAGATGCAGTACGCATTCAAGGACGGGACCATCGTGGACGCCGCGGTTTTCGTGAAAGACAAGGTCATTCCGATCGACTCGAAGTTCAGCCTCGAGAATTACAATCGGCTGGCAGAGGAACGCGACCCTGTCGAGCGGGAGCGGCTGGAGAAAGTCTTCAAGAACGACCTCAAGAACCGCATAGACGAAACGTCCAAGTACATCAAGCCGGAAGAAAACACCATGGAGTTCGCGTTCATGTTCATTCCGCATGAAGCCATTTACTACGACCTGCTCGTGGCGCAAGTCGGCTCGGTGAAAATCAACACGAGGGATCTCATCGAATACGCGTTCAAGGACAAGCGGGTAATCATCGTGTCGCCGACTTCGTTCCTGGCTTACCTTCAGACCGTGCTTCAGGGCTTGAAGGCGATGCAGATAGAAGAATCGGCCAAGGAGATCCGCAAGCGGGTAGAGGAGCTCGGCACGCACATAAAGAGCTACGATCAGTACATGTCTTCATTGGGCAAGTCGCTCGGAACCACGGTGAATCATTACAACAAGGCTCACAATGAGCTCAAGAAAATAGACAAGGATGTCATGCGCATCACGGCCGAAGGCGGAGCGGCGCTTGCGGCGACCATAGAGCCGCTTGTCATCGAGCGTCCGGACATGGATGGCGCGGAGGAATAAAAGGAGTAAGATATATATAATAAATGAGGCCCTGACTCTGCGCAGTGCACGCAACATGCATACATAACATATGAAAAAATTCATCATCTTCCTCGTATTCGTAATAGTCCTCTCAATCATCGTCCTCCCTTTGATCCTGGTCGGCCTCGGAAGACTTAAGAATCCCGTTGATCAGTTCGCGCAGAACTCCGCGCCCGGCCGCGTTCAAGGAGGCGGCGGGGCTCAAACCATAAACTACATACCTCAGTCAGGCACGTTTGCCGGACCAAGCAGCGCATCGCTTCAAAGGCAGGAAACATTAAAGCAGGTGGCCGCCTGCTTTTCCGGCAGTACTCATGAGGTTGAGGCGCGTTATGCGGTAACCGAGAATGAGGAGAAGAAAAATTTGCTCAAAATATCAGGCGCGGCGGAATGGACTTTGAATGGATACGAGCTTAAGCAGGTTCCGATGACGGGCTCGCTCGGCTCGCAGGGATTCACGCTCGATGTTTTCCAAATGAACCCGGCATGCGAACTTTCCGATGCGCAGCTGCTTGCCGAGCTTCATGATAGCGGAGAGTTCAGCAGGCTTGTCGATACGGACGGATTCACGCTCACCAATCAGGGCGCGTCAAGAATTAGCGGCCTTGAATATCGGTGGAAGCTGTATGAATTGAACACCCAGCTCGACCTTAGAAGCGCGAAGAAGGATAATTCTTTCAGCGCGATTTATCATGCATTTTATGGCAAGAGGCTGATTTCGTTCCAGTTTCATGGGACGACCAAGGTGTTTGCCAATGAGCGCGATTTTCTCAGGCAGACGCAGGCTTGGCTTACCGGGGTAAGGTACCTGCCCATGGTTCCAGAAGCCAGGATTTAGGCGCATAACAGCCTATTGCAAGCCTTTGCGAGATGAGGTATACTGGCAACCTATGGCAACAGCTACAACAAAAACAGCTCCAAAATCTACTGAAAAAGCTTCATCCGAAGGCTTTGCGGTTATTAAAACGGGAGGCAAGCAGTACCGAGTTTCTGCTGGCGACATTATCAAGATTGAGAAAATGGAAGGCGAGTTCAGCGTAGGGGACAAGGTGACATTCGGCGAAGTTCTCCTTACCGACTCCGGTTCGGACACGGTAGTCGGCGCTCCTTTCGTCGCAGGCGCAAAAGTGACAGGCGAGATCACGAAGATCGACCGAAACCCGAAGCTTATCGTCGCCCGATACATCCAGAAGAACCGGTCAGGCTTCAAGAAAAACGGTCACCGACAGCCATACTTCATGGTCAAGATCAACGCTATCGCGTAATCTCGCATCATAAAGAAATAAAATCTCCTCTTTGAAACAGGCCGCCCCGATCGGGCGGTTTTTTTCTTGCTCGACACCCCTGAATTTCCTGCAAATGGCCTAAGATATGTGGAAAACAAAAGCGAAAAGCGCCATTTTTCATATATAATTAAGCATAGCAATGAAAGCCTTTTTCTCGTATCCGGTAAGAAACTTCGCGGCTCTCTGTCTGACGCTCGGTCTCATTCTCGCCCCCAACGCATCTCTTCTTGCTCAGGTAGGCGACAGCAGTCTCACGTTCCTTCAGCGCCTCAGATGCGCATTCAACCCCGTGCTTCTGGTGGTTCCTTTGCCCGGCTATTGTTACCGGGTTGATATTGCGGATGACACTTCGGCTGCCGCTTCGACGTCGGAGTCGGAAACGTCGGCTCTTGCAAGCATCCTGCAACCAAGGGGCATGGCGGCGCCTGCGGCTCATGTTCCCTCCAGCGCGGAAATTCCTGCTGCGACGACGCGAGCTGAAGGCATTTCCTCTTCAGGGCAGCGGCCTGTATACGTCACGAATACTCTGTATCGAACCGATCCGGACGCGGTAACTCGCCAGCAATTGGAGCAAAGGCTCCAGCTGTTCAAGAATACGCTTCCCGTGACGGTTACGGCTACAGGCTATTCAGCCCCGACTTACGCTTCTTATTCATGGACCAATCCGCCGCCAAACATGGCATCCGCGGAGTATGTCAATTCAAGGGTGTCCGAGAGTTTCTCTTCCCTGGCGCTTCGCATCGATGACATTGAGCAGAATCAGCAGGGCACATCCAGCCCTTCGCAGTGGGCTGACGGAATCGCGGGCATTTCATATACGGGAGGGAATGTCGGAATCGGCACTACCACCCCTCCGTTCACCCTGACCGTAGCAATGCCGAGCGGGGAGCAGGCGTTCTTTGTCACTTCGAGCGGAGCTGCGGGAAATAGCACCGCAAATCCTCTTGATGCTACCGGCGTCGGCCTTACGCCGAGGAGGTTTTCATGGGAGGTTCCTGGGGCGGGATCTGGCTGGGGTGCACGTTTCTCGAATGCCGGCACAGGAAATTTTAAGAACGTTCTCTTCCTTTCTGCCGCATCAACTTCTACATTCAGTTATATCCTGAGTGCTGAAAGCGGCGGCGTCAGCAGGTTCATCGTGAAGGCAAACGGCAGAGTCGGCATCAATACGGCCGCCCCGTCGAGCATGCTCGATATCAGGGCGATGAATGGGGATACTGACCTTTTTTCTGTCACATCTTTTAATAATAATCCGTCTCTCGTTGTAAGGAATACCGGCTTGGTCGGAATCGGAACCGGCAATCCAGACGCAAGGCTTCATGTTTTGTCTGCAGCCACGAACGCTGCCACGCTTGTTGCCCAGGCCACTACTTCCCAGGCAGCATCCGTCCTTGATGTTCGGGATTCCACGGGAATCTCACTTCTCAACGTGCTGCCGGGAGGTAATGTCGGCATGGGCACCGCTTCGCCGAACCATCTCTTGGAGGTTTCCCATGCGGGCACGGCCGACTTCCTGGGCGTAGGGGCTTTCTTTGCGCCGAACAACACTACGGCCGGATACGCGACGCAGCTTAAGTTTGGCGTGAGCAATACGATGGGCAACAGCGCGGAATGGCGATACGTTCATCAGGGAAGCGACAACAACGCAAACCGGATTGACTTTGGATTCAACGGATACGCATCTCCTGTGCTTTCGTATAACAAGGCCGGCAATGTAGGTATCGGCACCACAACACCAGCACAAAAACTTTCAGTCGCTGGCGGTATGCGACTCACTGGAGCGTTCTTCGACGGTGCAAATACGAGCGGCACAGCGGGCATGGTTTTGCAAACTACAGGCACTGGCACGCAATGGGTGGCCACTTCGTCATTGGGCATCTCCGGCGGCGAGTCGTCGCAATGGACAACCTCCGGATCTGACATTTATTATGATGCAGGAAAGGTGGCGGTAGGGACGACTACGGCCTGGGATGACTTTACCGTCAGCTTGAATGGCGGAAAGAGAATGTCCATGGGTGCCGACTCGAACAATTATCTCGCATGGGGGTTCACGAGCGGCGGCTACAGTTCAGTTCCAAGTTATGCCAATGCGGGCGGTACTGGCAATAGGACATCGCTCATTACGGTATCCGGAACACTTACTCTTGCGGTTGGAGCACCTTCACGATTGGTAAACGGAGATATTTCGGCAAACGCTGCTTATTTTACAAACAATGAATCTGTGGCAGGCAAGTATCTTGTGTTCGACTTCGGCGTGGATGCGTCGAAAGTTATCACTGAAGCAAGATTTTACCAGAACCCTGCCATTTCTCAAGGAACGTTCAATTGGCAAGGGTCGAATGACGGCAACACCTGGACAGATATTGGCTCAAGCTTTGTTCTTGGTGGAAATACGGTGCAAACCATTACGACTCTTTCGGAAAATACTACAGGCTATCGATATTATCGAATCCTTGGATTGTCCGGGACGACGAATTGGAATTCCTACATACATCAGTTTGAGTTTCAGATTGATGATTTTCAAACAGCAACCTATGCCTCTGGGCAAACATATTCAATTGATGGTGTTTCGGCTGCCGGTACTGTTGCGCTTCAGTCGTCTGGCGGCAGCGTGGGAATTGGTACCGTGTCCGCATTGTCCAAGCTCGATGTTAACGGAAATGTATCCATCGGATCATATGCTGGAACAATAGCGGCGCCAGTAAACGGCTTGATTGTGAGCGGCAACGTGGGTATTGGCACTACGACTCCTGCCAGCAAGCTTTCGGTTGCCGGAAGCGCATTTATCGGCGGCGATTTGGTCGCAACAGGCAGCATCACCTTCGGCAATTTTAATATGAATGCTGTGGCAACGTGCGGTCAGCAATACCATACCTTTATCGGCTCCATCGGAGACGTCGGCGGCGATCAGTGCGCGGCCCTGAACGTGACTCAGCAGGATACGAACGGAAATGTTATTTACCGCTTCGGCGGAGTCGGCCAAGCATGGGCTGGTGAATTTTATGCCAACAGCTCTCTGGTTGGAATGAACACTAAGGGTGGCATCCCCCTCAGCTTTCAGATCGGCCAGACTGAGGCGATGAGGGTTGCGACAAACGGCAACGTGGGCATAGGAACGACGACTCCAGCCTACAAGCTTGATGTCAACGGCGACATCGGCCGTTCCGGCGGCGACTTGGTGATGTACGCCGGCGTGAAAGACAATTCAAGCCTTTGGTTTAGAACTGGAACGAGCGCGAACTATACGGACGAATTTGTCATAAATGGAGCTGCAAATACCATTTCCCTTGGCGGCAATGATTTGCTGCTTTCTTCAGGAAGGATAGGCATTGGCACCACCACGCCAGCGAGCAAACTCCACGTCTTCTCTGGCGAGGCTGGTCCGGTTGTCGCGACCACTACGGCAAGCCTGGTACTCGAGAGCGCTTCGAGCAATTTCCTTCAGTTCATGAATCCTGGAGCCGCCGCCTCCGGTGTGTTCTTCGGCCACGGCAATAGCGGCGGCACGTACCGCGACGGCGCAATCCTCTATAACTACGTCGGCCCCTCGAACAGCTTGGCCTTTTACGCGGACGGCGTCGATCCGCGCATGATTATCACGGGCACGGGCAACGTGGGAATCGGCACCACGACTCCTACCGAAAAGCTCGATGTGGTTGGAGGCATACGAGCATCGAGTCCTTCAGGGAACATCGGCGTATCCGTGCATTATTCCGGGTCTGGAGGAAGGGAATATCAGTTCTTGTCATGTTCGAATTGCGGCACTGCCAGCCTCGGCGGCCTTGAGGTGTATGACCGCAATGCCAGTGCGGGACGCGCATATATCGCGGCGGGAGTGAACGGCTGGCAGACGCCATCCGACCGACGCCTCAAGAAAGATATCGAGACGCTGAGCGTTCTCGACAGGCTTGGCGAAGTTCGGGGCGCAACGTATGTCTTGCGCGATTCGGACATCAAGCAAATCGGCGTCATCGCTCAGGAAATCAGGGACGCGTTCCCTGAAGCGGTGTCAGGAGAGGAAATAGAAGGGCGCTTCCTCGGAGTTTCATATGATGCCATCGCGACTATTGCGCTTCAGGGCGTCAAGGAAATCGCCGATCTTTCAAGCGCCTTCAAGAATCGTCTGATCGGTTGGTTTGCTGACGCCTCAAACGGAATTGGCAAATTGTTTGTCGGCGAAGTTCGTACCGAAAAGCTATGCGTAGGCGATACGTGCGTCACTGAAGCCCAGCTCCAGGCGCTCCTTCTCAATGCGAGCCTTTCTCAGGCTCAAGCGTCAGGAGGATCAAGCGCGCCAGCTGCTGAATCAGGCGCTCAAAATGACAAGAACGACGCGGGCAAGGAAAAGCCGAAAGATGCGGCCGACAATGCGCCGGCAGCCGGCGGGAAGCCGGATGATTCAGCGCCCGCTGACAAAATTAAAGATGCCGCCGTCATTTCTCCGCCGGCTGATCCCGTGATTTCAGAAGCCGGGCTCTCGTTGCCGACGACGCCCGAAGCTCCAGTTGAAAATTAGCCCCCCTTTTTGTTCATCTTTTTAAATGTTCCCGACAAAAAACGCCTCTCTGTACATGGCGTTTTTTTCTTGCGTATCGATTCGGACAGCTTCAGCCTTAGCCGCCGGCTTGGCTTATCTGGAAAGCCTTCTGTTTTCAAGCGCGCTTCTGAGCGTGTCGCTGTCCGAATACTCGAGCTCCGTTCCAGTTGAAAGTCCGCGCCCAAGGGTGGTAACTCGCAGTTTCTTTTCTTGAGCAATAGGGTAGAGAAGCGAACTAATGTACTGTGCCGTATGCTCGCCTTCAGGGTTGATACTCGTTGCTAGAATTATTTCAGACAAACTGTCTTTCTCAGCAAGATTCGCGACTCTTTGCAGGAGTTCCTTCTGCCGGATTTTCTGATCGGGCATGTCGTCCAGGATGGGAATGTTGCCGCCGAGGACGAAGTAGACGCCGTTGAATGCCCGGCTCTTTTCAAGCGCCAGCAGGTCTATGTCCTTCGAGACCACCATGAGCACGCTTCGGTCGCGGTTCTGGTCCTTGCAGATAGAGCATGCGGGCTGAGTTTGGGAAACAAGCTGGGTCTGCCGCTCGTTTTCCGAGACGGCGAAGAACCTGCCGCATTCGGAGCAGACGCTGGTATGGGCATGAAGATCGGACAAGCTTTTTGTGAATTCCTGAATGTCATTCTTGCTCTGCGTCAGGAGATGATATACGAAGCGCTTGGCCTGCCGCGGGCCAATTCCTGGAAAATGCCTGAATATTTCTTCTAGTTTGTTGAAAGCGTCCATGTCGGGTGATTGTCGGGTGTCGAATGATTGTATGAAAGCGAGGCTTGAAAAGGGGAATGGGGAAATGGCGCAGGGGTGGCGGCGCGAAATGCGCTTGCCGGCCCTGCGCTACATGAATGCGTCTCCGAGGTCTCCGAAGTCGCTCTTGTCCATGGTAAGGAACGTCGTTCGTTCCGGGATGAACTTGAGCTGCACGACGCCCGTAGGCCCGTTTCGGTGCTTTTCGATGAGGATTTCGGCGATGCCGTCTCTCTGGTCATGCTCCTTGTACCGGTCTTCGCGATGAATGAACATCACCACGTCAGCATCCTGCTCGATGGAGCCCGAATCTCGAAGGTCGGAGAGCCGGGGCTTTCCTCCTCGCTGCTCGACGGCTCGCGAGAGCTGCGACAGGGCCAGTACCGGCACGTCCATTTCCCTGGCAAGGTGCTTGAGTCCTCGGGATATCTCCGTGATCTGCTGCACGACGTTGTCGCCCTTGGTCTGAGTCGGAGTAATGAGCTGGAGATAGTCGATGATGATGAGGCCGAGGCCTTTCTCGGACTTGAGGCGCCTGCACGTGCTTCTGATCTTGATGAGGTTCGTTCCCGCCTGGTCGTCGATGTAGATGGGAGCCTGGCTGAGCTTGTCGATTCCGTCGCGGAGCTTCACGAAGTCGTCATCCTGAAGCTTTGCAGTTCGAATCTTCCATGAGTCCACATACGATGCCGCGGAGAGCATTCTGGTAGTGAGCTGATGCGCGCTCATTTCGAGCGAGAAGATGGCAACCGGCGTCTTGCCGTCGATGGCGGCGTTTCGAGCGAGGTCGAGGGCGAAAGAGGTCTTTCCGACTGACGGCCGGGCGGCGAGAATGATGAGGTCGGATTTTTGCAGGCCCGAAAGCTTCGCGTCCAGGTCCCTGAATCCTGTCGGAACTCCTCTCATGGCATCTCCCGCATGGTGAAGCGTGTCGATCGCTTCCCATGCCTCGTTGAGGGCATCCTTCATCTCGATGAATTTTCGGGTGCTGCCCTTGTTTGCCAGCTCGTATACGTGCTGTTCGGCCTTGTCGAGGATGTCTTCGAGGTCTCCGGTTTCTTCGAAGCCGAGCTCTGAAAGCTTTTCGGATGCCGAGATGAGCCGTCTCATCATGTATTTCTTCTGAACGATTTCCGCGTAATGGACCACGCTCGACGCTGACGGCACGGTATGCACGAGCTCGGCAAGATACGCGGCCCCTCCGGCCTGCTCAAGCATGTGCTGCTCTTCGAGCTTCGTCTTGATGGATACGATGTCGATAGGGTCGTTCTTGGTGGCAAGCGCGAGCATTATGTTATAGATGAGCTTGTGCTTCTCGCTGTAAAAGGACTCAGGGGTGATGATGTCGTTGATGTCGTAGAGCGCGTCCTTTCGAAGCATGACGGAACCGAGCACGGCTTTTTCGGCGTCCAGGCTGTGCGGCGGCACGCGGAGCTCCTTTTTGAGATTGTAAGGTGATGCGATGATCTGTGCCATGTGTGTACCCATTGTACCCCTCTCCGTATCCGAAGCCAAGATAAAAAAGCTCTAAAACGTTGTACAAGCTGTGCCTAAGTTGTGGATAACAAGACGTTCTTTATATATATGCTTATTTTTGAGGCGATATAGCTGAGGACGATGAACGAGAGGCTGAAAACGAGAATATTTTCCGAGATAAGCGTCAAGAGCCTTCCTTGCTCCTGATTTGCTGAACTCAGGATGATGATGAAAATCCAGGCCATGCTGGAATACGACGCCGTCGATGCGAGGGAGTTCTGATGAAAGGCGAAATGAGGGGACAGGTGGCTGTATTCGTACTGATGCCTGACAAGCGAGGGGATATGAATCTTTCTCAAGGTAAGTCCCGTCACGAGCGCGAGGAAGTACAGCGCGAGCTCGAGGCCCGTTATGGCCAAATTGGGAACTATCTGCTGCTCGAGCGACAGCCCGACCATTAATATGAACGAGACCAGGCTCAAGATGGTCGCGCTCAGGGAAAGAAGGCTTATTCGCGAGAGGGCGAGGATCTCATGCTTCTTGAGCTGGTGGTCTTTCAGGCAGAGCAGGAAGAAGGAATTGAATATGAACGCGCCTCCTGCGCCCACGCATAGACCGACGATTTCAAATACTTTCAAAAGAAGCTCCATGTCGCATCTAATTATACCTTAAATATCCGCTGGTCATCGGAGTTATCGACAACCTCGTATCCGAGCGCCTTGAGCTGGTCCCGGAGATCATCGGATCTTTTCCAATCTTTCCGTTCCCGGGCGCTTTTTCTTTCTTCGACGAGCTGCCGAATGTCCGACGGAAGATCGCCGTCGGCAAGGGCTGCCTTGGCGGCCGCATTCTCCTCGATCCATTCTTTCAATCTTAATCCGAAGACCCGGTCGAAATCGATGATCGTCGCAAGCTTGGACTCGTCTGAAACGCTCTTGTCTTTCAGGAGATTCCAGGCGAGGGCGAGCGCTTTTGAAACGTTCAGGTCGTCGTAAAGCGATTTTTCGAATTCGGATTTGCATGCGAGGTCAATCGTTCCGCCAAAAGAACCTGCCTTGATCCAAAGTTCCCGCAGCGATTCCCGAAGCCTGCTTAAGGCTGTCTCGGCTCCGGAGAGCGATTCCTCGGTGAAATTGATCTGCGTTCGGTAATGGGCTGTCAGGAGCCAGTATCGGTAGGCGAGCGGCTGTATGTTCTTTTCCTTGAGCACCGGAAGGGTAAAGAAGTTGCCGGCGGATTTGGCCATCTTCTTGCTGTCCACGTTCAGGAATCCTGCATGAAGCCAGGCGTTGACGAACGTCTTTCCCGTCACGCCTTCTGACTGCGCGATTTCGTTCGTATGATGGGGGAATATGAGGTCGCTTGCGCCGGTGTGAATGTCTATGGTCGGTCCGAGGGCTTTCATGGCCATGGCCGAGCATTCGATGTGCCAGCCCGGCCGGCCTTTTCCGAAGGGCGTATCCCAGGACACGTCGCCGTCTTCTTCGGCATGAAATTTCCATAAAGCAAAATCCTGGGCATTTTCTTTGTCGTATTCGTCAACTTTTATGCGGTGGCCTTTTTCGCCGGCATTGTCAGCGTCTTCAGGGCAATCCTGGCACGAGCTCATGTCCAAGCGGGCGAGAGTTCCGTATCCGGGAGATTTTTTGATGGAAAAATAAATGCCGTCCGCAGTCTTGTACGCGATTTCCTTCTTCAGCAAGTCTTCGATGAGCAGTATCATGTCCGGAACGCTTTCCGTCGCTCGCGGCATTCCCGTAGGCTTTTTAATATTCAACTCATCCAGCTCCGACTTGAATATCTCCTCGTATTTTCTGGTGAATTCCGAAAGGCTCATTCCGCTCTGCCTGCTTCCTCGTATCGTCTTGTCGTCCACGTCCGTTATGTTCATGACCTGATGCACCGAGTAGCCCGCATACTCGAAAACTCTCCGAAGAACGTCGCCGAAAACGTATGTGCGGAAATTTCCTATGTGAGCGTAGTTATAGACAGTCGGTCCGCAGTTATAAATGGAGACTTTGCCCGCCTGGAGAGGCTTGAAAAGCTCCTTCTCGCCGGTCAGGGTATTGTGAAGAAATATGCTTGGCGGGACAGCGTCTCCGGATTCGTTCGTGTGAGTCATATGCATTAGAGTATATCGCATATTTTTATTTGACCCAATTGGGGTTCTTTGAGATACTTGATGCATATATTATGGAACAACCTCAATCAAATAAAGCATTATTATCGCTCGGCCTCATCCTCGTCCTTCTCGGCACGTTTTACTTCGGATTCGTGTCCGGACAGTCCCAAACGGTGGAGGCGAGCAAGTTCCTTCAGGTGGCTCCCGGCATAACGGCGGAGGGCGCGGCTTCGACTGACGCCGATTTCGCGCTGTTCTGGAAAGTATGGAATCTGGTAGATGAAAAATTTGCCCAGACCAAGGTCGCAAGCACGACGACTGACAAGGAGCGGGTATACGGCGCCATCAAGGGCATGGTAGATTCGATGGGCGATCCGTACACGACATTTTTCCCTCCGCAGGAAGCCACGGCATTCGAAACTGAAATTGACGGGAATTTCGAGGGCGTGGGCATGGAAATGGGCATCAAGGACGAGGTCCTGACCGTCGTCACTCCGCTCAAGAACTCTCCGGCGGAACGGGCCGGCATCAAGAGCGGCGACAAGGTCATTCAGATCAACGGCCAGGTAACTCAGGGCATGTCAATCGAGCAGTCCGTGAAGCTTATCCGGGGCAAAAAAGGCACTCCGGTGAGCCTTACCGTTGCCAGGGAAGGCGAGTCGGCGCCAATCGAGCTCACGATCGTTCGGGATGTCATCAATATTCCGACCATCGACACGAAGTTCAATCAGCAGAACGGCATTTTCACCATCAGCCTGTACAACTTCTCGGCGCAGTCGGCATCGCTTTTCAGGAGCGCTCTCCGCGACTTCGTCAATTCAAAATCAAACAAGCTCATCCTTGATTTGCGAGGCAATCCGGGCGGTTTCCTTGAGGCCGCGGTAGACATGGCGAGCTGGTTCTTGCCGACGGGGAAGGTCATCGTGAGCGAGAACTACAGCAACGGGGCGGGCGAGGTAGTCGAGCGAAGCAGGGGATACAACATATTCAACAGCAATCTCAAGATGGTCATCCTCGTGGATGGCGGGTCTGCCTCGGCTTCTGAAATCCTAGCCGGAGCCCTGAGCGAGTACGGCGTGGCGCAGCTGGTCGGCACGAAGACGTTCGGCAAAGGATCCGTTCAGGAATACATCAAGGTCAATAACGAAACGGCGCTCAAGGTCACTGTCGCGCGATGGCTCACTCCTCAGGGTCGGTCCATCTCGGAAGGCGGCCTCACGCCTGACGTGGAGGTCAAATTGACGGCGGAAGACGTGAAGGCAGGAAAAGACCTTCAAATGGAGAAGGCTATCGAAATCCTGTTGAATCAATAGCTTTTCTGTGATAGAGTGCCTAGTACACGTTTTGGAGAGACCCAAACCCCTTTATAACGTTATTATCCAATATTTTATAAAATCTCATGAAAGTAATCCTTCTAAAATCAGTGCAGAAAGTCGGCAAGAAGTATGACGTCGTCGAAGTGGCCCCTGGCTACGCGATGAACGCGCTTTTCCCGAAGAATCTCGCTGAAAATGCCACTCCCAAGGCTATCGCTCGCGTCGCGGTTCTCAAAGAGGCCGAAGAAGCTGAGCGAAAGGTCCGGGAAGACCTCCTTCTCAAGAACTTCAGCGAAATCGGCGCGGCGAAGATCGAAGTTTCCGGCAAGGCAAACGACAAGGGTCATTTGTTCGCGGGCCTTCACAAGGAAGAGCTCATCTCCGCTCTCAAGGAGCAGGCTCGACTCGACATTACTCCTGAATACATCGTTCTTGAAAAGCCAATCAAGGAAATTGGCGAGCACAAGGTGGAAGTCAGGGTTCAAGATAAGACCGCAGAATTTACAGTGGTCGTATCCGCAACTGAATAATCTCTCGTTTTCCAAGAATAAGACGCTTCGGTAAGGGTCCGCAAAATGCCGTTCAGATAATGCTGGGCGGCATTTTGTTTATGCAAAGACGGATGGCATCTCGGGCATGCCGGAGTTTGGAAAATCAAGCCCGGCTTTCATATAGAGCGGACAGCTTGCACGAAAAAACCACCGTTTCGGGTGGTTTTTTCGTTAGAACCTTAGTTAGATTGAGTGTCGGATCTTATTCAACGTGAGCCACTTTCTTCTGATTAACCTTGTTATCAAAAGCTGTTACTCGCTTTGAACCGTATTTGACCTTTCCTTCCTTGAGAGCAAAGAGGGTATGGTCTTTTCCGAGCCCTACGTTCTTTCCTGGAAGAATCCGAGTGCCTCGCTGTCGCACGATGATAGCTCCTGCAGAAGCTTTTTCACCGGCATAGAGCTTGATGCCCAGATACTGAGGATTTGAATCTCTGAGGTTTTTTGCTGAACCTGCTGCTTTTTTTGTTGCCATGGCTTTTTATATTTGTTTTAAGCTTTCTTCAGGTAACCTAATGTATTCTTGATACATTATGAGTAACAGGATATACCAAAATGGAGCGAGTTAGAGTATAGCGCATCTTTCGAACAATTTCAACCGTATGAATCGATTTAAGCTATATTTTAAACACTTGGCAGGGCAGGGAATCCAGTTCTGGATATCGCCGCTTTTGGTCTTCCTGTCTCTCTTGCTCATTTTCATGACAGTTTTGGCCCTTGAAATGATTCATGAGCCTTCGAAAATCGAGATTTTATGCCCTGAAAACTTCAATCAGGAGATAGAAAGGGTGAGGGAGATGATAGAGAATCTGAACTAGCTGTATTATATATTATCATTGCATATATGTCAATGTATATTGTCTAATTATATCCTTATTTAAAGCCATATTATTAGGTTCAGGTACTTAGTTTTTGGTCAAAAATCATTGACAAATAGGGGGTAGGGTGCTATCCTTATAGGCAAGAAAACACATAACCTGTGTTTTTTAAATTTGTGCAAGCGCATCGCAATCCAGCAATAGACATGCGCATTACCAGTTTAGAAAAAGCTTATTTTACAACTCACAATCGGCTTGGCAATGCTTGTTTCGGGCATGATGGCGTCAGACACGGCGGCATCGTACCTAAAAGAAGAGTCCATTACCACGCCAGCAGTTACGGCAACTAGCACGCAGGCAGCGGTAGGCCAGTTGACGGTAGCTGCAACGACTACCAAGCAGTCGGTCAATCCGAATGCCGACATCGAGAGCCAGGTGCGGGAATATTTCAAAGATATCCCTCTCATGGCCGAAATCGCGTATTGCGAGTCACGATTCAGGCAGTTCGACAAGGACGGCTCGATTTTCCGAGGGAAGGTAAACAGCAAGGACGTTGGAGCACTCCAGGTCAATGAATATTACCACCTTGAACGATCGAAAAAGCTTGGGTATGACATTCATACTTTGGAAGGGAACATGAAGTACTCTCGAATCCTTTATAAGGAAAGCGGAGCGCAGCCATGGAACCCGTCCTCTCCTTGCTGGATGAAGTCCGAAGTGGCGCAAGCCATGTTCGGGACAAAAGTCCTCGCCGAGAACAAGTAAGAAGGTCATGTCAGCGGCCCTTCGGCCCATCTCCAGAAAAAACGCCCTTCATGCTATCCGGCATCCGGGCGTTTTTTTGTCGGTTTATATATCCTGAGTTTTGTGAGAGAATATTGACGCAAGGCCCGCATCGGCTCAAGCCGTGCCTGGCCGCATATCACCATGAAAGAATCACTCAACAGTCATGATCCTCTCGAGAGCTTGGGCGCTCATTTGTCCGAAGGCGAAAAGCCCATCGTGGCGTGCATCGGAATCGAATCGGAACATGAGGAATCGCTGCCTCAGGACATGAGTGTCATCTGGCAAAACGGCAAGCCTGAAAATGCGGTCAATGTCGATTACTACGATTCTGTTTCTGAAAAAATGGCGAAAGGCATGGTTAGCGGCGGACGGTACGAATATGTCATCTCCGGAATCGACGCCCGGGACAAATATTCTTCCGACCTTTACTCATGCCTGGGCCTGGTCGTCGTGGGGCGCGATATCGGGACGGGAAAAGATGTCTCGCTCATGCTTCATGCTCCCTTGTATAAGAAGGATGAATTGGAAGCGGAGTCGGGCCAAGTTCAGGCGTATGCCGAAGATTTGGATTTGGTAATCGGCGAAATGAAGGAGCAGTGCGAGCCGGGCAGCATCGATGCCGTCCTGTTCGGCGGATCGGTCAGCGCCTTGAATTACGACGAGGACGCGGAGCTGTACCATCAATCCGCGGAGTTTATCGACAGGCACGTCGCATCCGTCCTCGGATTCAAGCCGGTGCATGTCGGCGGCCCGAAAACTCCCATGATCGATTCCTTGCATCTGGATGAATCCGTCGCAGGAAGGGGAGACATCGCATATTTTGATACGGATGAAAGAAAGTTTTATGCCATCAGGCCTGATTACATGGAAGGTACCCAGCAGTTGCCCAAGCAAGGCAAATAAGAAAGGGGAGCGGGAAGTGGGTACACAAGGGCCGCCCTGTCGAACATGGGGCCTCTCGGCAAAGCATCGTCGCGCTACCGGGGCTACTGCCCTATCGGGAATCAAGGTTCCCTCATCATCGTTAAGAGAAATATTCCTCGCATTTCATAAGTTTGCAAGCTGCAATTTTCTTAAATAAAAATTTAAAACCAACCTGAAGGGGAAGAGAACGAATTTAAAATTCAGGCACTTGCATGCCGGCCTTTACAGTCTGGCGGGGTGCCGGTAGCTTCGATTATATACATGTCGCACAATATGCCTTTTGCGACATACATATGTGAGAATAGCCCGTATTCTATATAAAAAGGCCCGGATGCCGCACGCTGGGTGCATTGGCATCCGGACCGAGCTCTTGATTTGGGCTCTTCCTCATCCCGATAATTTGGAATCATGCTCATCGGCTAACACTAAGCCAATTTGTTGCTGATTTTTTGCAGATTTCGGAAGCTGCGCGTTTGTGCAATCGTCGGCTAGTCATGCCGGACCTGATTATCGGAATTTGTTTTCTTGGTCAACCAGAGGTATCGGTCGAGACCTGGGTTCGTCAGCTGGTTGCGTATCAAAGTCTATACTAATTACCTTCCGTGTCAATTTCGAGCCTCCAGAATCGATTTTAAGGCATCTGAAATTTTCTTCATGATACTTCGTCCATGCATGTGAATGGCAGGCCGCACCCGCACGCATTCTTGGGTCGCGTTCGGCCGATTCTTCGGCTCGAACCTGAACTAAGTCCTTTCGAGCTCACGGGGTTTCACGCATCTGAGAATATAAATATAAGAAGAATCCCGCGAAAAAATGCAGGCAAGTCTATTGCAACTGATTTGCAATAATATGATATGAAGGGTACAGGATATGGCCCCGCTTACCGGTCAGGCTTTGCCGGTGCGTCGCATGACTACGTGCTGCATTTATGAAATACACGGACTCGGGCTTTCTTCCGTCATTCTTCCTCACGTCTCTTCCCTCTCTCCTTATTCAGTCGTTTCCCCGTCAAAATCCTCGTCGTTTGCAGGATCTTCAGCCTCAGCTTTGGTGGCTCGGACTATCCCGTCTTTATGATGCGCCGGACTGTAGATTGTATAAAATTTGAGGTCTTCAGTTTCAGACGTATTCAATACATTGTGCGCCGCTCCATGAGGAACGATGATTCCATCCCCGTCCTTCACCTCATACATCGCGTGGTTGATGATGACCCTGCCCTGCCCCGCATCGAATCTGAAAAATTGGTCATTGTCAGGATGCGTCTCGAGCCCTATTTCTTCGCCCGGCTTGAGCGACATGAGCACGAGCTGGATATGATCGTTCGTGTAAAGAACTCTTCTGAAATCGGTATTCGCGACAGTCTCTTCTTCCAATGCGACTTTGAAGCCGTGCTTAAGTTCTGGATCCATGTTTTTATTTAGCTAATTTATTAAAATAATCCTTTGATAAAGGCGACAATTTCGAGAATGTCAGCCCATACGAGCTTCAGGAGGCTGATCATGTATGCGCCGAAGTCCTGAACCCAAGGCTTGGCGAGGACTTCTGAAATGTCGATGCCGAACACCCTCAGAAGCACCAGCGCGATGATGACGACGACTATCAGCTCGAGAAAGCCTCTTTGCCCGTGCTTATAATGATTTTTCCTATTTTCTCTGCTTGGCGATTCCATGATTTTTTATGAATGCATTATACCACATCGCGAGCATGAGAAGCGCGTAAATCTTCCGCGCATTGTCCTTCCGGCCGTCGATGTGGTCCTGAATCAGGGAGTCCACGTAGTCCTCGTCGAACTTTTCCTTGACGTAGTCGTTCTCCTTGATGATTCGCTCTATCTCGTCCGGCCGGTCTTTTATCCACTGCTTGATGGGCGTCGGAAATCCGAGCTTCTTTCTTTGGGCCGTTTCCTTCGGCAGGACGCCCTCGAAGGCTTTCCTCAGGATGTGCTTCGTGGCGCCGTCCTTGTACTTGAGCGAATCCGGAATTCTGGCCGAGATCTTCGAAACTTCGATGTCCAGGAACGGGACTCGGAGCTCGAGCGAATGGGCCATCGTCATCTTGTCCGCCTTGGCGAGAATGTCTCCGGGCAGCCAGAAGTTGATGTCGATGTACTGCATCTTTCTCGAGTCGCTCTCGTTTCTCGCGACGTCGAAGTACGGCTTCATGTCTATCATTTTCGGAGGCATTCCCTTGTACATTTTCTGAACTTCATGCAGCTTGAAGATGTAGGCGTTGCCGATGTATCGCTCCTCGACCGTCTTGAGCGCCCGCTTGATGTAGTTCAGGCCGTAAAGCTCGAATGGAAGCTTGCTCAGCGGCTTCAGGAAAATTTTCAAGAAAGAAGGAAGCTTTTGGATGCGGGCGATGTCGAAAGGCTCCCTGTAAATATTGTATCCGCCGAACAGCTCGTCCGCCCCTTCGCCCGAGAGGACCACCTTGACTTTCTTCCGCGCCTCGCGTGCCAGAAAGTACAAGGCCACGGCCGAAGGATCCGCGACGGGCTCGTCAAAGTGCCAGGTGATGTCTTCAAGCGCGCTGAAGTATTCGTCAAACTTGACGTGAACCTCGGTGTGGTCCGTATGAATCGAATCTGAAACCTGCCTCGCCTCGTCGTGCTCGCTCACGTGGTCGAAGCCTATGGTGAACGTCGAAACCGGCTTCTGGCCGCCCTTCTTTCGCAGGTTCTGGACCGTGCTGACGATGATTCCGCTGTCCACTCCGCCCGAAAGGAATGAACCTACGGGCACGTCGCTTATGAGATGGTGCTTGACGGAATCCTCGACCACTTTCTTGATTTCCTTCGCCAGGCTTTCCTCGTCCTGCTCGGTCTCGGACGGCCATTCGTTCTTGTTGAAATGGTAATGCCAATACGGCTCGATCTTGAAGTCGCCGGTATCCAGGTCGACGGTCATGTAGTGGCCCGGAGGGAGCTTGAAGATGTCCTTGAACATCGTTTCCTCAAGCGGGTTGTATTGGAACGAAAGATAGTTTCGCACTGCCTCGTCGTTCACTTTCGGGACGAAGCTCCTGTCTTCGAGGATCGACTTTATTTCGGATCCGAAGCTGGCGAACTTCCTGTCCTTGACCCTGTAATACATCGGCTTGATGCCGAAAAAGTCCCGGGCTATGAAGAGCTGATTTTTCTTCTCGTCAAAAATGCAGAAGCCGAACATGCCGCGCAGCTTCTTGACCATATCCTTCCCGTATTGCTCGTAGAGGTGAACCAGGCCCTCGGTGTCGCTCTCGGTCTTGAAGGCATGCCCGAAAGAGATGAGCTCCGGCCGAAGCTCCCTGTGATTGTAGATTTCGCCGTTGAATACGACCGTGACGGTGCCGTCTTCGTTCGAGATGGGCTGATGCCCTCCGCCGAGATCGATAATGGAGAGCCTCCGCATTCCGAATGCGAATTTCTTGTCTATGTGCACTCCTCTGTCGTCCGGTCCTCTATGCGCAATAACGTCAACCATCTTGTCGATGATTTTTTTTGTCTGTTCCGGCTTTCCGATTGTTCCTGTAATTCCGCACATGCTGCTGATGATTATATTTTTATTTCTTCGGAAGGTAAAGGGCCGGGTCCAGATATGCCTCAATCGGCGCGATCGGCATGGTGTATACCCTGCCTCCGCAGCTTATGCTCGGCCTGTCCTGAACCTGCACCGCGTCTGCCGCATAGATGCCGAGGTGAAGGTGCGGGCCGGTCGAATAGCCCGTATTTCCTGAAAGCCCGATGACTTCGCCTGCCGCCACCTGCTGCCCCGCCTTGACGTTTATGACGGACAGGTGGGCATAGAGGGATGAGAGGCCGTTATTGTGCCTGACGAGTATCCAGCGGCCAAATGAGGCCCCTTTGCAGGCGATGTCGGTGTCGCCCTGTCCCATGACGACCCCTGACTGCACGGACTTGACCGGCGTGCCGATTTTGGCGCCGAAGTCCATGCCGTTATGCGATCCTGAAACGTAGAGCCGCTGAGCCGCCACCGTCCGGCCGAACTGCTGGGTAATCCTGACGTCGTCGAGGGGCCACTGAAGCGGGCCGGATCCCGCCTGAGGAATGCTCGTCGGATCAAGGGTGTACTTGAGCTTGGATTCGAAATCGAAGAGCTCCTTTTCGGTCGCCGCCCTGAGCGCTACCTTGTCCTTGAGTATCCTTTGGTATTCCTGCTCCTGATTTTTCGTTTCCTTCAGGATCTTGTCCTGCTCGCTCTTCGTGTAGTCGACCGCCTTTCTTTGCCCTGACAGGTCTTCCTGGAGCTTGACCAGCTCCTGCTTCTTCTCTTCCTGCGAAAGCTTGCTGTTGCTCAATATTGCCTGCTCCCTTCTTGATTCCTCAATGAGCCTCTGGAGCGCGGCGCTGAAGTTCATTTGGGAGTTTATTTCCTCGAGGGTCGTCGAGAGGTTCTGATTATTCAAAAGTATCTCGACCAGGTTCGTCTGGTCGGACATGTACATGTTCCTGATCGATTCGGCGATGCTCTTTCGGCTCATGTCCACCTTGCTTTCCGACTCGTCGATGTTCAGGTCGAGCCTCCGGATGTCCAAGTTCGCCGCTTCTATCTTCTCGCGAATTTTCCGTATCTCGAGGTCGATGGATTTCGCGTTGTTTTCCAGCTGCTTGATTCGGGCCTGAAGCGTCTTGGCTTCCTGCCCCGTCTTGTCCGCCAGCGCCTCGAATTCCTTGATTTCCCTGTTCAGCTGCTCGATGTTCGCGTTCTTCTCCTGAATGGCCCTTTGAAGCTGCTCCGCCTCGGTCTGGGCGTTCAGGCTCGCTCCCGCGAACGATGCGAGGATGATTCCTATGATGATGAGTATGTGTTTTATTTTTTGAGCGGGCATTGCGTGGTATCTCTGATTAGCGTATCTTTTCCCGGGCAGCTTTTAATCTTTGGATCGTCTCGTCCTGGCCGAGTATCGAGCACATGGCGAACGGGTCGGGCGACTTTTCCTTGCCGGTCAAGGCCGTTCGCACCGCCCATAGCACTATTCCTCTTCCTTCCTGATCCGCATAGTCCCAGAGAATGCTTCTGTAATCTTCAGGCGAAGCGTCTGCGCTCGGATTTGCGGAACGTATGAGATTTTCAGCGTGCTCAAGAACCTTTTTAATATCTATTAGTCCCGCCTCTTTGCCTTTTCGAAGCTTTTCCGGACATAATAATAACTCAACAGTATATTCAGGTTGCATGAAGAAATAATGAAGGTCGCCTGAATCAAGCATTTGGTGGATTTCCCCGAAGACGGAGATTCGCTCCTGAAGAATTGGCAGGATGCCTTTCATTTTTCTTTCGTATGCCGGATCGTTTTTGAACTGGTCAGGCAGTATTTTTTCCACTTCGGCTTGGAATTCTGCGGTTGCAAGCTTTCGCAGATGCTCCTTGTTGAACCAGAGGAGCTTCTCCTCGTTGAGCTGCCCTCCGGCCTTCTGGATGCCGGGAAGATCGAAAGCTTCTATGAATTCGCTTGGTGTAAATACTTCCCGGTCATCGCCAGGATTCCATCCGATAAAGGCGAGAAAATTGACCATTGCATCAGGAAGAAAACCTTCCTCCTTATACGCAAGAATGTCCTTCGCGCCGTCTCTCTTGCCGAGCTTCTTCTTTCCGTCCGGACCCATGATCGGCGGCAGCGTTATGAACTTCGGCGGAGTGATTTCAAGCGCTTCATACAGCGCCAGGAATTTTGGAGTTGATGAAATGAACTCGTCTGCCCTGAAAATATGCGTCGCGCCCATGTACAGGTCGTCTATGATATGCGCGAAGTTATATGTCGGGTATCCGTCGCTTTTCATCAGTATAAAATCGTCGAGAGCTTCGGGTCCTGCTTCAAGGTCTCCCCGGACCTCGTCATGCCATTTGCTCGTCCTTATGTCCTGGATTTTCAGCCTAAGAGGCTTCGTTCCGTCCCATGCAGGAGGATTTTCAGGCCGATAATTTCTATATAAGAAAGGTTTCTTGTCCGCTTCAGCCTGCTTTCTGAAAGCGTCTAATTCTTCAGGCGTGTACGGGTCTGCGTACGCCAAGCCCTTGTCGGCGAGCATTTGCGCGTATTTTTTGTACGTGCCGAGCCGTTCTGACTGGATATACGGCGCATTCGGGCCGCCGATGTCCGGCCCCTCGTTCCAGTCTATGCCAAGCCATCTGAGCGACTGCATTATCTGCTCGATGGACCCTTCGACTTCCCGCGCCTTGTCAGTGTCTTCTATGCGAAGTATGAAAGTGCCGTCATGCTTTTTAGCAAAGGCCCACGCATAAAGGGCCGTTCGGACGCCTCCGACGTGCATGAATCCTGTCGGCGAAGGAGCGAATCTCGTTACTATCTTTTCTGGTGCTTGTGCTGGTTGCGTCATTTTATTTTTCATGTCGAAGCGCGATTTTTAAAATTTCCTGCGCGATGAGTCCGGCCGAATCAACCCGGGCGAAATTCCGCGAGCTGTTCCTCATTCGTTCCGCGAGCTTTCCGTCAGTCATCACCCGATCGATCTCGTTAAGGATGATCTCGGGGCTCAAGTTGGATTCTTCTATGACGATGGAACCGGTATCCCGGGCGAAGTTGTAGGAGTTCTTTCTCTGGTGGTCGCCGTTCGAGTTCGTGATCGGAATGAGGATGCTCGGAATTCCCCAAAGGGCTATCTCGAAGATGGTCGATCCTCCTCTCGAGATGATGAGCGACGCTACCCCTGCCGACATTCGCATGGCGAGATTGTTCATGTAATCGATCGGATGATACCGTTCCTTGCGCTGGCTGTCCCTGAGGATCACGTCCGCGGTTCTTGAAACTTCCGCGAAGTTCGCCTTGCCGGTCTGATGGATGACCTGATATTTTTCGACCAGCTTCGGAAGGGCTGTCAGCACGGCGTCGTTGATGACGCGCGCTCCCTGCGATCCTCCGAGGATGAGGATGACCGGAGCGTCCGTCTCGAGGTTCAGGTATTCCATCGCGCCCGTGGTAAGCGGCTCGCGGATTTCCTTCCGAACGGGATTTCCCGTGTAGGCCGTCTTGTCCTTCGGGAAAAAATGCGCCGCCTCCTTGTATGAAAGGGCTACCCTCTGCGCGAATTTTCCGGCCCATGCGTTGACTCTTCCCGGGACGCTGTCCGACTCATGGATCACGACCGGGATGCCGAGCACGCGGGCGGCCATGAGCGCGGGAAAGCTCGTGTATCCGCCTTTGGCAAAGACGACATCCGGAAAAATGAAGAAGAGCTTGATCGTTGCTGAAATCACCCCGAGGCCCATCTTGAACGCGTCTATGAGGTTGAGAATCTTCGAAAAGCCTGAAGGCTTGATTCGCTTTTTTCCTGCCATGACCGGCACGAACTCGATATCCCTGTCAAAGAGCGCTTTCGGATTGTAGGGATCCGGGGCCATGAAGTAGAGCTTCGGCTCGAGAATCTTCTCCCTTTTGCAGATTTCCTGTATTTCCTCCGCGACGGCGATCAAAGGGTAAAAGTGCCCGCCCGATCCTCCTCCGGTCATGAGTATTTTCATATGCCATTCAGTATATCACGGCTTAATTGCAAGGGAAAATGGCGTATTGCACATGTTTTCGAGTGAGAATCCGGGTTTCTGCCCAATCATTGCATGCATGAGGAGATTCTTTCAGGAAGAGCCCTTCTTCTGATATTTTGAAACGTTCAGGATGATGCCGACCGAAGCCAGCGCGAAGAAAAGGGCCGTCCCTCCGTGAGATATGAAAAGCAGCGGCGTGCCGGCCAGCGGAATGATGGCGAGCATGGCGGCAATGTTGAGGAATGACTGGATGATGATGAGCGACACGATGCCGATGACCAGGAACGTCCCGAACAGGTCCGGCGAGCGGAGCGCGATCTTGAATCCCCTGAAGGCGAATACGACATAGAGCAGGATGATTGAGACCGATCCGACGAATCCGAACTCCTCGCTCGCGACCGCGAATATCGAGTCCCCGATCGGTTCCGGCAGGAAATTGAATTTCTGGATGCTCTGGCCGAAGCCTCTTCCGAACATTCCGCCCGATCCTATGGCGATGAGCGATTGCTGAATCTGGTATCCGCTTCCCGTCGGGTCCCTCGAAGGGTCGACGAATGTCATTACTCGCTGCTTCAGGTACGGCCTTTGCGATACGAGCAATGCCAGGGCCAAGGCTCCGACAAGCCCCATCAGGAACATGTCCCTCCAGCTTCCTCCGGCCGTGAGGAAGATGCAAAGTCCCGCAAGCGCGATGACCATGAAGGTGTCCGTGTCCGGCTGGGTGAGAACGATCGCGCCCGTGACGGCGACGAGTATGAGAAACGGCACCGTGCCGAGCCTGAACGTGGAGGCCTTGCCCTTTACCGACGCGAGCCATGCGGACAAGTACATGACGAAGGCTATCTTGTATATTTCGGCAGGCTGAAATGTCGTGAATCCGATGTCTATCCAGCGGCACGCGCCCTTCGCGCAAAACTGCACTCCCGGTATGAATACGCCGAGCATGATGATTACCGACGCGATGAAGATGGCGAACGCGTATTTTCTCCAGAACGTGTAATTGATCCGGGACGTTATGAAGCAGGCTACGCTTCCTCCTATCAGCCCGAAGACGACTTGGCTGAACGCTGCCGCCTCGAATCGCGCCGCTCCCCTTGTCAGGAGCCCGAGCGAGGCGGAAATGAATATGAAAAAGCCTGCCACGACCAGGATGACCGACGTGGCGAGAAATATTTTGTCTGATTTTTTTGCTTTCAATGGTGCCATTTTGTTTTGAATGCTTCCTGCTGCATGATTCCCCGCCCCATGGCGGTTCATGCCCTCAGCTCCCCTCCCTGTCCTTGCCTTCCCCGGCCTTTCGCTATCCCAAGATGGCTATGATCGTGCCGAGAATGGCCATGACCGCCGATATGACCCAGTATCGCATCGTGACCTTGTATGACGGCCATCCGACGGCTTCGAAGTGATGATGGAGCGGCGCTATCTTGAAGATTTTCTTCTTGAAATATCTCTTCGAAAGCATCTGGGCGCTCGACGAGATTGACGTGATGAACAGCGGGAACGCGATGATCGGCAGCAGAAGGACTTCCTTGGTCAGGAATGCCACTATCGCCAGCGCGACGGTCAGCCCCAGCATTCCCGTTTCCCCCAGATAAAACCTGGCCGGAGGAATGTTGAACCAGAGGAACGCCAGGAGCCCTCCGATTACCACCGCGCAGAATGCCGCCAGGTCTATCTGATTCTGCGACAGGGCGATCATCATGTAGCCGCCGTACGCGGATATCATCACGCCGGCCGCGAGCCCGTCGATGCCGTCGATGACCGATCCCGAGAATACGCCGAGCACTACGAGGATGAAGAACGGGATGAACAGGAGCCCGAGCTCTATTTCTCCGTAAAACGGAACGTCCACGCCGAGCGTCTGCAGCTTGAAGTAAAACCACCAGGCGCAAATCGATCCGATGAGCGTCACCACCAGCACGCGCAGATTTCTGGAAATACCGTCGCTTGTCTGCTTCTCGGTTCCGAAAATCTGCAGGAGATCGTCAAGCAGGCCGACGACTGAGCCAAAAAGAAGAACGGCGAGCGGCAGCAATGTCTGGTTCCTGCTCAGGAAGCTGAGCTTTTCCGTCGCCTCGTTCGGGAAAATGAGGGCTATCGCGTAAAGGAGCGCGATCGTGATCACGATCGAGAACCAGACGAGAACCCCTCCGACTCTCGGCGTGCTGTTCTCCCCTTTCTCGTTGTGAATTTTCTGAAAATCGGCTGACATCTCGGCCGTGTTCACCTTGCTTCTGGATACCCTTCTCCAGAGGCGATGCTTGTACATGATGTCCGAGAGCATCGGCGTGATTCCTATCCCTATCAGGAACGAAAGAAGCGCGGGAAGCAGGATCTTGATTACGTCGAACGTGGCTGATGTCATGTGATCTTGGTTGGGTTAGGATTAACGCGATTATTTGTAATTTGCCAAAGTCGTCGATGCCAGCTTTGCCATGTCCGAAAACCGCTCCTCCTCGGTCGATCCGAGCACTACTATGATGTACGGATGGCTCGTCTCGTCCCTTTGGAGCACTACCGCCAGGTTCCCGCCGGCAAACTCCGTGAAGCCCGTCTTGCCGAACTTGATTGGAAAATCATGCAGTATCCTGTTCGTGTTCTTGATTTCCACAAGGGTCTTTCCCCTTGAAAATTCAGCCTTTTCACGCGCGGTAATGTCGAGGAGTCCCGGATGCTGGCTGATGACCGCCCAGAACAGCGTTGCCATTTCCTTTGCCGTAGTCACGCCCGCCGGACTTTCCTTCTTGGTTTTGGAATCAGGAAGCGAGAGCCCTGACTCGTTGTAGAACGTGGTGCTTGCCAGCCCGTATTGCTTCGCCAGGAAATTCATGTATGAAATGAAAGAGGTTCGGGGAATGATATTTGCCGCAAGCGATTCGGCTGCCTTGTTCGACGACCCGATAAGCATGTAGTTCACCAGTTCCTCCGGATACCATGACGAGTCGTTGACGAGCGCCCTGTCGGCCGCGTTCTGCTCGGTCCTTGAAGTTATCTTCACCTGCTTTTCAGCCAGCTTGGGATTCATGTTCAGGAATTCGTTCACCACGGCCGCGGTCATGACTTTCACCAAGGAAGCCATGCCGTGCTTTTCATGCGGATTCTTCTGGTAAATCAGCTCGTTTCCGACAGGGTCATATACGATGGCCGATGGCGCCTTTATGCTCGGCCATATGATTGCGGGAGCGGCTCCTTCCATCGGCGTCGCCAAATCTGCCGCGATTTGGTTCTTTGCCTGAGCCGGCGCAATCTGAGCCTCAATCCTGAAAAATGGCGCCGTCGACAGGCAGAGTGCGGCGATAAGCGCTGTCAGGATGTATATTTCGGTCTTAATCTTCATGTTGTTGATTCTTATTTAAAAATTCCGGATCACCCTCGGCAATCGTCCCGGCTTCCGGACTTGCATTTTCCGACTGCTCTTTTTCGCCACCTTCGACGGAGGCTCTGAACTGCCGAAGCTCTTCCTGCACGAGCTCGAAGTTCGGCAATTTCGCGACGTCGGTTATGCCGAGAAACGAAAGGAGCTCGAAAGAGGCCTGGTAGACGGAGGCTCGCGCGTCGTCAGGAGACTGCTTCTTCTCTATGAGGCCGCGTATGAGCAAATTTCTGAGTATGAAATTCGAATTGACTCCCCTGACATAGTCGATCTCGCTTCTTTTGACCGGACCCTTGTAGAGGATGATTGAAAGCGTCTCCAAAGATGCTTTTCCAAGGTCTTTCGAAAGTTCTTCTTTAGTGATGGCCTCGATGCGCGCGCTGGCTTCCGGGTACGTGCCGAGCGAATACTCTGTTTCTTTGTTTTCCTTGCTTTCTCTGCCGCTGCTTTTTGTCATGAGAACCACTCCCCTTGTTTTGAGATTTTCTTCAAGAGTTCCCAATGCTTTTTTGATAGATTCTTCATCTGACTTGATTATTTTCACCAGTTCTTTCACTGACAAGGGCTCGCCTTTCCAAAAAAGAATCGCTTCAACAATATTCTCGAGCTTCGCGTCAGAGTTCATGCCATACAGTATACGTTTTCTCGCCTTTTTTGGCTAATATGAAGTGTGGAATCCTGAAGGCCGCGAAAAGAAGGAGTCGTGCGTGGCCATATTCGCGGGTACGCAGCGAAAAGCTGGGTAAATGTAAATATTGGACATGCCGCGTGTCGCGGGTTATTTTCGCAAGCTCGCATGATGCATGTAGATGCATATAGCATTTTTGCTATATCGCCGCGGCAAATTTGAAAATCTGCCTGTTAATATCTCGGCACGCCAATGCTCTGGCTTTCCATGTGTATCTCGTCGAACAGGCTTTCCTGGTGCGCGTCGATGGTTCCCTGCTTCACCAGTTCGAGCATGGCCAGGAAGCTGACGATGACATGCACGCGCTCTCCCCGGTCAAGCGCGCTTTTGCCGCCGCTGAACTCCTTGAAGCTCATTCGCACCGCCGATTTTATCCTGTCTGTCAGCCTGCCGATCATTTCCTCAAGGCTCACTGTCTTTTTCACCAGCACTTTAGGCTCGTTCTTGGGCTTCGGAAGCGATGTCAGCACGCGGCCCATTGCTTCAAGAATGTTAGAAAGCGTCGTGTCCTTGCTCGGCACGAACAGCTCTGCCATTTCGCTCTTGAAGTTTCCGTCAAATCCGCCTCGCGGGAAGAGAATGCTTTTGCCGAACAGCTTCTGAATCGTCTCGCTGGCACGCCGCATGATTTCAAGCTCCTTCAGCCGCTTCTCGAGGTCGGCAATGTCCGTCTTCTCTTCCTCGGTCAGGCTGAGGGTCGGCAAAAGCGATTTCGCCTTGATGAGGAGGAGCGTCGATGCGATATAAATGAACTGAGTCCTGTCGCCGAGCGAATAATCTCCCAGCCTGTTTATGTATTGGATGTATTCGTCAGTAACTTTCGAGAGCGAAATGTCATTGATAAAAAGCTTCCGCTTTTCGATGAGCGTGAGCAGAAGGTCGAGCGGGCCTTCAAAGACCTCCGTCTTTATGACGAATACTCCGTTGGTTCCCTGCCGTGCTTCAGCTACAATTGCTTGCTCATTGTTCTGCATACCCTTAGTGTACTATAAAGTTGATAGAATCTCACTTGCCTCTACCTGAGTCTCCAAGTATCAGTATTTTTTACAATTTTTTTATTTGCATCCTGTTCACGTGGTGTGATTATTGCAATACTGCATCTTATTTCTTATTCACCAATAACCCCAACTCTCGTAGTTGCGCAGCTGAAACTTCGCTCGGCGAATCCATCATCGGATCCCTTCCTTCTCCTGTCTTGGGGAATGCGATTACCTCTCGGATATTCGGCTCGTTTTCGAGGATCATCATCAGTCGGTCAAATCCCCATGCGATGCCGCCGTGCGGAGGAGTTCCGCTTCTAAGCGCATGAAGCATGTGTGAGAAGTTTTTCTCGATTGTCTCAGTCGGATATCCCATTATCTCGAATACTTTTACAAGCGCGTCAGCCTGATGGTTTCGCATGCTTCCTCCGCCTATTTCATATCCGTTAAGCACGATGTCGTATTGTGCGGCGACAATCGTATTCAAGTCATTGTCAGCGGCCTTTGCTCCCATGAGTCGTTCGAAGTGTTCCGGCTTAGTTCCTGAAAACGGATTGTGCGTAAATGTCCACTGGCTCGTTCCTCCTCCTTCGCCGTTTTGACCGACACCTCCCGTACCCTTTTCGTTCTTTTCAAAGAATGGGAAATCCACTACCCAACAAAATGCGAGCAGGTTCGGATCCTCTTTGTCCTCTCGAATGTCCGGTCGGTCGATACTGTACTTGGCCATCGCTTCAGCGTATGGAATCCGCGGAAACGGAACCTGCTGGATTCGCTTATGAGGATAGAGTTTCTCGACGATTTCGATGAGAAGTCTTTCAGTGATAGACATAATCTCTTCTTCGTCTGCGAAGCTGAGCTCCATGTCCAGTTGCGTAAACTCAGGCTGTCGGTCTCCGCGCGTGTCTTCGTCTCGCATGCATTTTGCAAATTGGAAATAGCGTTCAATGCCTGCAGACATAAGAAGCTGTTTATACTGCTGAGGCGACTGCGGAAGCGCGTAAAAGTGTCCCGGTGCAAGTCTTGATGGAACAATATAGTCTCTCGCCCCTTCCGGAGTAGACTTCGTCAAAATAGGAGTTTCAACTTCAGTGAAGTCGATGTGTGTGAGGAAATTTCGAACATGCTGGAGAATCTTCGCTCTGTTTCGGATATTCTTCTGAAGTCGTTCGCCTCTAAGGTCTACGTATCGGTACTTAAGTCGTACTTCTTCAGTGACCTCTCGCGTGTCGGCGTGAATGTCGAAAGGCGGAGTCTCCGCTTCGTTCAGGACTTTCACTTCAAGAACCTCAAGCTCGATGTCGCCGTTCTGTTTGTCTGCCTGAACGTTTCGCTCCGGTCGAGGGTTTACTTTTCCTCGTACTTCCACAACCCATTCAGGCCGCACTGTAGAACCGACTGCGTGTGCCTCAGTTGCGTTAGGAAGGATTACTCCTTGGACTTTTCCGGTCATGTCCCGGAAGTCGAAAAAGATGAGCTTTCCTTGGTCTCTTCGGACATCAATCCAGCATTTGATGGTAACTTCCTGTCCCGAATGTTCTTTTAAATCTTTAATATATACGCGGTTTGAGGTCATGTTTTTATATGTAATTTACTTCTGCAGTGTAGCAGAAAAGGCCGTTCTTAGCCATTAGACAGGTCGGTTCAGAGGGTTCGTTAAAAATCTTCCGCGCCTCCCTGATCTGATCCGTCCCTCCATTCTTGAGTTGCTAAATATTCACGCTGACGAGGTTTTGCGAGAAAACAACCACCGTGTCCAAATTCTTTCCCATCCATTTCGCAGTTTGCTTTATGTCTTCGGGAGTTAGGCGTTCTATTCGTCTGACGCGATCTTCCGAAGAGCTGGAGCTCATATTCTTGCATATAAGATGTCCAACTTCTTTGATTGCTTGTACATTTCGCATGACTTCGTGCTGTATGTTGTATAATTTGCGTTTCAGGCGTTTTATACTGATTAGTTTCATTTGAGCCAGTATTGCAGATACAAGCAAGTTGTCTGGATCAGTGAAGTTTAATTAAAATTACTAATCCTCGCAAAAATAAAAACACCGCCAGCATATTTCAGCTGACGGCGACGCGATATCGCGATTTTCTTCTCACTTACCATCCTGTTCAAGTTGTCTGAGTCTGCCGAGCAGGGTATCCATTTGGGACTTGTAGGCTCGACTGTATTCGTTGTCGGACTTCAGGAGTTCCTCATGGGTACCGAAGGCTACTATTTCGCCTTTTTCCAGAACGATAACTGTCTTTGCCAGCCTGAGCGTTGCGATGTTGTGCGAGACGTAGACGGCAAGGACCTTATCCGGCAGCTCACGAAGCTGACCGAAGAAGACGTCGCAGGCATGACTGCTCAGCTCCTTCTCGGGCTCGTCGAGGATCAGCACATGCTTCTCGTTGGCTACCCTGATCATTCTTCGCAATATTGCGAGTCTTTTTTCCTGACCACCAGAGAGTTCGATGCCGTCGAATTCCGTTCCGAGCTGGGTGTCCAGCCCGCCTTTCTCCTGTATCACCGTCATGGCATCAGCGAACCTTGCGTGATTCAGCAAGTCTTCGTCGGTCAGAATCCTTTCGGAACATGCCACTCGAAGTGAATCGCCTATCTTCATGGAGTACGTGTTGTTCTTCTGCATCAGGACAGACAGGTGTTCTTGCCAATCGTCCGGACTGATTTCGCAGAGGTCAATTCCGTCAACCGTAATCCTGCCTTCAGTAGGGTCATGGATTCGGCAAAGCAGCGAAAGGAAAGAGGACTTTCCTGCCCCGTTTTCGCCGAAGATTCCAACCCTGTCTCCAGCCTTGAGCTCGAAGTTCACGCCTTTCAGCGCAAATTCCTCGGTGTTAGGGTACTTGAACCAAACGTTCTCGAACCGGATAACCGGTGCTTCATTCTTTCTTACCTGCTTTGAGCTTGTCCTCGGCGCGATTACGAGCAGGGATTCCAGCTCGAAGAAGCTGAAGATTCTCTGCACATTTTTCGCAATTTCGAATTGACTCGCCAGCGTCGAAAGTAATGCCGAGCATGATTGCCTCATGTTATAGATATTACTGATGACGAATCCCATGGTTCCAAGCTGCACCTGCCCGTTTTGAGCGGACAGGACAATCTGGTGCATGGCGTAGATGAGGCCGATGATGCTCAGCAATGCTGTCGCAAGTGATGAAATGGCACGCTGGTTTTCAAATCTGCATATCTTGCTGACCCGACCGGCCCAGACATGGTCAAGTTTGCCCAGGAGCATGTTCTGGCTTTTGAAGAGCTTTGTCTCCGTTACCGGAATGACGCCCTGGAAGTGGCTTTTGAATTCGTCCATGCTTTTTCCGTCCGCTGCTATGAGCTCGATAATCCTCCAGTACTTTCTTGCGAAATATATGTCGGACACGAACTCAGGTATGACGAAGAGGAACAGCATCATTCCCAGTTTCCAGTCGAACGTGCAGATGACATACGTCGCGATGGCGAAGCTGACAAACCTGCTCATCATCTGGAAATTGATTGAGACTGACTCGTTCATCGCCCTCCAGCCGAATGGGCTTTCGATGATTTGCTGGACCAGATTCTTGAATTCGGCGCTGCGTATGGTGCCGATGTCGAGTTCAAGGCGCTTCTGGTCGCGCATTCTTCCGAAGCGGTAATTAGTATGGATGTTCCACCTTGTCTTAATTGCCCGGTCTAGGGTGGACCAGGTCTTGTCGGCAATCAGGCAGATGCAGATGATTACCAGCAGGACCAGAACCGACCTTGAGGGGTCTATCTGAATCGAATTGGTAATTTCCGCCGTGGCCTTCCCGACTATGAATCCGAATACTGGCGATACCAGTCCGAATGCAAGAATCGACAGGGTCAGTTTCGGACAGAGTCCGAAGATGAATTTCACAGCTTTGAAGCCCTGAATCATCAAGTTAAAGAACGCCTTTGTAGCTGTTTTCACGCTAATTTCCTCCTTGTATTTGTTGTTGTGTTGTTTTGAAAGTGCAAAATCCTCAGCGCCCGCCTTCTTGGAAGAAGGCGCCGAGGTTTCCTATTCAAATGAGCCGCATGGGCGTCGTTCAAATGGGGCTAAAATATATCACATAATGAATATGTAAACAAGTCAATAGCTTTTGATATGACGGATGTAATCGATGTTTATTACAAATGTGCCCTGCTGATGGTTCAAAAATTACCTTCCATGGCAATTATCAAGCCTCTATTCACTAAATCCTTTCGCCTGTCCCTCGAACATCGAGGCGTATACGCCCTTCTTTTTCATCAGTTCGGCGTGGGTGCCTTGCTCGGCAAGGCTGTGCCCGTCGAGCACCAGGATCTTGTCCACGTTCCTGACGCTGTTGAAGCGATGCGTGATGAGTATGAGCGTCTTGTCCTTCGTGGCCTGTTCCATCTTCTCGAATATCTCGAGTTCCGCCAGCGGGTCTATGGCCGCCGTCGGCTCGTCGAGAATGAGTATCTGCGCGGCCTGCATTCGGTAGAGGGCCCGGGCAAGGGCTATCTTCTGCAATTGGCCCTGCGATGGCTCGACGCCATCTTCGAATTCCCTGCTGACCTGCTGCTTGTATCCCTGCGGATATTCGTTGATGAATTCGTCCGCGCCGGAGAGAAGCGCCGATTCCACGGCTTTGGCAGAGTCAATTTCGCCGTCAGGCAGTCCCATGGCAATGGCTCCTTCGATGCTGAACTCGTGGAGGCTGTACTGCTGAAGAAGGACGGAGAGCGTCGCTGACCATCTTTGCGTAGGCAAGTCGCGGAGATCCGTTCCGTCTATGAGAATCGCCCCTTCCGTCGGGTCGTATACGCGCATGAGGAGCTTTATGAGCGTGGACTTTCCCGCGCCATTTTGTCCCACCATGCCGATTTTCTCGCCCGGACGTATTTCAAAATTCAGATCCTTGAAGACCCAAGGGCTCGTTTCGGGATTTTTTGACGGATACTTGAAGCTGACGTTCCTGAATTCGACATGAGGCGGCTTCGAGAAAGGAACGCTGTCAGTTTCGCCCCGCGAATCGGCCGCCTTGATGCTCTCGAGAATCCTTGGCGCCGTGTCGAACACCTCGAATATGTCTTTCACCGTGAGGCTCTTCTTGTACTGCGCCGCTATGTCCGTCAGGAAGCCGTTTATCGTCGCTACCAGGCTTTGCAGCGAATACACCGCGAATACGAGCGTGCCGGGAAGGATGTTTCCGACGAGCACTTCGGCGATGACTTGATAGATGGCATATCCGATGCCGAGGGCCATGATCATGTTCGCGCCGATTCCGAGCCAGAGGCGCTTCTTGTCGGCGTTAAGCTGGTCGGACAGGAAGGCGCTCATGATGCCGGTGATGGTCGTCAGGATCTTGTTCGAAGCCTGAAGCATCTTCGTCTGGATGATGTTCCGCTTGCCCTGGATATGGTCTCGGAGGGCGTAATACTGCCTCTGCCTGACGCTGTTCTCGCTCCAGATTCCCCACATGTTGTAGCTGTATTTGAGCTCGATGACGAAATTCGGGATGGCCGAAAGCAAGCTTATGATGAGAAGCGAGGGGCTGATGCTGAAAACGATGGCGCTGGCCGCGATGATTCCGACGATATTTCCGATATTTCTGATCTGGCCGAGCGCCAGCGAGTGCAGCGGCCATGTTCCCGTGTCGAACGCCCTGTTCATCAGGTTCTGGAATTCCGGGTCCTCGTAGTGGGCAATGTCCAGGCCGGCCTTTTTCTTGAGCGTGTACATGTCGAGCTGATGGTCCGCGGTGAGGTCCCATCTCTTGCTGATGTAGTTGCTCAATTCCCTGAAGATCGAGGAGACGACCATGACGAGGACGTAGAGAAGGATGAATCCGAGTATGTACGTAATCGGGACGGTCGAGCCGTCAGGCAGGGGCTTCAGCGCCTCGGTTATCTCATTGATGATTTTTCCGAAGAGGCCGTTCTGGATGAGCGGGAAAAATTCAAGCGATACGGTAATCACGATTAGCTGGATCGTCAGTTTTGGGGCCAGCTTCAGGCATAGCAAAAAGGCCCGCTTGACTGACTTGAGCAGGACGCGAAGGCTGGCTTTCGGCTTCGCCGCGGATTTCGAGTCAGAAGATTTTGATTTAGCTTCGGTCATAATTTGGGCGGTATTGAGAATTTTAAGAAATGTCCCGAATTTTGAGTTTATGAAAAATCGACCTATTCAACCACTGACGGATGAGCCGCCAAGGCATTACAGAATCAGGGCATGGATCAAAAGTCATTAATTTGCCAATTTAGCCTCCGCCCCTCCCTGCGCCGTCATAGCTTCAGCTCATGAGCCTGTCGGAGGGGTGCTACACGATGAGTCCGACAGCCTTCCTGACCTGATGCACGAGCGGATGCGTCTTTTCCCGCATGATGGCGCCATTTTGAGCCAAAAGGGTCCTGACGGCGTCCTTGTCCTTTGCTATCTCGTCCCGGCGAGCTCGAAGCGGCGTTATGAAGGCGATAAGGTCATCGGCCAGCGCATCCTTCAGCGGCTTGTACTTCCCTTCGGTGCTTCTATAGAAAGATTTGAGGGATTCCTCATCCTTGAGATATGCCTTTCCGGCCGCGATCAGGTCCGCGTTGCCGATAAGGAGCTTGTGGATGCCGAATACGTTCGCCGGGATTCCAGCCGTGTCCGCGGGAGTCGCAAGGGTCGCGTCCCCTCCGCCGTGTCCGCTCCCCGCGGCAGGCGCTCCCGAGTCGGTGACGATGGACGCGACAAGCTTTCTGATCTCGTCGTCCTCAGAGAAGAGCGGGATGTGGTTGCCATAGCTCTTGCTCATCTTCCGTCCGTCAATGCCGGGGACAGTCTCGACTTCGGCAAGAATGACCGGCTCCGGAAGCCTGAAAATCGCCTGGTCCTCCTCGTAGCTCTTGCCGTCGCCGCAGAAAATCCTGTTGAATTTTTCAGCAGTGTCCCGTGCGAACTCCACATGCTGCTTCTGATCCTTTCCGACCGGCACGACATTGGCATTTTGAATGAGAATGTCGGCGGCCATGAGCATCGGATAATCGAACACCCCGACATTGATTTCCTTGTTCTTGGCTTCCGCGTCCTTGAAGGCATGCGCCCGCATAAGGTACGGCATGGTGGTGATGCAATTGAAAATCCATGTGAGCTCCGTCAGTTCCGGAAGGTCCGACTGCTTGAAGATGGTCACGTGCTGCGGGTCAAGGCCGATGGCCAGATAGTCGATGGCAAGGTCGAGCGTCGACTCCGCAAGTTCGGGACCATTCTGGACGCTCGTAAGCGAGTGCAGATCCGCGATGAAGATTCGCGAATCTACCTCCTCGCCCTGCATGTCTAGGTACTGTTTCATGGCGCCGAAATAGTTGCCGATATGAGGCCGGCCCGTGGATTTCACGCCCGAGAGGAGCACTTTTTTATGGGAAATATTTTGCGCGTCGTTTTGAGTCATGATGGCAACATTGTAGCAGATTTGACGGAATTATTCGAGCTAGCGTGTTTAATCATGCAAAGCAAATACTCAGGCTTGAGGGCTTAAGTAAGCATGAAATTAAAATAAAAAAACCGGCCTCGACAGATGTTGAATCTGCGAGACCGGGTGATGTGGAAGCCCGAGAGAGCTTCAGGCTGCGGCTGGAACCAGCTTTGCCGGGACCATGGCCTCCGGACGCTCGCTTGCCGAGTCTGTCGCCAGATAGTCGGCGGCAATCACTTGCTGGAGCAGGTTTGCCAGGGCCTCCTGCTTCTCCCCGACGAACATTCCAAGGTGGCTGGCATCTTTGAACGGAACGTACGTCGCGCCAAGCCGGCCGGCGGTCTTTCTCGAGACGAACTCGGGAATCATCCGGTCGGAGTAGCCATCGCCGCCGATGACGACGATTTCAATCCCGGCAAGCTTTCTCTTCCAGTTGAAGAAAAGCGGCCAGAGCCACGGGCACAGGAAGCTGAAAGTATTCTCCGCAATAAGCCGCGGGAACCACTCTTTCGCATGCTGCTCATGGAATGAGCCTTGCTTGTCGCCGGGCGTGTCAGGCCCGAACATGAGCCTGTCGCTGTCTTTCCGGTCGAGCCTGAATGGTTTCGCCCACGGCAGGCATTTAAGCCAGTACCGCGGGTTCTTCATCATCTGCCAGACAAGATAGACAGGCATCATCGTTCCCAAAAGCGGGGGCGGTGCCAGCAGGACGATTTTCCTCGTCCGCGAGACTCCCATGCTCATGAGATGCAGGGCGTGGAAGAGCGCTACCAGGCATCCGGCCGAATGTCCCATGACGACGCCATGGTTCATTCCCTCGGTTCCGGTAAGCCCTTCCGCGCGCTGCGCCGCCTGCTTCCGAAAGCTGGAGTCAAGCAGCGGGATGCATAAGAATAATTCCTGCCATTTGCCAAGAAGCAGGTTTCCCATGTTCTGGCATCCTTGCCCCGTAAAGAAGGCAATCTGTTTGATATTCATAAAGAACGGTAGTTTGCTGAGTTTTGGTTTCTGAGTGATCTCAATGGCCGTTTTGCCATCAGACGTTACGTGTAAATTATATCACATAACGAGCATAAGTGCAAATACTGCGTTGCGAATCCATGCCCTGAGCGACGCTGCGCAAGGATGAGGCGGAGGCCCCCCTATGGCCCCTGACCAGCCGGCCCTTCAGTCAGTGCGCCTATTCTCCCCTTTTCCCCAGCAGCTCAAGCTCAATGTTGAAAGTGGATCCCTTGTTCGGCCCCGGCGATTCCGCCCAAATTCTTCCATGATGCGCCTCGATCATCTTCTTGGCCACGTATAATCCGAGTCCCGTGCCCATTATGTTCGTCTTGGACGCGTCCGGCGCCCGCGTGTATTTCGAGAAAAGATGCGGAAGAACGTCGAAATGGATCCCAACTCCGGTATCGGTGATGGATATGAGCGCTGTCCTCGTCGTGTTCTGCTTGACTGATACGCGGATGCCGCCTTGAGGAGTGTACTTGATGGAGTTGTCGATTATGTTGCTTATCACCTGCTTGATCTTTCCGTAGTCCGCGTTTACCAGGAAAAAGCCCTCCTCCTGCATGTGGTGCATGAATTGGAGATTCGCCTTTTCGAAGTTGGGCTGAAGCTGGGTGGTCACTTCCTCGACGAGGCTCCTGATGTCGAAGACGGTGAAGTCGTATTGCATCTTTCCCTGCTCTATGCTGGAGACGTCAAGATAGTCGCCGACGATTGTCACCAAGCCCTGGGCGGATTCGAATATCTTCTGGACCGCCTCCGTCTGGCTGCCGTCCATCTCGCCGAAGTCACCCTCGAGCACCATGGACGAATAGCCCTTGATGGCGGCGAGCGGCCCCCGGAGCTGATGGCTGGCGAGCGACACGAACTCGGACTTCTGGCCGTCGAGCAATATCAGCTGCCTGTTCACCTCCTCGAGATTGCTCGCGAGCTTTTCGATCTCGTTGCGGGCCTTGATTTCCTGCCGCACGCTTCGGATGAGGAATATTCCGATCACGATAGTCGGTATGAGCAGGATGAAGTTGCCTATCTGCTCGTTGGTGTCGCTGGCGATGAGCGCCCTGAGGAAGATGAAAAGCCAGAGAGTGAAGGTAAAGAGCTCCACCGTGATTATTTTCGTGTCAAAAAGGCGCTGCTTGAAAACGGCATAGAGAATGATCATCACGAGGGCGAGGCCGAAGATGGGGCCGGCCCAGACGTACACGTAGGTGTAGATGGGCAGGAGCAGGTTGAAATATACCCCGAAGATGTACGGGACGATCGTTCCGAGAATCATGAACTTGAGCTGGCTCTTGAGCACGGGGTCCGACTTGAACTTGAAGTACGAGCGGATGAGGTTTATATACGCCCATATGAGCACGCCGACTATGTATATGCCGTAAAGGATGTAGCTCCCGAATGAGATGGTCACGCTTTTCGGATCCGTCATCTGCACGGATTCGATGATGAAGCCGTCTATGATCAGTATGGCCAGGGACAGCGTCAGGAAGACGGACAGGCCGCCTATCTGATATGCTCTCGAAACCCGCCTGTTTTTGGGAAATGAGAGCGAGAAGAACCAGAAGAAAAGCGGGATTCCTGCCGCGGCTATGTAGTAGAGCTTCACGAACATCATCGCGGTTTCCGGAGTTCCGGCGATGCTGAAGAACGCCAGTCCGTAAGACCAGAAGCAGATGGAGAGGATGAGGAATGCGAAGCAGAACGACGTGAAGTCCCTGTTCAGGTCTTTCTTTCCTTTTATGATGTAGTACCCCAAATACGAGGTGATGATCGATACGATGAAAAGAAAGATGCTGGAGGTTTCCATGTGTTGTCGGAGTTTTTAGTATATATCAAGATGCGAATTTTGGGATGTGGATTGGCGGCAATGCCGCGGTCTCATGCGCGAGACTGCTTTGATTCTGGCTGGTACAATCTTTTGTTGAACTGGTAGTTTTCTTCTTTCTGTTCGGCCCATCTTCTGTCGGATGATTCCGCATGCATTTTGAGGGCTTCGGCCACCATTCTGATTTCGCCTTTCAAGCTTTCGCCGAGCGCGCCGATATGTCGCTCGAATTCCCGTCTTTGCGTCTCGAACAGCACGTAAAAAGCTTGCTTGAATTCGCTCATTTCATCCTTGAAATCAATAAATTCTCCCCGGGTCACTGGTTCAGAAAGGCTTGCCGTATTTTGCTTCGAATTCGTTTTATCTGCCATAATTTATACATATCTGTTATCGGATATGGAAAAAGTCTATCAGACTGACATGAAGAAAAGGTAAAATAAAGCTCAAGTTATACTTGCTCGGAAGATAAAACTAGGCAGGATAAAAAGCTTGCCGCGCGCGGGCATTTCCGTGCCGAACTCTAATTTATGATTTGCCTGCTCGTTATCTCGCCGTCGTTCAGGATGGCCGGATCATTCGGATTCCTCGGGTCGACCTTGACTTGGTTGAGCTCGATGAAGAACGTCGAGCCCTTGCCGACTCCGGCCGATTCGGCCCATATCTGGCCCTGGTGAGCCTCTATCATCTTTTTAGCTACATACAGCCCAAGGCCGGTACCCATGATGTTCGTACGCGAAGCGTCGGGCGCTCGGGTGAATTTCTCGAAAAGCCTCGGAAGAATTTCCGGATGGATGCCGACGCCGCTGTCGCTGATCGAGATGAGGATCTTTCCGGGCTTGTTGTTCGTCAGCCAGACGTGGATGCCGCCCTTTGGGGTGTACTTGATGGAATTGTCTATCAGGTTGCTGATTACCTGCTTTATTTTCCCCTGATCGGCATTGACCTTGAACATGCCGGACATGTCGTAGTCGAAATCTATGGTCAATTTTGCCAAGTCCACGTTCGGCCGCAGTTCCGTCACGACGGTTCCGACTATGTCGCGGGCGTCGAAGGTGCTGAAATCGTACTGCATCCTGCCCTGCTCGATTCTCGACACGTCGAGATAGTCCCCCACGAGAATTACCAGGTCCTGCGTGGACTTGAAGATCTTCTCGATGGCCTCCTTGACGCTGTCCCTGATCTCGCCGAAATCCCCGTCAAGAAGCATCGACGCGTAGCCTTTCACGGCCGTGAGGGGTCCTCGGAGCTGATGGCTGGCGAGCGACACGAACTCGGACTTCTGCTGGTCGAGTTCCCGGAGGCGCTCGTTGGTTTTTTCAAGTTCCTGCGCAAGGTTTTCAATTTTTTGCCGAGCCTTCACTTCCTCATTGATGCTTCGCACGAGAAGCAAGCTGAAGAAAGTGACGCACATGAAAATGATGAAGTTCGTAATCCATTGGCTTATTTCCTCAGACCGGAGGACATTGAAGAGGAACACCATCACGAGAGCCGCTGAGAATATCTGCGCTGAAATGACCTTTGTGCTCAGAAGCTTGTATCGCAGTACCCCGTACACCATGAACACGATGAAGAGAATCACGAGGTAGTTTCCGTAAGGATACACATTAAAGTATTGTGGGAAGAAGTTCGTCGATCCTCCGACGTATCCGAGAAGGCCTGCGATCATCGTGTTACGGATTTGTCCCCGGGCCATCTTGTTTCCCCACTGCTCAATCAATTTATAAACGAGGATAATTGAGGCAATGACCCCGTGAATTCCGAAATATACCGGGAATATAAAATAGTAAGGACCCGGATTAATCCAGAAGAAGTCAAATTTTGGAACGACGCCCACCTTGAAGAAGGGCGTGAAGCTGAAAACTGCCAAGATGCCAGCTATTGCCAAGAAGAAAATTCTCCAATTCCCGTTTTTAAACTTGAATAGTTCTGATATGAAGATAAAATAAAGCGCCGGAAGAAATATTGCAGCGAGATCAAGAATATACTGCCAAACAAGGGCTATGTTTTGAGAGCTTGTCGACGTTACTCCGTACAAGCCCAGTGCCCAGACTGAGAAAGATATCGATGAATACAGCCAGGCCTTGCTGACGCGATTGTGCTTGTCAGCTCTATAAACTATCAAACTGAAAAAGATACTACTGAGACTCAATATGAGACTTGATGTACTGAACAGATTCATTTTTATCTAAGTATATCATATCGATTTTATTTTCAATTCCCCATTTCCTCATGGCTGATGCGGGGTTTGCGATAAATGCCTTGTCGGCAGAGAGCAGAAGATCCTGGTCGGAAATATGATCCGCAAGGGCCAACGTGTAAGCGCCTCCTGGATACTTTAAAGCAATGTAGTTTTCGGACTTAACTTTTTTCTGTTCGCCGTAAACCTGATTATCTATGACGTGCCCCGTATATTTTCCCAAACCATCGAGCTCGACTTGAGTGCAAATGTAATCGTCGGTTTTAAGCCTTTTTGAAATTATCTTGACAATCGGCTCTACCGCGGTTGAAAGTAGTACTGTCGTGTAGCCCTCTGACTTAAGCGTTGATATGGCCTCTTCACTGAACTTGTACAGTTTTGGCAGAATGCATTCCTCATAAAATCGATCCATCATCGCGTCAATTTTTGCATTTTCGACTCCTTTGAAGTTCCTCAGGGTAAAATTCAAGATGCGACCTGTATTGCTAGCAAGACCCGCTTTGTAGAGACCGAACCAGGTGAAGATGAGCGTAAAGTCAAAAAAACTCAAGAAGCCGGCTTTGTGCGTGAACTGTATGAAATATCTCTGGCTCTGCCCCTTTACGAGAGTTCCGTCAATGTCTATGAAAGCGACTTTATTCTTCATGATTTAGTTCGTAATGCGGATATTTTTTCCCTGACAGTCTTTCAATTTGCTTCATGACTTTCTCTGTCACGTATGTTCGAGCCTCCCTGTCGCTGTGATGCTCCCAGTGGTTTGGAAAATGCAGGGGGTGTCCTATATGAATTTCAATGCTCTTGATGAAATTAACTTTTTTGCCGTCTTTTGAAAGCACCTCATGCGCACCCCTGATTCCCACAGGAATGATGGGTACTCGATGTTCCAGTGCGTATTTTGCTATACCTGTAAAAGCTTTCAGCATTTCATCCTTGAATGGCGAGCGGGTTCCTTCCGGGAATATGCCCACCATGTGTCCTGCCTCCAAATGCTGCTTTACCCTGCTGTGCACGCCAGATTTGTCGTCCGCAGTCCTTTCTACTTTAATCTGCCCGCAAATAATCATCAATATTCTCCATAATTTGTGATTGAAGAACTTTTCAGCCGTCAAGAAATGGATATTTCGCGGCGCCACTACGGCAAAAGTCAGAAAATCAAAAAAGCTCTGATGGTTCAAAGCAATTATGACCCCTCCTTTTTTTGGGATATTTTCCCTGCCTGTGACTTCTTTTACCCAAATTCCCTGCAGGATAGGCTTGAGTATAGTTCTTGTTATTCTGTAAGTTATCTTGGTCAGTCTGGAATGTGATTTCATGTATTGTGATTATATGCGAATCGCGTCGAAATTCAAAGCTTCAAATAGCTCAATTTGAATTTAACCTAGCGAGCTTTATTCCCTGATCATCTCCATTTCCGGTATGGACATGTGTCTCGCCTCCGTGAATCTTCTTCCGTTATCCTTGAAGCCGAGCTTCATATAAAAAGCTATTGCCTTCTTGTTGTAAGTGGCAACATGCACGATTGTTGGTTTTTCTCTGCCGGATAATTTTGAAAGCGCGAATTCCCACATCAAGGTTCCAATTCCCCGCCCTGTATGCTCCGGGAGTATGTATATTGACTGCATCTGATTCATTTCAGGCTTAAGCGACAGCGCGCAGAATCCGACAATCCGTTGCTGGAATTCGGCAACAACGGTAATGCTGCCCTTGGGGTTTTCAATAGAATCCTTTCTCAGCGCAATCGAATCTTCTGTAAAAGCCGGCTCTATCATTTTCTCGACGTCGCGCGTCATTATTCCATTTTTGCTATTTGGATAAGTGGCGATGAATGATTCCCTTATCACGTTCAAAATGCCGTCAGTATCTTCCGGCTTTGCCTCTCTTATGTAAATTTCCTGATCTTTGCTTTTCATTTTATAAAATGTCTCCCTGCCATGTTTCATCGAAATACCTTATCTCATTATCTCTAAGATTTTCTGGTGCACGTCTTTGCTTTCTGCGGCAATGATTCCCTTGCATTCGCGTGTCAGAGGATTGCCGTCTGCATCCGTGAATATTCCGCCCGCCTCCTCCACGAGAAGCTTTCCGGCGAATTCAGGAAACGTATCCTTGTTGTTGCTGTATGCTGCCGAAGCTCTCCCGCAAGCCACGTAGGCATAATGCAGTCCTACCGAACCAAGAACCCTGATGGTTGCTGTCTCGAAAAGCTTCAGGAGCTTTTCATTGAAAATCTTTCTCTCAAAGCTGCCGCCGACAAGGCACGTCAAGTCTCCGCGACGCTTTACGCCGCTCTTTGCCTCATTAACGTAAAAACCCTTCCCTTTCTCCGCATGAAAGAGTTCTTTGGTCGCAGGATCATATACGGCGGCGAAAATTATCTCGCCTTCTCTCATGTGACTTGCTACCACGGTGTAATGGGGCAAGCCATTGATAAAATTATACGTGCTGCTTATCGGATCGATAATCCAAACGCTATTTCCTGCTATGAAGTTGTCATGCAGCTCTTCGGCATAAATTCGAGCTTCAGGATCATGAGAGAGTATGAATTCCGAAAGCTTCGTTTCTATTTCCAAGTCTCGCTCAGTCAGCCATTGTTTTTCGGTGCCGATATCGCTTGCCGTGCCAGCTTCGGCCGATATTTCATTTCCCAGCCGAACGATGAGTTTTTTGAGGTCGGTGTACATGGCCAGATTGTACTACGGCAGGCGGTTATTAGAAACTCGCAGGCTTTTCATCGCTTTGCAGACTCTATGGCCCTAGCTTTATATTCCCCGTGACTTTCCAGCCCCATCCCCGCTCTCCTTTCGTCCAGATGCTCCTCGTCTCCGATTTCAATAAATGTGATTTCTTTCGTGACGGGGTCAATCCTGTATTGAGTGCCGTACTTCTGGGGTTCGCCTTTCTGCACAAGGATCTTGTCTATCAGATAGGCTTTATCTTTCCAAGCCTGAATTCTTTAATTGAACTTTGGTCGGTGTCATACATTGATTCCAGTATTTTTGTCGAGGGGTGCATTTAATTTGAGATATTTTTACCCATCTCAATCACCCTGCCCATGACATGGTCGCCGATATGTCCCCAGTCAAAATATTGCTTGTAATCCTCGGGATTTATCAGGATAATTTCCTGAATCTCGCCGTCGGGGTCTGCCACGAACGGACCGTGCGGCTCGACGATGCAGAAAGACCGCGTTTGCCGTACAGTTCGGTCAGGCTCGTATATGTCCTGATATCCGATAAGCTCTTGGGAAAGGACCTTCATGTTCGTTTCTTCGGCAACCTCGCGCACGACGGCCTCTTCATATGTCTCCCCCGCTTCGATTCCTCCGCCTGCCGGCATCCATCCGCTTTTAGGGTGCTTGACGAGCACGAGTTTCCCGTCGGTTTCAGGATCGCCGCTTTTGATGCAGCAAAACGCATGCACGCCCTGCATGATTTTATCGCCTAAGCCTGTAAGCGGATCTTGCTCATAGTATTCAATATTTATCACTTGCCCGCTCTTGTTTGTCAGTTTCGATGTGAGTTTCATTGTTTTCTGGCTAAATCAAGCTAATAATCTTTCTTATAATTCTTCCTTTATCACAATCACCGGATTCCGTCCGTCATCCTGAAGAATTTCGATAACCTTTCGAATATTTTGAGATCGAATCATTGCTCCATGATAACACTTTTTTGCACGTTGATAGGTCAGAGGCTACCCGACCAGTCTTGCCACCTTTTCTCTCAGGTCGTCGGCGTGTTCCTCATACGTCTTTCCTGTCTGAAGCCGTTCGATGGCTCCGATGTTTATGACGATTTTAGTTTTTCTTAATCCGATGAGGCTCAGAACCTTGCTCGCAAGCGTCTTGTCGGCGTTTTTGGTGATCTTGATGCCGATCGGGAGAATCGGCGCATGGGTCGAAAGCGCCAAGGCTGAAACGCCTCGCTTGAACATTCCGATCTGCCCGCTGCGGTTCATTCTCCCTTCTGGAAACATGGCGATGATGCCCTTGTTTCGGATGATGGCCTTCGCTCTCTGGAGATTTTTCTGAAGTCCGAGCCCGTGCTGGACGACGAACACGCCGAAGAGCCCGTACGTGAACTGCACGACGCCTATTCTCCTCATCAGGTTCAGGAACGGATCGGCGAACTTGATGACTGCCATGAATCGCATCGGAAGGAGCCTTGAGAACGGCCCGACCGCCACCCTGAAGAGGAAGCTGTCATAGAAGCGGGAATGATTGGCGATCATGATCAGCGGCGACCGTACTCCCTTGAGGTTTTCCCTGCCGACTATCGCGAGATCGAAGAAGAGATTGAATGCCGGCCAGAAGAGCAGCCAGGAGAAGAGCTGCGTCGTTGCCGAGTAGGCCTTGATGGCGAAGCACTTGACCCAAATCGTCCCTCGGTAAATTTTCTTCCACAGGACTCGGATGAAAAGGATGAGCCCGTCATGGACTTCATGGGCAAAAAAAATGACGACTTTAGAAGGGTCGTTCATGGGACTGTCTATTTGTTGCAGGTGCTGGAGACTGTTTAAGGCGCCACCGTTTGCCTGTGGCTGTCTTATGCTGGGGCTTATCCTTCCCGGATCGCCCTTCATGGGGTATGTCTGAGGTCTATACTGGCTCATTTGGAGTATTCATATAATAGCACATTTTGTCTAAAAAGGCAAATCGTGGGAATTCGTCGGATTCGGGCGGCGCCTGTCAGGCTTTTGCCGACTCGGCATTTTTTGACTTTTCCTTTGCCCTTCTGGAACCCTCTGGCTAATACCGCCTGCCCGTCATCCAATACAGGACTGCGACCGGCACCGCTATTGAAACAAAATAGCCTGAACTCCCGCTCAAGAAAGTCTGAAGGCTTTTGCTGAGCCCGAAGATGTCCTTGTACGGCAATATGTGAAGCGTCAGCGCGACGGTCAGAAGGACTACCGACACGGACAATGCGAGCGCGTCGACGAAGCCGACTACGCCCGCCCTGTTCCCGTCAGAATGGACGATTCGCCGGGCGACGAAGAAGGACAGGATGAAGAACACGGCAAAGATGAGCGCGTGCGAGTAGAAGATCTGGTTCGCATTGTCGTTCATCAGGATGAATGTGCTTTTCCAGGGAAATGAAGCGTACAGGGCGGCCGCAGGATAGAAGCTGACGATGAGCGAAAAGAGCGTGACTTTTCCCTTGTAGAACGAGAACGCGGTCAGGAGCGCGATGACTGCGATGAGCGCGATATTGAATGTGAACATGTTGGATTCATTATATGTTCAAAAAAGTTTTTTAACCAGCTTTTTTTGATAAAAAATGTAGATAATGAAACTTCGGCGCGCGCGCTCTGGAAAGGCAAGCGCAAGCGGCGGACGGGTGCGGCTAGGATTTTCCCTGACTGCTTTCCTATGGGCAGTTCGGAGCAAGCGGGATGGTGGGAAGCCCGCTGATCGTGCGGCCAAACACTTCGATGGTGTCCACGCTGCCGCAGGCTGCGGGGTTGGACCCTTCATATTGATTCGCATCCATGTTATACGGATTTCCCCACGGATCTCTGGCGAACCTCTCCAGGCCGCTCACGAGCCCTTTCGTGGCTGTCTGTATCTGCTGCAGCGCCATTTCCCAATTCTCCGTGCACTGCGAAGTGGTATAGCCGCCGGTGCAGCCGCATGCCACGCAATTTGCATAATTGGCGAACGTGAAGAGCGGGCGGCCTCCCTGTTCTCCTTGCGCGATTATGATCGCGTTGCGAATCTCCCGTATCTCCTGCTTTGCGCGGGCTTCCCGGGCAGCATCCCTGGCTTGGGTAACTGACGCGAGCACGACAGAGGAAAGCACCCCGATAATGGAGATGACGACCAGCAGCTCAATCAGCGTGAAGCCCTTTTTCATATTGATTTGTGAGCGCGACGTTCCCATGGATATGTTTTAGTATTTTCTAGGCAAATCTATAAGCTGTTCCGGCGTGAACAGATGCTCAAGTTCGGGCGTGACATCCTCCCGGTAAATCACGGGCAGCCTGTTATTGCCGGCCGGGCCCGGAACCAGCACGATATAGACGATTATGGCAATAAGGATGCATATCCCGGATATGATCAAGTATATCTGGTTGAGCTGCTTGTCATCCTGCACGCCGGTCAGGCGCTTGACCAATTTGGCCAAGGAAGAATCTTTCGGCTCCGGGCTGCCGGCGTTCGGAGCATATCCCTGGAACTGGAATGATTCCCTGTCATCGAAAATTACGTTCATCAGCTAAAGTATAACTAATTTATGAAGATTTTAAAAACTGCTTATAAACCTCACGAACCTTCTTTGCCTGACCAGGGCGGAGATTTGCGAAGGAGGTCTTAAGGGCTTGAGCGAACCCTCTACAAGCCCTCGCCTCTCAATTCCTCGATCATTTTCTGCGCTTTCCTTGAAATCTTCTGGGGTATTTCTATTTTTACATGCAGCATCAGGTCCCCTCTTTTCGTCGAAGGATGCCGTGAGGCGCTTGGATTATTCGATCCCGGCCCGTGCGGCACGCCCTTGCCTCGAACCCGGAGAACTTCGCCGTGCCTGATTCCTTGCGGAATGCTGACCGTCAGCTTCTCGTCGAGCGTTTCGACGTCGATGTCGCCCCCGAGCAGCGTATCCGTAAGCTTTATCGGCATGTCCATGACAAGATTCAGCCCGTCTTTCTTAAGGCCGTGCTTCGCATATTCCCCCGTCGGCTTCTTGACGTGGATTTTAATATACAGGTCGCCTGTCTTTCCGCCCGTAATCGCCTCGCCTTTTCCGGCAACCCGCAGCATTTCTCCCGGCTCTATGCCTGCCGGGATTACGGCCTTGATCGAATCCTTCAGGCTCTCGATTCCCTTGCCCTTGCAGCGCTTGCATTTTTCCTTCGGAATCTTCCCCGTGCCCATGCAGGCATCGCAGGCCCGCGCGGACTGGAATGATCCGAAGACGCTTCGCTTGATTTCCGTAACCTGGCCCGCGCCGTCGCAGGTCTTGCATGTTTCCATCGATGTTCCGGGCTCGCTCCGGGAACCGTTGCAATGCGAGCATTCGGCAGTCCTGTGGACTGAAAATTCCTTTTCCGCGCCAAACACCGATTCCTCGAATGAGATTTCGATGTCGACCTGTATGTCCGAGCCTTTCTTTTCCTTTGTCCGAGCCGATCTGCCTCCTCCGAACATTCCGCCAAAAATGTCGCCCAAGTCGAATTCCACGCCATCCTGTCCGAAGCCGCCGAAGCCCTGGCCTCCGAAACCGCTGAAGTCGAATCCGTCGAACCCTCCGAATCCTTGGCTGCCGCTTCCGCCTCCGCCGAAGCCCGGACCGGCGCTTCCGAACTGGTCGTATTGAGCCCGTTTCTGGTCGTCCGAAAGAACCGAGTACGCCTCGTTGGCCTCCTTGAATTTCTTGTCATCGCCGCCGGTCTTGTCCGGATGATGCTCATGAGCTAATTTTCGGAACGCCTTCTTGATCTCGTCCTTGGACGCGTTTTTCTGGACTCCGAGAATCTGATAGTAATCTTTTTGGGACATGATTTTGGTTTATTTTTACTGCTTATACATCGTTCATGCGCGCTTCTTCATTTTCAGATGCTTTGCGCCGCGCATTTTCATTTTGCTGCTTGGAACCCATGCCGCGCGTCGAGCGCATGCAGGGGTTTTGAGGACACTTTACTTGGTTTCTGCGTCTCGCACGTTGCCCTCCGAACCTGCGTTTCCTTCCGCGCCGCTTGCGCTTCCCGCTCCAGCCCCTTCGTTTCCGGCTGCCGATGCGTCGCCGGGCGCATTGGCCGGGCTCTCCGCTTGAGCGGCTTTCGCCATCGCTTCGCCGATCTTCGACATCTCTGCCGAAAGCTCTTCCGTCGCCTTCTTGAGAGCCTCGATATCCGTACCCTCTTTGGCTGTCTTGAGTTCGGCAATCTTGGCCTCGACAGACGTCACTATTTCAGCCGGGATCTTGTCCTTGCTGTCCTTCAGCGCTTTCTCAGCCGAATACATGGTGTGGTCTGCGGTGTTCCTGACATCCACTTCATCCCGCTTCTTCTTGTCTTCGGCATCATGAGCCTCGGCGTCCTTCTTCATTTTTTCGATGTCTTCCGGCGTGAGTCCCGAGCTTGCCTCGATTCGAATGGACTGCTCCTTGTTCGTAGCCTTGTCCTTTGCTTTCACGTTTAAGATGCCGTTTGCGTCAACGTCGAACGTTACTTCGACTTGCGGCATGCCTCGCGGCGCTGGCGGAATTCCATCAAGGATGAACCGGCCGAGCGACTTGTTGTCGGAAGCCATGGCCCGTTCGCCCTGAACGATATGAATCTCTACCGATGTCTGATTGTCAGCGGCAGTCGAGAATACCTGCGAGCGCGAAGCAGGAATAGTCGTATTTTTTTCAATGAGTTTGGTCCCGACTCCGCCCATCGTTTCAATGCCAAGCGAAAGCGGAATAACATCAAGAAGGAGAATGTCTTTCACGTCTCCGGCAATGATGCCTCCCTGAATGGCGGCGCCAAGGGCCACTACTTCGTCAGGGTTGATGCTCTTGTTCGGCTCCTTTCCGAAGAAGTCCTTAACCGCTTGCTGAATCTTCGGCATTCGAGTCTGTCCGCCCACGAGGATGACCTCGTTGATGTCAGATACTTTGAATGGAGAGGCTTCGATAGCTCGCTTCGTAATCTGCATTGCCCGCTCGATGAACTCGTCCGCGATCTCGTCGAGTTTTGCCCGAGTGAGCTTCATCACCAAGTGCTTCGGCCCGTCAGCCCCCTGCGTGATGAACGGAATGTTGATTTCAGTTTCAATGGAAGTCGAAAGCTCGATTTTCGCCTTTTCAGCCGCTTCGTCGAGCCTTTGCATCGCAAGAGCGTCGTTTCGAACGTCGATGCCTTGGTCTTTCTTGAACTCATCCGCAATCCAGTTCAGGATCTTGTAGTCGATGTCCCGTCCTCCGAGTCGGTGGTCGCCGTCGGTTGCCTTTACTTCGACGACATCGTCGCCGACCTCAAGAATGGAGATGTCGAACGTTCCTCCTCCGAGGTCGAATACTGCCACTTTCTCATCTTTCTTCTTGTTGAATCCGTATGCAAGCGCGGCCGCTGTCGGCTCGTTGATAATTCGCTTGACGTCAAGACCGGCGATTTTGCCCGCGTCTTTGGTTGCCTGCCTCTGCGAGTCATTGAAGTATGCCGGAACGGTGATGATCGCTTCAGTCACCTTTTCGCCGAGCTTCGCCTCGACATCGTTCTTGATTTTAGTGAGGATCATGGCTGAAATTTCTTCAGGAGAATATTCTTTCGCGCCTTCCTTGTCGGACAGCGAGACTTTGACGCCGCCGTTTGCCGCTTTCACGACATCGTACGCGACGGTGGTCTTGTCCTGCTGAACGCCCGATTCGTCGAAGCTGTGCCCGATGAATCGCTTGATTCCGTATACCGTGTTCTTGGGATTAGTCACTGCCTGCCGCTTTGCGAGAAGCCCGACGAGCCGCTCGCTGTTCTTTGAGATGGCCACGATCGAGGGAGTCGTTCGCGCGCCTTCCGCATTTTCCAGGATCTTGGGCTCGCCCGCTTCCATTACCGCGACTGCCGAGTTTGTTGTACCGAGATCGATACCGATTATTTTTGCCATAGTTTTTTGTGGGCAGATGCATGCGCTTCGGCATTTGATGACCGAAGGCACGGCATGCGCCTTAATTTGGAGATTAAATTCTAATAGTTGATAAGAACCGCTGATGGTTGATCAGGACTAGAAGAATGAGGACGGCGCCCTCGGTTTCTGGCGCGTAAGAAGCATTTCGCTTGATGGAAAATATGGAGACCTGACTATCTTGTATGAAATGGGCTTTGCAAAGGCCTTGGCTGCCTGCTTCGGACTTTCAAGGAGAAGCGCGTTCGAGGAATCCGCGCATGCCGCGACGGATTCGCCGGCTGTGCCCGACGAGGCGTTCGCGCCTGTCAGCTGGGCATGGACCGCGAACGCCTCGGCTTGGGTGAGCTCTTTCTGCAGCACGGTCTTGAACGAATTGCCCTTCTTGCCGCGGACAATCTGCCCGAAAACCAGAAAATACGAAGAAGCGACCTGCGTGAGGAGGATCAGGTTCTTGCCGTCAATCTTGTGAGCTAGAATTTTGTCGGTCGTAAGCATGGTGGATTGATGGGTTTCGGGCCTTGTCAGCCCGAACGGCTCTTATTCCGGCACATTATAAAACTTGGCAGAAATTTGGCAAGTCGGCTCCGCAATCTGCATTCTGCGCAAAACGCGCGGTGAACGATTCAATTATGCAATATTCTCGCGCGCGGCATGTTCCCGGCGCCTAACTGCGGCAACTATGGCGAAGATTCGTGAATTTTAGATGAAATTTCTATTTTTCCCGATATCGGTCCTCATGTATTTGCCCTGAAAGTCGATGAGCGCCGCTGCCCTGTAGGCAAGCTCGAGCGCATTGTCGAGCGTATCCGCTTCGGCCGTGACGCCGAGCACCCTTCCGCCGTTCGTGACGAGCTTTCCCTCGTTCCATGCGGTTCCGGCATGAAAGACCTTGACGTTCGGATCTTTCTCCGCATCCTCGATGCCCCTGATTTCGAATCCTCTTTCAAAAGGGCCCGGATATCCCGACGAGGCCAATACGACCGTGCATGCGAAGCTGTCTTTCCAGGCGACCTTGTCTTCGGTCAGCGTCCCGTCAATGCAGGCGTCGATGACGGTCAGGAGATTGCTCTTGAGAAGGCGCATGTATGTCTGAGTTTCCGGGTCTCCGAATCGCGCATTGTATTCCAAAATCTTCGGCACCATGACGATGGAATCTCTCAGGCTCGCCGAGGTGACCGGCGCGGCAGGAGCGCCTTGGCCTGAAAGTTCTTCCGGGCTGGCGTATGTCAGCATCAGGCCGGGGTACAGGACGCCGGAAAACGGATAGCCTTCGGCGCTCATGGCGGAAATGGTCGGAGTAACTATGCCTGTCTTGATATGGGCCAGCTGCTCGGGGGTCACGTCCTGAACGGGAGCAACGCTGCCCATTCCTCCGGTATTCGGGCCGGTGTTGCTTTCGCCTATCGTCTTGTAGTCGCGGCTGGGCGGAAACAGGACGCTCTCTTTCCCGTCAGTGAATGCGTGAACGGACAATTCGGATCCGACCAGGAATTCCTCGACTACCACCTCGTTGCCCGAATCGCCGAACTTCCTGTCGATCATTATTTCCTTGAGCGCCGCTGCCGCCTCTTCCTTGGTGCGGCAAATGGACACCCCTTTTCCAAGCGCCAGCCCGCTCGCCTTGACGACGACGGGCAAAGGATGCCCTTCGAGATATGCCAGCGCCTCCGCATGTATTGAAAAATTCTTGAACCGGGCGGTCGGAAGGCTGTTTCGCTCCATGAAGGCTTTTGAAAAGGCCTTCGACCATTCCAGGACTGACGCCGCTTTCGTCGGGCCGAAAATGCGGAGATTGTTCTGCCTGAAGATGTCGACTATTCCGCTCGCGAGGCAGTCATCGGGAATTGCCAGGGTCAGGTCTATCTGCTGTTCCGCGGCGAAGCCCAGGAGCTCGCTTGTCTCGGTCGATTTCAGCTGCGTATTGATGCCGAGCATCGCGGTGCCGCCGTTTCCCGGCGCAAAAAAGAACTCGACGTCGTGATTGTCCTGCTTTATCTTCCACGCGATCGCATGTTCCCTTCCTCCTCCGCCTATTATAAGTATTTTCTTCATCATGATTTTATGATCTTTTACGCAAAAACTTGCTGCTCATGCCCCACCACGTCTATGATGCCTTCAATTGCTATTTGGTCTTCCGGCACGTTTCGGCTGAAAGCCTCCTCCTTCTCGAAGAGCGGAATCGGATATTCTCCCGTAAACGAGGACAGCGAGAATCGGTCGCGCGGATGGCCGGTAGCCCTGACCATGTTTTCCACGCTGAGATACGCGAGGGATGTCGCGGTCAGGTATTCCCGCACCTGCTCGATGGTTCTGCCCGACGCGATAAGGTCGTCCTGGTTCGGAGTGTCTATGCCGTAAAAGTCAGGAAAGCGGATCGGCGCGGACGTCACGAGAAAATGAACCTCGGTAGCTCCGGCCTCGAAAAGCATCTTGACGATGCGCTTGCTGGTCGTGCCGCGCACGATCGAGTCGTCTATGACAGCCACTCTCTTGCCCGCGATGGTTCGCTTGAGCGGAAGCAGCTTCATTCTGACCTTGGTATCCCTGTCGTTCTGAGTCGGCTGGATGAATGTCCTGTGTATGTACCTGTTCTTCGTCAGGCCGAATTCGAGCGGCACGCCGCTTGCCTGCGAATAGCCTATGGCGGCAGGCACGGCGGTTTCCGGAACGGGAATGACGATATCCACGTCAAGCGAGTGCTGCTTCGCCAGGAGCTCGCCGAAGCGCTTTCTCACCTCGTACACCTCTTCGCCCAGCAGGACGCTGTCATGCCGGGCAAAATACACGAATTCGAAGATATCGAATTTCGGATCAACTTGCTGCATGCAGGGATTCGATTCGACGGCCACTTGGCCGACCGTGCCATTTGCATGGCTTTGCCTGAACGTGATGATTTCCCCGGGCTCGACGTCCCGCAAGAACTCAGCTCCCAGAGTATCGAGAGCGCAGGTTTCCGACGCCACGACGTACGCTTCGGTTCCGTCTTCCAGGGATTTCTTCCCTACCGAGAGAGGTCTCATTCCCCACGGATCGCGAAAGGCGATGAGCTCGTCCCTCGACAGAAGCACGCAGGAAAAGGCGCCCGTGACCGAAGCGTACATCTGCTTCACCGCTTCCTGCAGTGACAAGCCGTCCTCATGGTGAGCATGTATGATTTCCGCCATGAGCTTCGAATCGCTGCATCCTTCGGTCTCGATGCCTCGCTCGCCCAGGAAGCTGATCATGCCCTGGACGCTCGGTATGTTGCCATTATGGGCAAGCGAGAACAAGGGCGTCTCGATCGGCTGCGCATGCCTCAGCCCCTCTCCGCTCGAAGTTGAGTATCTGTTATGGCCGATGGCGCCATGACCTTTCAATTCTCCCAAGACAGTTTCGCTGTAGACCGAGCTGACCAGGCCCTCGCCCTTATGCATGCTGAACGAGGAGCCGTCCGTGCAGACGATTCCTGAACTTTCCTGTCCCCTGTGCTGCAAAGAAAAAAGCCCGAAATATGCATCGCGGGCCGCATCCTTGCTGTTCCAAATTCCGACTACTGCGCATTTTTCATTAAGCTCTCTCGCAAAAGATTCCGAAGTCTCATTCCCGTCGGTTTCGAAACTCGATAAATGCATATATACAGACAGTATATATCGAATCTTGATGCGGCGCCTGAAAGATATTCACAGGGCCGCGAGAAAGGCCCTTAAGCCTCGAAAACTCGCACCATGGCGGGCCGGATGACCTTTCCGCTGAGCATGTATCCTTTCTGCAGGACTTCGGCCACGGCCCCTTCTTTCGATTTGTCATCGGTGCTTACCACGGAGATGGACTGGTGCAGGTTGGGATCAAACGCGTCGCCTATCGCGCCGAAGCCCGTCACGCCCTGCTTGGCGAGAATGCCCGAAAGCTGGCCGTAAATGCCCTCGATGCCCTTTCTCCATTCTTCGGAAACTGATTCCCATGAAGCCTTGTTGCTCATGGCCGTGTCGAAGCTGTCGAATACCGGAAGCAGGTCTTCTATGACCGCCTGCTTTGCGAACTTGAGGAAATCGGCTTTTGATTCCTCGTCCCTTCTTCGCGCGTTCACGAATTCGGCCTTGTCGCGCTGCCAGCCGTTAAGATACGCCTGTTTTTCTTCTACGGCAGTCTTGAGCTTGGCTCGCAGCCGCTTGAGCGCCTCGGCGGGGCCCAGTTCGGATTCCTCGTCAAATACTACGTCATCCTCGGCATCGCCTTCCTGAGCCTGAGCAGCGTCAGCGTCAAAGCCCGCATCGGCCCGGCCCGCCTTCTTGCCGCCCTCCTGTTCAAGCTCGTTCAAAGCTTCTTCCAGCGATTCTTCCGCGTTTGTTTTCTTCAGATCATCATTCATATGCGGGACATTTTAACGGCCCTGCCTGGACATGTCAAACCGAGGGAAAAATCCGCCCAGCTTAAAACTTAAAAAGAGAATGCGTATTTCATGAAAACATAATAACATGAAGGGCGCGATTCCGGACAAAAGAAAAAGCCCCGCGTTGGGGACTTTTCTCGTCTTGCGATTATCGCTTTGGTCCGCGTACGGTCGTTGTCTTCGGCATCCGAGTAAACGATAAACTGTTATCGTTTACTCCACTGAGGAGCCTTTCGAGCCTTCTTGAGGCCGAACTTTCGTCGTTCCTTGGCTCGCTGGTCTCGAGTGAGAAGTCCTTCCTTCTTGAGCACGCCTCGGAGGTTCTTGTCGTACCCTTCGATAGCTCGCGCCAGGCCATGAGAGAGCGCCTGAGCCTGCGAGCTGATTCCGCCGCCAACGATCTGGGCAGTAATCATGAACTTCTGCTCGATGCCGGACTTGCTGATCGGCTCGATAGCCGTAACCTGAAGCGAGAGAGTCTTGAAGTACTCGTTAAGTTCCTTGTTGTTGACCACGATAGTCTGCTTTGCCGCAGGCGTGATTCGAACTCGGGCCGTAGACGTCTTTCGTCGTCCGTTCGCTTGGATGTATTTGTGTTTAGTTTCTGTTGACATAATTTTATTGAAATTTAATACTCGACCGATTATTGAGTAATCGTAAGCTTGGTCATCATGACAGCCTTCAGCTTGTTATCAGGAAGCATCCCCTTGACCGCCCTTCTGAACGCCTCTTCCACGCCCTTTCGATCGATGAGCTTGTGAAGCTTTTCGTTCTTCTGTCCTCCGGGATAGCCTGAGTACGTGAGGTAGAATTTCTCGTTCTTCTTCTTTTCAGAAATGTCAGCCTTGGAAGTGTTGATGATTTCAACGTGAACGTCAGGGACGATGTTTCGCGCGAACTCGGGAGTGTTCTTGCCCATGAGAAGGATGGCCGCTTCCGAAGCGACTCGTCCCAGCTTTTTGTTTTGTGCGTCAATGATATGCTTTGTCATGTTATTGGAATTAGGTATGGTTTCTACTTAACAAGCTCAATAGCAGCCATCTTGCTACCATCAGTCAGTCGTCGTTCCAGCTTGATAATTCTCGTGTAGCCGCCGTTTCGTTCCTTGTACTCCGGAGCGATGATGTCGACAAGCTTCTTCACGATGATGTTGTTCGCGAGCCGGGCCGCGACAAGCCTTTTTGCCGAGAGGTCGCCAACGCGAGCGATCGTGATGAGTTCCTCGGCGAAAGGCCGCACTTCCTTAGCTTTAGCTTCCGTCGTCACGATCTTGCCATGGAGAAAGAGCTCCCTTGCGAGCGATCGAAGGAGGGCGTTTCTCTGGTCTGTCTTTCGTCCGAATTTTCTGTTTGCGTTGTGATGTCTCATGGCGTTTTACTTAATAGATAACTACAATACTATGCTTTTAGAGATAAGCCAAGCCCTTCAAGGACTGTCTTGATTTCCTCAAGTCCCTTTGAGCCGAGTCCCTCGATTTCGAGGATGTCCTTCTCCTTCTTTCTGATAAGGCCTCCTACCGTTCGAATGTTGGCGCTGACAAGGGCGTTTGCAGTCCTCTGGGAGAGTTCCACCGACTCGATTCTCGTCTTGAGGGCGTCATCGAGAGCCTCCTTGTCTTCGGCTGTTTCCTCGGGAGTCGGAATGTGAGCGGGAGCCGCCACTTCGACTTCAGTTTCCTTGAAACCGATGATGGCCTTCAGCTGCGTGATCATGATTTCAACGGACTTTTCAAAAGCGTCTCTCGGAGAGATCGTTCCGTCAGTCTTGATGTACATCTTCAGCTTGTTGAAGTCTGTTCGGTCGCCGACTCGCATCTGCTCCACGTCATAGTTAGCGAGAAGAACCGGAGAAAAAGCCGCATCGAGGGCAATGCTGCCGATATCGACTCGGTCCTTATGAAGAATTTCTTTTGCCAGGAATCCGATGCCTTTCTCAACCGTAACTTCCATGTCAATTTCCGTGTCCTTGTCCGTGATGCTCATGATGTGATGCTCCGGGTTCGCGAGCTCGACTTGTCCGGGAAGCTTGAAGTCCGCAGCCGTGATTTCCTTGATGCCTTTTGCCTTGAGGCTGACCGTCTGAGCTTCGTCGCCTGAGATGCTGAATCGGATCTTCTTGAGGTTGAGGATGATATTGATCACGTCTTCCTTGACGCCGTCGATCGTGGCGAATTCGTGGCTCACGCCGTTGATCTTGACGCTCGTGATGGCCGCGCCGGGAAGCGAGGAAAGGATGATTCTTCGGAGCGAGTTCCCGAGCGTGTGACCGTAGCCAGGATAAAGACCGTCGATCTCATAGTGACCGTAGTTCGCAGTCTCTTCTACTGCTCTAGGCTTTGATGGTAGTACAATGTGTATCTCAGACATGATGTTTAAAATTAATTTATTATCGCTTGTAATATTCCAGTACAGCGCTCAAGTCGAACAGAAGGTCCTGATTTTCAATGCTCGGGATTCTAAGCATCGATGCCTGCTTTCTTTCATTATTCCACGTAATCCAAACCGGGGTCTCGAGAGTCTTGAGCTTTTCGTCGAACTCCTTGAAGATTCCGTTTGCCTTGCTTCCTTCGCGAAGGGAGATGGTGTCGCCGGCCTTGACGACATAAGAAGGGACGTTGAGCTTTCGCCCGTTCACGAGAATGTGGCCGTGAGAGACGACCTGTCGGGCGAACCGTCGGGTTGCCGCGAGGCCGAGCCGGTAGATGACGTTGTCGAGCCGAGTTTCGAGCTTCTGGAAAAGGTCAGATGTCGGAGTATGGCTGCCGGATTCGATGACATCCTTTGCGTATTTTGAAAACTGTCGCTCAGAAACGCCGTAGGTGAATCGAGCTTTCTGCTTTTCGATAAGCTGTCGCGCGAAATCGCTTTTGGCGCCGCCTCTCTTTCCGCCCGGTCGAACTTCCTTGACTGTAGCCTTGAACTTGGCAGTCTGAGTCTTTTCGAATATTGGTGCACCGAGTCTTCGTGCAATTTTGAATTTTGGTCCGATTTTCATATTTTTATATAAATACTATGGTTACTAGATTCTTCTAGGCTTAGGTGGCTTAGGTCCGTTATGCGGAACAGGAGTCATGTCCTGTACTCCAACGAGTCCAATACCTTTAGTAATAAAAGATCTGATAGCAGATTCTCGGCCTGAACCTACACCTTTAACTACTACTGAGATCTCTTTCATACCCATAGCGATCGCTTTGTCAGCGAGGATTTCTCCTACTTTAGCAGCTGCGAAAGGAGTACCCTTTTTCGCGCCTTTGAATCCAAGTGAACCACTTGAAGACCATGCTAATGCATTACCCTTAGTATCAGTAAGAACGAGCTTAGTGTTGTTGTACGTAGACTGTACGCAAAGAATACCTGCGTCCACTTTTCGCTTAGATGAATTTGATCCACCTTTTTTTGCTGAAGAATCATTCGATTCAGTTGTTGCAATTCGTTTCTTTCCCATAATGTGGTGTTAATTATTAATAGATTACTTCTTAGTTTCTTTCTTTCGTCCTGAACCCATAGTCTTTTTAGGACCCTTCAAAGTTCTAGCGTTAGTTTTAGTTCGCTGACCTCGAGCTGGAAGGCGTCGAGCATGTCTTGAACCTCTGTAAGACTTGATATCTTTAAGTCGTTTGATGTTTGAAGAAACTTCTCGTTTAAGATCAGCTTCTAACTTTAGGCTCTCAACGATGAGTCTGATTTTCGCCTCGTCATCAGTAGAAATATCCTTAGTCGTCTGACTAAAGTCTACTCCTGCTTCTTGAAGGATTTTTTGAGCTCGAGACCGGCCGATGCCATAAAGAGCAGTCAAAGCCATTTCGAGTCGTTTGTTTTCTGGAATTGTAATACCTAGGATACGCATAGTGTAATGATATTAGCCTTGCTTTTGCTTATGGCGAATATTGGCCTTGCAGGTAACGTATAAAACCCCGTTTCTTCGGACTACTTTACACTGTGCACATTTCTTTTTTACTGAAGCTTTTACTCGCATAAACTCAATCAAAATAATAATAAAAAGTCGTGATGGTCATATTACTATAACCATGGTCAATTGTAAAGCGCTTACATTCTTCGTGTAATACGCGCTTTCCCACCGTATGGATCAATGTCGAGCATTACTCGGTCTCCAATGACTACTCGGATACGATTATGCGTCATTTTACCTCCAAGAAATGAGAGTACGAGATTATCGCTTTCATCGCCATCCAACTTCACCTTAAAAAGTGCGTTTGGTAACGATTCCATAACTATGCCGTAAACTACTGGTTTATCTTTCTTGTTGTTCATGATTCACGATTGTGTACGCTCTATAGTATCAGAAAAATAGCCATACTGTCAAAATATAGGCTGAAATAATGCCGGCAGAATGGGCCGAGATCCGCGCCGCTGGTGGATTATTGCTCGATTTCAACAAAGACCCGCTTGGAAGCTGCCGGAAGCTTGCTCTTCCACCACGGCTTTATGGAAACCTCGATGGACTCGAGCTCGACGAGCTGCTTTATGGCAGGAATGGCCTGTTCCCGCGTGAGGCCGCTGACGGCCTTGGCGATGCGCAGCGTGTCGATGCTCGAACTGATGGTGGACGTGCCGGATGTCATCACGTATGCATTGTCTTTTGTCAGGTCTTCGGGAATCGTGTCGGTCGGCAGCTTGATGAAGAGCTTGCTGAGATTCCCCGTGTACACGATGTCAGTGCTCGTAGCCTGCTCTTCCTGATTTTGAGTTTTTATGAGAAATTCGGATACCTCGCTTCTGTTAAAAATGATGGCCTTGGCGGTAGCCTTCTGGGACATCGTGAGAACGGCGCCGTCCTGCGACACTTCCTGCTTCAGGGCCTCATAAACCGGCACTATCGCGTCCTCGATAAACACTTCGCCCTTGCTCTCGGATACCTCTTTCAGGACCTCGGCCTTGAGCTTGGCCAGAAGCTCCTGCCTCAGGCTTTGGCTGGTGGATGCGACCTGGGCAGTCGCGACGTTCGGCACTTCGCCGACGTATCCGTTGCCGATAGAAGTCTTTGTCCGGCCGTAAATGGCGTCGTATCGATCCGAGCCCCTGTACGCGACCAATTTGAAATCCTTGAATCCGACATTGTACTTGTCGCCGGCAACATCGGCCGTGACATTCACTTCGACGCTGCCCGGCACGGCTTTTCCGTTTTCCATCTTTTGCCCGGGAATCGTGACAGGAGCGTCAGTCTTGAAAACCAGCCCTTCGGGAGTTTCGAGCCTCGTGTTTATCACAAGCCTCTGCTCGGTGCTGCTAAATGCATTATAAAGGACGACTCTTCCCGTGGCCTTTCTGCTTACCTGCATTGTTCCTTTGGCCTCTGCCGTAGCGCTCACGCTCGCCTCGACTTCGACGACGCGGTGCGCCACTTCATTCAAATACATGCGCGAAGAATTCACGGCCACCTCATGCGTCACGGGATTGATGCGGATGGTCGCTGACGCATACTGCACGGAAAGGAAAAATAGCGCGAAAAGCGCGATCGCTCCGAGCGCCGCATATAATTTCCAGCTCTTTTTTCCCTTGTTATGCCGGCTCCAGGCATCGAAGGATTCATCCTCTTCGCCTGCGAAATCTTCAGCTCTCCCCTCATACATGGCAGGCTCGGCTATGCCCGATGCGGTTTCTGCCCCGCCCTGCGAAAAATCTTCCGATTCCTGGGAAAAATCCTCATCATTTGCTGCCGCGGCGCCTGCCGCGCTTGCAGGGACAGCCGGCGCCTTGCGCCTTGTTCGGGTCGATCTTTTGACGCCGTCCATGCTTACCGGATGATGAGCGACGCTTATGGTCTGGTCGGTCACGTGCTCCGTGTGGATGGAAACGGAGTCATCGGTAGCCTTGACCGAGAAGCTGTCCTGGATTATCTCTTGCTTCTTCAAGGGCAACGGGATGTTCCTGATGCTCCGCTTTTCCTGAGGTATGATGTCGTAGAACTTTTTTTTCATAAATATATTCAATTAATTCTGCACAACGTTCCTACATTGTAGCATGTAAGATTTTATTGTTGAACACGGACCCCAAGGTCAGCGTCAGGTCCGGCAGTATTCCAGGAACGCTTGCGCAAAGGGATGAAAAATCTGCTGATTTCACTTCTATGACCTTGAACTCTCCTTCGGCGAAGGAGAACTGCTGGTATTCTTCGCTCAGGATGTAGTCGGAAAAAATCCTGCCGACATTTCGCGCGGGAAACACGTAGAACGTGCTCGGAAGCGAGGAGCTGGCAGACATTACCGAGAGGGATTCGGTCAGCTCCTTCAGCCAGACCTTGCGCGCCTTCTCAAGCGCCGCGTCCACTTTCTTCAGAAGCTCCGGCTCGATCTGCCCGCTATTTTTCAGCTTGAGCAGCGATTCGGCAACCTCCGGAGTCAGGCCGAGCTCGGTCGCGATGGTCCTTTCGAGGAATCTCTTCCCTTTCGGGAACGATGACGCTTCCGAGATGACGCCTTTCCGGACGGATACGAGTTCCGTCAGCTCCGAGGTAATGTCGGCGATGATGTACTGCGACGCCTCCTTCCAGTTGTCGCTGATGATCGAGAATGCCATGAGCGACTGCGAATGAATGTCGACCGCCTTCGTGTGAAAGTGCTTGTCTATCAGGAGCCGTATCTGCTCAAGCGACGAATGCCGGGCAAAGCTCGTGTAAACGTTCATGTCCAGGGACTGGGCCTTCTTCTTCAGCGGCTCGAATGTCGGATATCCGTTCAGCGCGATTCGGATTATTTTCTGCTCCAAGACGGCCACGTCGACCTTATGGGCGTCGCGGTACGCCTTGGCGATATTCTCCTTCGAAGAATTGATCAGCTGCTCCGTGACGACGAAGGGCTTCTGCTCCTTGATCTTGATGACGGAGGTTTCCGCGACGTACCAGGGAGACGAGAGCATCACGCAGGCATTGTGAATCTTGATCTTGAGCTTCGATGCGTGCTGAAAGTCCGCATTTTTCATGTCGGAGAGGAGGGACGCGAATTCCTGAAGAATCTTGCTCTCGAGGTGGTCCCTGTCCCGCTCGTGGAACCGCGGAAGCTCCCTGACGCGAGACGTCAGAATCTTGGGCGGCTTGCCGCTTTCATGGGCGACAATCGCGCCCTTTACGACGCTATTTCCAATATAAAAAACAAGGGACCCGGTAAGCTTCATATTGCATTACAGTATAGCAAAGCATTCGCCCATTCGTGCACGCTCTTGTACACATATTCATGAAGATTGAAGCCTTGCCGGCAAAAAATATTCCCGTCGCCCGGCGAATCAGCGAGCAAATGGCTGAAACCAGATTAGCTAAGACTAGCTGAGAACCGCCTTGATTCTCCTGACGCCCTGAGACACCGCTTCTTCTTTCTGAATCTTAAACGCGCCGAGTTCCGAGGTGTTCTTGACGTGAGGGCCTCCGCAGAATTCTTTCGAGAACGCGTTCTCGATGTTGGTTCCCTTTTCATCGGCCAGCTCGCCGACATAATAAACGGTGACCATGTCGCCGTATTTTTCTCCGAAGAAATGCAAAGCGCCGGTTTTTTCAGCTTCGGCGAGCGGCAAGCTGACAACGGCGACGGGCAGGCTTGCCTGAATTTTCTCATTTACAAGGTCTTCGACCCGCTTTTTCTCGTCCTCGGTCATCTTTCCCGCATGCGCAAAATCGAATCTGAGCCTTTCGGGGTTGATGTTGCTGCCCTTCTGCTGGACATGCTCTCCCAGCACCTCACGCAAGGCCTGATGCAGCAAGTGCGTCGCCGTATGATACTTGACCGACATTTCGCTCGTGTCTCCGAGCCCTCCCTTGAATTTCTGTTCCGAACCCGCGCGGGAAAGCGACTTATGCTCTTCGAACAGCTTCTCATACCCTTCGGCATCGGTTTCAAAGCCTTGTTCCCGCGCGATTTCCTTGACCATTTCAAACGGAAAGCCGTACGTGGTGACGAGCTTGAACGCCAAATCGGCCGAAACGGCTGTTGCGCCGTCAGCTCGGAGCTTGGCAATGCTCTTATTAAATTCTTTCAGTCCGCCAGACAGCGTATTCCTGAACTTCTTTTCTTCCGTGTCGATTGCAACTTTTATGGTCTCGCGCATGCGCCCGACATTTTCGTATACGTCTTTGTACTGATCGATGATGACGTCTGCAATCCAAAAGAGCGAGCCGGGCTTCATTCCAAGCTCGTCCGCATGTCGAACGGCCCTTCTGAGCAGCCTTCGAAGGATGTATCCCTGGTCCGAGTTGGAAGGAGAAACGCCGTCAGCGATGAGCATCACCGAGGTCCGAACATGATCGGCGATGATACGCTTTGACTTGAGGTCGACTTCTTTCAGCCTGCCTGATCCGCCGGACAGTTCGTCAATTTTTGTAAAAGTAGATTCGAAAATATCCGTGCTGAAAATGTCCTTCTTTCCCTGGAGCACCATTGCCACTCGCTCGAAGCCGGAACCCGTGTCCACGTTTCTTGAATCCAGCTTGCCGATGACCTTGCCGTCCTTGCTGACGTATTCCATGAACACGTCATTCCATATCTCGACAACCTGCTGCTTGTCGTCTGCTTCAAGATACTGCTCCTTAGTAAGGCCTTCGGCGAATTCGCCCGTCACGTCGTAGAACATCTCCGTATCAGGACCGCACGGGCCGTTGTCGCCGGGACTCCACCAGTTGTTCTCGGCCGGCATGAAGTATATCCGCTCGCCGGTCACGTTGTTCTTGGCAAAGATTCCCTTCCAGATTTCCGCAGACTCATCGTCCCGCGGCGCGTTTTCGTCGCCCTCAAAACATGTGACATAGAGCCGCTGAGGATCGAGGCCGAATCCCTCTTCCCTGTCCGTAAGGAGCTCGTAGCTCCACTCGATGGCTTCCTTCTTGAAGTAGTCGCCGAGAGACCAGTTGCCCATCATTTCAAAGAAGGTCGCATGCGTATTGTCGCCGATATCGTCGATGTCTACCGTCCGGACGCATTTTTGGAAATTTGCCAGGCGCGTCCCGAGCGGATGCGTTTCGCCGAGAAGGTACGGGACGAGAGGCTGCATGCCGGCCGTATTGAAAAGCACCGAAGGGTCGTTTTCAGGAACAAGCGGAGCACTCGGAAGGATGGCATGGCCCCGCTTTTCGAAAAAAGATAAAAACCGTCGTCTTATTTCAGATGAAGGCATGCGCGAGGGTGTTATTTCTGGTTCCATGGTGAAATGGATTCTAGCATATTTAAGGTCGTTTCCAAACCATCCTTCAATGACGCTTTTGCCTCAAAACCGAGCATTTCTGTCGCCTTGCTGACATCGGCCAAGCTCGCTTCTATGTCTCCGGGACGCTTTTCTGCATATGCGGGCTTCATGTCAATTTGCTTTATTTCGCAAAGAACATTCCACAGCTCATCGAGCGTGGTCGGCTTGCCGGTCGCGATATTGAAAACCTGAAATGAGCCGGCATTCTCCGTGCCCGCATCAGCCTCGGCCGCAAGCCGAATGGCCCGAGCGACATCCTTCACGTACACGAAATCACGGGAGATGCTTCCAGAACCGTTTATGCTCGGAGCGACGCCAGCAAGCGCTTTCTTGATGAATACCGGTATGACTGATGCGTATCCTCCCTCGGCTTTCTGGCGCGGACCATACACGTTGAAGAACCTCAGGAACACCGTCTTGAGTCCGTAGAGATCCGAGTAGAGCTTTCCATACTGCTCATTGATGCTCTTGTGCAGCCCGTACGGAGAAAGGCATTCGTGCGGGAAGCTTTCCGGAGTAGGGACAGGAGCATGAGAACCGTATACGGCAGCAGATGAAGCCGAGACAAACTTCTTCGCGCCTTTCGCCTTTGACGCGACGAGCAGCGCGTGCGTGCCGTCCACGTTTATGCGATGAGCCGTTTCCGGATCCTCGATGCTTTCCGGCACCGATATCTGCGCCGCGAGGTTGACGACGACCGTGTCGGAATCAACAAGCGATTCGACCAGGGCAGAATCGCAGATGTCGCCCTCGACGAACCGGATCCTGTCCATGACGTGCCGGATGTTCGAGACGTCGCCGGTTCGAAGAGCGTCGAGTACCGTCACCTCGTAGCCGTTTTCCAGAAACTCATCGACTGCATGTGAGCCGATGAATCCCGCGCCTCCGGTGATAAGTGCTTTCTTCTTCATGGAACGTTAGATCATCTTGTTCTTTTTCATCAATTTCTCAAGCTTCTCGATGTCATTCTGAATGCTGTCCAGTCCCGCCTTGTAGAAAGCAGGATTTGTCACGTCAACGCCGATGCTCTTGAAAATGTCCTCAGGCGACATGCTTTGCCCGGCTTTCATGAACTGATCGACTTTCTTGAAATATTCCTTGTCTTCTTTGCATTTTTGGAAAAGCGAGCGGCTTATGAGCGCCCCGTATGCGTATGAATACACATAGAAAAACCTGCGGATATGACCCCATGCTTCAAAGAAATATTTGTCAGAATCGGACATCTTGACGGCAGGTCCAAGATATTTGGACATGTTCTTGTTGTGCAGCTCGCCTATCTCCTCAGCGGTAAGGGAGCCTTTTTCCCTGATAGCATTATGCAGGTCCAGCTCAAAATTGAAGCAGGAAACCTGCCTTTGGATCGTCTGAACATAATCTGCGATCCTGTCATACAAGGCCACTATTTTTTCCCTGTCAGAAAGCGTCTCGAACATTTCCTCAAAAGCGAGGTTTTCAAAGAAAGTGCTGGCCACTTCGGCAACTGATATCGTGTAATGCTCATAAAGCGGCGGCTGCCCCTTTGAAAGCTCGGAATGTATCGCGTGACCCATTTCATGGGCGAGCGTCATGACGTCGTCAGAGCTGTTATTGTAATTCAGCATGACGATGGTGGGAACGCCTTCTCCGCCCCAGCAATACGCGCCTCCCTGCTTGCCCTTTTTCGGATAGACGTCTATTCGCCCGTTCTTGAGCATCGTATCGAATATGTCCACATAGTGCTGCCCGGCCTTGCCGAATGAAGTCCTGATTACCGACACCGCCTCATCAAAGGAAACCTTCCTGGCATTTTTGCCTATCCCGACCGCCCTATCGGCATATCTCAGGGTTTTTTCACCCAAGGCTTTGGCCTTAAGCTTGAAGAATTTATGAGAAATGGAAAAATTCTCAGTTACCGTCTTTACGAGCAGCTCGATGTTCGCCACGTCGTTCTGATACCCGAGTATTGATTCCGAGTATGGCTTGTCATATCCCCTTAATTTGTCATTTATCTTCTTGTTCGTATAAATGGCGTTTATTTCAGCTTCCGCAAAAGGACTGATGCCTTTCAGGACTTTCATGCATTCATCATGAAGAGCCCGCCGATCCCTTGTCGGCAGCTGGTGAATCAGGGTCATGGCCTTGGCCAAAGGCATCGTCTCTTTCTTGAAAGTCACGACCTGATTCGAGCACAGTTTGCTGAAGCCGTCGACCCACATGGAGTGCGCGGGCGTCGACTTCAGATTCATTACCTGTTCGACATTCTCAGGCAAATCATATTTCGCGTTGTCGAAAATAAGCTTGAGAAAGTACCTGAAATCGGACAGCTTCGAGCTCGCAAGAAACTTCTTCTGCGTCTCGGCAGGAATGGACGCGAGCTTGAGCGAAAAGAAAAGGGTCTTGTTGCCAGCCTCGATCAGTCTCGGCGAGAGCTTGTTGATGCCGGCGTTTACGTGCTTGTTCTGGCTGTCAATTGACTGGAGATTCTGCAAATACCAAACCGGCCCGCATACGCCGACTTTCTTGGTCAAGGTCTCCCAATCTTTAATGGCCGAGTGCAATTTCGTTTCATCGGAAAGATACGACTCATCCTTTGAGTATTTCTTGGCGAACGCATCGTATAATTTTTCAATATCAACGATGTCTCGCTCAAGCTTGGGATCGGTCGGCCCCTTATACAAGTCCCTGAAATCCCATTCCACTTTATAAGCCGTTTTTTTGGCAGCGGCCTTTCCAGCACGCCCGGTTTTGCTGTTTTTCATATTCCCAAATACTAGCACAAGAAGCCGCCGCGGGCGATGCGAGGGTGCAAAAAATGGCGGCGGATGAGAAACGTGAGAAATACGCGATGTACATGCAATACGCGCAATTTCCTAAGCCTTTTTCTTCGCTCCGAACTTTGCAACATGCTTCTTGAAAGCTTCGCCCGCATCGGTTCGGTACCTGCAGTGCTCGCAGTCAGGATTTTCCTTCGGAATGGCATCGCCGTCGAGGCACGTCTTGATTCGAAGGAGAACGCCGTCGATCCAGTCCGCCTTGCCGTCATACGGGATGAGGTTCACGTCGAACTCAAGCTTGCCGTCAAAGGCTTTCGGGTCTTTTCGCCCGTTTACATATACGAAGTATCCCGTATCGGAAACCTTGAGTTCATTGTGACGAAGAAGCCATTGATACACTTCCATCTGCCGTCGATACTGATCGTGCCATCTCGTATCCTCAAGCTCGGTCACCGCATTGTCCTTGCTCGTCGCCTTGTAATCCACCACGTATACCGTGCTATTTTCATCAACCCAGATATCGTCCACTGCCCCGAAAATTAGAAAGTTAGTTTCCTCGTGAAGCGACTGCACGCCGACGAAGTTTTCCCGCCAGTCGGGAAGCTTCGGATGCTGAAACGGAACGAGCTTCAGGCCATATGCTTCGAGCAAAGGATGCGTAGTCTTGCCGGAGCGATGAATGTCGAACTCCTTTTTGAGCAAATGGTCCACCGCGTTATTGAGCGTAAAGGGCGCCATGCTCGGCCGCCCTACCCCGAGCCTTCGGTCAAGATAAAAGCAGCGAGGACATTCCAAAAACATGTCTATCTTCGAGCGGCTCAGCTTGAAGGCATCTTTCTGTCCAGGCTCGTAAATTTTCTTCTTATAAGGTGTCCATGCCATATTTTTTTGATATTTTTAGCGCATTAATATTAAAATTTCCATCCGTCGCGCGCAACGGAATTACCGGTCAATTATCTGTCAGCCGGAACGAGATTTATGACGTTGCTGATTTCCTCCATTACCTCCATGATCTTGCCGTCGGAAAACCCCAGCTTCTTCAGTATCGACCGGTTGCTGTACACGGACTTGCAAAGCACGATTCCGTTCTTGACCAGCAGATGCTTCTCGTTCTGGGTCAGGCTGAGCAGGCACGTTATGGGATGAAGCTTCGCGCCCTCGATCATCGAGAAGAGATTCTTCTCTTCAGGATACGACCAGCTCATGAGCTTCAGGCCCTTGCACTCGGCATACTTGATAGCCGTATCCGTGAAGCGGGTGTTCGTGATGAGGAGCCATTCGTCTATCTTCCGGTCCTTCATGCCCTCATACCTGAATACGACGTCCCTCAGGTCATCGTAGCGCGCCTTCACGTAAAGCGCCGCCTTGGTATCGGTCTTGCCCGCAAGCTCGTTGTGATACTTGAGTTCCGCCATGATAAGCTCGTTTTCCTTCCAGGCCACGACGTCGACTTCATGCGGAACGCAGCCGCCGAATACCATCTGGCCGGTCAGCGACTTGTATCCGTATGCCTTGTAAAGCTCGCTCACGTATTCTTCGAACGGGAACCCTGTCGGGCCGAACTGCATGATCGACCTTCGGAGCGAGTAGCGCGCCGCTGCCGTCGCCGACAGATTGGTCAGCATCTCATACGCCTTCTTGTGTATCGCGTGCACCGAGCAGACGCCGCCTTTCGGATTATCAGGATCGCAAACGCCCCGCTCTATCTCCTCGACGATAGTCTTGATGATTTTCGAGGCAATCTGAAGCGATGCGCCCGACCTGAGAAGCGACCTTTCAAGCTTTGCCGGCACGAATTCTTCCAAAGAACCGTCTTCCTTGATAATCTGGATGGGCGTCATGTCTATTCCAGTATACCACCTCCTATGCACACCTCGTCAATGTAGAAAACTGCCGATTGGCCCGGCGCGATGGCCGATTGAGGCTCGGCAAACGCGAGGACTGCGGTGCCTGCATTCAGGTCAATGCCCGTCACGACGCATTTCTGCTTTGCCTGCCGATATCTGACGCGAACGCCGCATGCTATTTCAGCTCCTCCGTCCGCCTTGTTATCAAATTCCCCCACTTTCTTTCGAACGGCCTCGGAAAATAGGCATCTGGTCAGATTGGCCGTCGCGTGCCGCATGGCGGCTGAATCTTTCCGGTACTCGGATTCCGGCAGCACGGTAATGGTATTTTTCTCAAGATCCTTCTTTACCACGTAGTGTGGCTCGCGAGCCGCGGTGTCGGTGAAAATTGAGAATCCGTGCCGCTCGCCGTGCGTATACAGCGCCGCGCCGTCATGCTCGCCGATTATCGTGCCGTTCGCGTCCAGCACGTTTCCTTTCCTCGTCTCAATATGCTCCTTCAAGAATGACTTCATGTCCAAATGCCCGATGAAGCAGACCCCTTGGCTGTCCTTCTTGTCAAAAACCGGCAAGCTGAATTTTTTGGCCAAATCCCTCACCTCGCTTTTCTGCAAATGCCCGATCGGAAAAAGCACGCGCTTCAGATCATCGGAAGCGAGCGTCCAGAGAAAATAGCTCTGATCCTTGCTGGCATCGGCGCCCTCTTTCAAGAACCATGACTGCGTCTCGGAATCGAATTCATTTCGGGCATAATGGCCTGTCGCGACATAATCCGCGCCCCTTGCCTTCGCCTCGTCCAGGAACGAGCCGAATTTCACGTGCCTGTTGCACATGACATCCGGGTTCGGAGTCCGGCCCAGCCGGTATTCCTCGATCATGTAATCGACGACTTCCTTCTTGTATCGCTCGCTGAAATCAAGCGTCAGGAAAGGAATGTCCAGAACCGCGCAGACGCGCATGGCATCGCGCCTCTCGTCCTTCCATCCGCAGTCGGTCGAATCCGGCTGCCAGACTTTTATGAAAACGCCCGTCACGTCGCATCCCTGCTCCTTGAGCAATGCGGCCGAAACGGAAGAGTCCACGCCGCCCGACATGCCGACATAGACCTTCTTTCGAGGCGCGGCCGAAACGGGCTTATCTGAGATATTTGTCCCTGAGCTTGAGATGTTCTGCATATGTTCTTGAGAAATGAGTTATACCATCTTTGTCGGAAAGATAAAACACGTACGGGTTCGGAGTCGGATTCAGGGCGGCCAGGATGCTTCGGATGCCGGGATTTCCGATGGCAGTCGGAGGCAGGCCCTTTCTGGTGTACGTATTGTAAAGATGATCGGTCCTGAGGTCGGTCAAGGTAAGCTCGGCGGAACCGCGGCCGGTCACGTACATGAGCGTGGCGTCAACCTGCAGCGGCATGCCCATCCGCATGCGGCGAAGCAGGAGGTCCGCGACCATGCTCATGTCCTCGGAAGTCTGAACTTCGCGCTCGAGGATGGAAGCCAGTATGATTATCTCATCGAGAGTTCTTCCCGACCGCTCGACTGCTTCCAGATGCGGCCGCATCTGGTTGTCGAACTGAAGGCTCATGGCCCTCACAATCTCCTCGGCCGTGACTATCGGCGAGAAGAAATACGTCTCGGGAAACAGGTACCCTTCCTTTTCCCGCGCAAGCTGAAGCAGCGTCGAAGTTGAAACGTGCGGGAATCTCTGCTCTGCGGCGGAAGCTATTCTCTTGCTGTCAGCGCCCTCAGCGACCGTGAACCTCACGGGAGTGTAGCCGAAATCCCCCGCGACGATTCGCTTTGCCACGGCAAAAGCGGGCTGCGGCTCGGCAAACTCGTAGTAGCCGGCCTTGACCTTGTTCTCGCCGCCGAGGAAAAGTATGAGCGACTGCACGACGCTTGCCGACTTCACCACGCCGCTTTCCTTGAGCTGCCGGGATACGCCTTTGACATTTTGGCCCTTTTCTATGATGACCGCCGTCGGCTTCTCCGCGAAGTTCGCCTGCGACGGCGATCCGAGAACCGAATTGACCAAAAGCCAGCCAAGGCTGAAGAAGCCCGCGAACAGAAGGACGGTCGCCAGGATTGCATATTTTTTATTGAAACGAAATGACGGCATGTGGTTGAATGAATGAGTATGAAGCCTGAAAGCGGCAGGAACGCGGCCTTATATGGGAAGATTGGACGGCGGCTCGACCTTCTTGGCGACGACGCGCGAAAGCGTAGGGGTTCTTGAAACGTCTCCAGGAAAATGATAGATGGTCGCCAGCTCTTCCGTATTCATGACGAATGTTTTCCCGGCATATCCCACCGGTATGAATTCATTATAAAAGAAAGCCCTGTTCTTGTATCTGCTGAACAGCTTTTTCTTCTGGCCGAGAGCCTTTTTGCCGCTCCGGTCCTGCCACGGATATTTCGATCCGGGCGCATTCTCGGTCTTGAAGCCGTTCAGGTTCTGCGAGCCGAACTGCCTGAAGGCGCCGCTGATGGCAGCCTGCGTCGTGCTTCTGAAGGCGTTTTCCTTGGCGACGTACATGGCCCTGATGCCGCAGTCAAACGGAATCTTCGAGATGCTTCGCTCGATTGCCTCGACGGCATCCTTCTCGCCCTTCGTAAGCGACATGAGCGCCGGATTGATTGGCTTCTCCTTGTCTATCTTGACGTCGCGCTTCGTCCGCTTCTTGATGTCCTCGTTCGCATCGAACTTCCAATCGACCATGTCGAACCATGTGCCGGGCTTGACCTTGTCCTTGCCGTGAGCCCGTATGCAAATCTGAATCCAGGCCTGCTCGCCCTTTCGGAGCGATCCGAGAAATTCGAGGACGGGAGTGATGGGATCGACCTTGTACTCTTCTTTCTGATCATCGGCCAAGCCGTAGTCCGTATACGTCTTTATGGGCAAATGAGAAGGCCCTGACTTGATGAATTCGCAGCCCCAATACTGGTAGTTCTCGGGATCGAACGGGATTGATTTTGCATAGTCCTTGTCCGTAACGTCGAGAATCTCGATGTCCGGGAATTGAGAATACAGCTGAGTCTCGATCATGTCCTTGAACTTTTCCTTGGACCAGATGAAGAACCGGACCGAGCCGTCGATGGAAACTATTTCCAGCGAGAACCACGAGCGGACCGAGCCGTCCCAATATTTTCCGATGACGTCCCCTTCGCCTCCCGGCTGAAAGAGCGACGTGATGAATATTTCCATGGCCAAGGGAGACTTCGTGATTCCCTTCGGAATCTTGAGCTCGAGGGTCACGTATTTCTGCTTGGCGAAGAAGATTGACCTGACGTATTTTACCCAGCTTTCCCAAAAGACCTGCGCGAGGTAAATCGGCACGGCGATGATGGCAATGAAATAGACAAGCTTGAGCGCAAGAAGTATCAAACCGTTCAATTCACCTTGTGAAGACGCGTCCATGTGTATGAATATTTTATCCTATATCAGGGGAACTACCAAATAGCGCCAATGGCGCTATCGGGGTTACTTGGATTCGGCGATGTAGTATTTGCCGTCCTTGTCCTTTTTGAAAACTTTTGAGTTCTGGAGATTGACGAGAATGGTGTTCTCCTTGACGTATCGCTCCTTCATCACTTTCTGGATGATTTCTTCCTTCGTGAGAGGCCCGTGCTTGTTGATCATCTTCTGAATGACGTCCTTGACCACGCCGCTTGCGTATCCCCATTCGGTAAGGGCATAGAGGCCCCGTCCGACGAGTACGAACCTCTTGTCCTTGATGAGCTCGTTGTGAGTCGTTGCGATGTGAGCCTTCTTGTCGAAGAGCTTCTCGATAAGCTTGGCAATGTCGCGGAAATGGATAGGCGAGCCGTGCTTTCTCATGGCGAGAAACGCATAGTCCCGGATGCCCTTGGTCTTGACGTTCTGAGAAGTTGCCTTGCCCCATTCGCCGAGAGGGTTCTTGGCCATGTGCTTTGAAATCTGGAGCCATCGCTTCGCGACTTCCTCGTTTCGGTACTTTTCATTGACGTCCTTGAGGTGTTCCAGGAACGTTTCGATCATTTCTGATTCAGGGACGAGGTCGTCGTCGTTCAGGTTCTTGTAGAGCTTTCGAAGGGCTTCGTGGATTTTCTTGGACAGCTGGACGTCGACATGCCATCGATGCTTGAACTCGGGATCTTCCTTTTCCTTCTTGAACGCGTCGCCGACCACCAGGAGAAAATGAAGGTGATTCTGCGCAGACTCGTCCTTTGAGAAATGAGCGAGGAGCTCTTCTTCGGAAACCATGCCTCCGAGCTCGTGCACGTGCGAGACAAGCTCCTCGAATACGGCTTTCTCCTGCTTGTAATACGCGGACTTCCGAATGTTCTGAAGCGCGGCATGCTCGATCTGTCGAACCCGCTCTCGCGTGATGCTGTACATTTCGCCAATGGCCTCAAGGGTCATTCGCTCATTGTTCTTGTCCAGTCCGTATCGCTTGGTAACCACGAGCCGAGCCCGTTCCGGCAAAGCCGCAAGGAGTCGCTTCGTGACATTCTTTGGTTTGAAACTGAGTGTGAGAGTTGCCATGTGTTTGATGTGTTATTTGTAGCATGTACGCTTGACGAAGTCAAGGATTCGGGGTGTTTGCGTTTTTGCGGGCCTTGTGCGTATCCCCTCTTTCTTAGCCTTTTAGCCGACTACGAGGTTAATAAGCTTCCCGCTGACATAGAAGGTTTTCGACGGCGATTTCCCTTCCAGCTTCTGGATTATCTCGGGCAGCGCGAGGGCCTTTTCAAGCACGTCGGACTCTTCATCGCTCGCGGTTTCAAAGACAGCCCTGACCTTGCTGTTTATCTGCACCACTATCTTGAACGTTCCCGATTCGAGCTTTTCCGGGTCATACGCAGGCCAAGATTCAAGATGAATGCTCTTCTTGTTGCCCAATGCCGACCAGAGTTCTTCCGTGACATGAGGGGCGAACGGCGCGAGAAGCTTGAGGAGAGTTTCGTACGCTTCCCGGCTCACCTTTTCTTCCTTTTCAAATGCATTGAGCAGAATCATAAGAGAGGAAACAGCCGTATTGAAACCAAGAGACTCTATATCGTCCCCCACCTTCTTGATCGTCTTATGAAGGAGAGATTCAGTTTCCTTATTCGTTGATAAATCTGCAGCCTTGTCGATTTTGGCAAATATGGAATATGCCCTTTCGATAAATCGCCTTGAGCCAATCATGCTTGCCGTATTCCAGGCAATAGCTTGGTCAAACGGACCCATGAAGAGCTGGTAAACTCGCAGCGTATCGGCTCCGTAAATCTTGATGAGATCATCCGGATTCACGACATTTCCAATTGATTTGGACATCTTTACGCCGCCCTCTGCGAGAATCAGCCCATGCGAAGTTCGCTTTTGATACGGCTCCTTGGTATTTACCACGCCAATGTCATAAAGAAATTTGTGCCAGAACCTTGAGTACAGGAGGTGCAGCGTCGTATGCTCCATTCCGCCGTTATACCAGTCGACAGGAAGCCAGTCAGCCATCTTTTTCGGATTAACTATTGCTTTCTTGTTTTTCGGATCTGCGTATCGAAGATAATACCAGCTCGAGCCAGCCCAGTTAGGCATGGTATCCGTTTCCCTCTTCGCGGGCTTCTTGCAAGCAGGACACTTAGTATTTACCCACGAAGAAATGGATGAGAGCGGGGACTCGCCGTCGTCAGTTGGTTCGTATTTTTTAACCTCAGGAAGCTTGACTGGCAAATCTTTCTCAGGGACGGGTACCCATCCGCACTCCTCGCATCGAATCATCGGAATCGGTTCGCCCCAATATCTCTGTCTTGAGAAAATCCAGTCCCGGAGCTTGTATTTAGTGACGATCTTTCCGCCAACGGCTTCCGTTATGGCGATTCGAGCTTCCGCTGACGACATTCCGTCAAACTTTCCCGAGTTCACAAGAAAACCGTCCTGGGCTCTGATATGAGAAAACCATTCAGCGCTGTCAAAAGCCGAAAGATCCTCAAAAGGCACTTCCGATTCAGAGACTTTTTTAGGTGCGACAACCAACGGCATTTTCATTTTGTATTTCTGAGCAAATTGGAAATCCCTTTCGTCATGCGCAGGAACCGCCATGACAGCGCCCGTTCCATAGGAGGCTAACACATAGTCAGCGATCCAAACCGGAACCTCCTCTCCGTTTGCAGGATTGATTGCCACAACCCCTTTGAGCTCAACGCCTGTCTTTTCTTTGCCTTCGGCCGTCCTGTCCATTTCCTCCTTCTTGCTTGATGCCTGGATATAAGACCTCGCTTCATCAGCATTCTTGATTGAAGGCAGGAGCCGCTTCACGAGTTCAGATTCAGGGGCGAGCACGACGTACGTCACGCCGAAAAGCGTATCCGCTCGCGTAGTGAACACGTTGATAGCTTCTTCTGAATTCTTAATCCTGAAGGAAAGCTCGGACCCTTCGCTTCGTCCAATCCAATTTCGCTGCTGAATTTTTATTTTATCCCAATAATCGACATCATCGAGATCCTTGTCGAGCCTGTCCGCATATTTGGTGATGGCGAGAACCCATTGATCCTTGTCGCGCTTTTCAACCTGAGTTCCGCATCGCTCGCAGCAGCCATTTACTACCTCTTCATTTGCAAGACCAATTTTGTCTTTCGGGCACCAGTTGATGGTGAGTCTTGACTTATAAGCCAGACCCTCTTTGTACATCTGCAAGAAAATCCACTGCGTCCACTTATAATACGCAGGGTCGGTCGTATTGATTTCGCGAGACCAGTCAAAAGAAATTCCTACAGCCTTAAGCTGCCGCCTGAACGTATCAGCATTTTGCTTCGTCGCTTTTTGCGGGGATATACCCGTCTTGATGGCGTAATTTTCCGTAGGAAGGCCGAATGCATCCCAGCCTATTGGAAAGAGGACGTTCTGCCCTTCCGCTCGCCTTTTTCTTGAAACAACATCCATGGCTGTATAGCTTCTAGTATGGCCAGTATGCAAACCTGCACCGGACGGAAACGGAAACTCAACAAGCACAAACATTTTTTTAGGAGCATCCGGACCTTTCTTGGCCGCCAGCTTGTCATCCGCCCTATAAAACTTTTTTGCCTCCCAGTATTTTTGCCACTTCTTCTCGACCTTCAAATGGTCGTATGGCTTGAGAACGACAATCTTCTTTGCCTTATCTTGCCCGGTCTTATTTTGAGCCTTCTGTTTCTTCATGGATGTATTTTTTGTTTAGATAATATGTAGCATATCCCAGTCCAATAATCAAAAATCCGATGAGAACCAGCAGAAGCGCCCATCCAATACTGTCAGAGAAATATTCGGCTGAAATCTTTACGAGGTATACGGCGATAGCCAGCGCCGAAACAATAAGCGCGGGCGTTGACCTCAAGTTGATGCTGAGCGCGACCGCTCCGACGAGAACGAATGCGTAGAGGAGATTCCAGACGCCTGACAGGAAGAGGGCCGAGCCCAGGAACAGGGCGAAAGCCGCAAACGTATACAGCTTGTGCAATCGCATCAGGCCGAACTTGGATTTCAGCCATGAGCCGTATGAGAGGTATCCGAGAGCGAGAATCATCGACGTGTATACGAAGATGTCTTTCAAGAAAGAGAACGTGAATCCGGATCCCTGTATCATCCTCGAAACAAACGCGTAGACGAACCATGTGGCAAATGCCGTCGAGATGACATGCAGGATGCTTTTTCTCGTGGCCCAAAGCGCGGATGCGAATACGGCGAGAGAGATTCCGCTCACGAACATGTGAGCGGCCGAGCCCGTGACGCCCGGCAAAAACCAAGGCTCGCTGAGAAGCACCGCGAAGCCGGCAGGAGCGAGAGCGGCGGATACCGCGAAATAAGCGGAGGATTCGCCGTTCTTTTCTTTTCGGAATGAAGATATCGCGAGCGCATACGAAGCCAAGGAAATGCCCAGCGTGGAAATGATTCTTCCGGCAAAGCCTATTTCCTCCCAGTTCTGGCCGAGAAGGATGATGACTCCGACAACCGCGATGAGTCCTCCGATGCCGAAGAGAACCTTGCTCACGAGAGAATTTGTAGCTGACCGCTTTGCGGAGACGGAAGCGGCGGAAGTGACGCCTGCGCCAAGGTCAGGCGCGCCGATAAGGTTCTGCAAGTCAGCCTTCGTAATTTCGCCGCTTCTGATTGACTCCTGGATCGTCCTGAGCAATTCTTGGTTTGTCATGTTTTTTTTCGTTAGTTTTTTATTAAATGAGTTTTTTCTTCAGCTCGGGCTGTCATTTTTGCGCCCTGCCAAAGTCATGCCGCCCTTCCCTCTCTTACCTTACCCAGCCGATGAACCTGAAGTCCCGACTTCCGTACGCGCTTTCATCGGTGGTTTCCAGATTCAAGGTTCGAATCGGGCCGTTTTTTATCAGATAAATGCCGCTCCTGTCGTTGCTGCTGCCGAACAGCTCGAAAATGCCGTTATGGCCGTATCTGTACGCGACCTGGAATCCGTCCGGGGATTCCTTCTCAGAGACGATCGTATGCTGGCCGACGGATTCCGGAGCAATTTTAGACGACGTGTCGGTCACGAAGTCATACAGATACAGATCAGGCGCGTCCTTGAATGCCGTCGGAAAGCCGTTGCACGGCTTCTTCAGGTCCTCCTCAGGCGCGTCCGAGAACGGAGAAACATAGAAATCCTTCATGATTATCTTGTTGGCAGAATCGAGCTCGTAGTATTTTCGGTAAATCGTGCAAATGTTGTTGCCGAATGCGTAGTACCTGCTCCCGATATCTTCGGTGTATACGAACTTGTATTCGGGCTTGCTTAAATATTTGGGCAGCAAGGCAAAAAGCGCCACGATGATTATTAAAAGTATTGGCAATCCGATGGCCACTATCAAGGGCAGGTTCTCTTTTTTCATATGCGGACATTATACCACTTCGAAGAGATGAGGGTAAGGCGGGTTCCGAGGCCGCCCCTGTCATTGATTTTTGCTTTTGCGGAAGGCGCGCGGCGTCGAATTAATCAGCAAATTCTATCGAATCGAACACTTTTTCCATGTCGTCCGGGAAAGACGGCTGATTGGCCTTGTTTTTGGAATTGATGAAAGTCACGATCGAGAACGCCTTGCCCGCATGATCCAGGTAGATGGCAGTCTCATATACGTCCGAGTCGAGATTCGTGAATTTTGTTTTCAGCACCGCGTCTATCCTGATCGCGCTTTTGCCGCCGACCGTGACATTTCTAGGGGAGCTGAATTCTGCATAATCAGTCGGGATAAGGCCGCTCGACTGTTCCATGTCGGCAACGGCTTCCGCCGCAGTCCCTTCCAACGCCCCTATAAGAAGCGACCCCTCCAGGGGATCCTGCACCGAGCCGAGTCTCAGATGCACCTGGACGGCCTCGCCCTCGCCTTCCGGCGAGTCAACCAAGTTCATGTAGCTCGGATATGAAAATTTGATTGCCAAATCGCCGCCTTCGTATGCGCGCCAATTATCTGCCCTGAAATATGCCCAGCCGGCAATGGACAGCGCGACGACGGCCAGCGTTGCTGACAGAACTGCCACAATCAAGGCTTTTCTTTTGTTTTTCATAATGAATCAATTATATCCTGCAAAGGCCGGGATTCAAAAGAATCTAGACCCGGAATTCCATCACATCTCCATCCTTAACGATGTACTCCTTTCCTTCCGTTCGTAGAAGTCCTTTTTCTCGTGCAGCTGCAAATGAGCCGGCATCAAGAAGCTCGCTCCAGAGAATGACTTCGGCTCGGATAAATTTATCCTTGAAGTCCGTATGAATGGCGGTTCCTGCCATCGGGGCATTCCAGCCTTTTCCGATAGTCCACGCCCTAGTCTCCTTCTCGCCTGTCGTAAAGTACGTATGCAGGTTCAAGAGGTCGTATCCAGTCTTTATCAGGTTATCGATGCCGTCGTCCGAAGCGCCAAGTTCCTGTCTGAACATTGCTTTCTCCTCGCCTTCCATATCCATGAGCTCATGCTCGACTTTCGCATCAACAATCACCCACTTGGCATTTCGCGCGGCCAGGTAATCCGTAAGCGCCTTGAATCGGGGGTCGCCGCCCCCAGCAAGCTCGTCGAGGTTCGCTCCGCCCGACTTCTTGTTCAAGACATACATGATCGGCTTCATTGTAAGAAGCTGAAGATTCTTGATGGATTCTTTCTCGTCGTCAGTGAGAGCGGCAGTCTGAGCCAATTCTCCCACATCGAGAACAACCTTGATCTTCTCAAGCGCCTCTTTCTCAGCGATAGCCGCCTTGTCGCCTCGCTTGGCATCCTTCTCGACGCTGCCGAGCCGCTTGGTGACCGTCTGGGCATCGGCGAGAATAAGCTCAAAGTTAATGACCTGGATGTCATCGACAGGGCTTACCTTGCCGTCCACATGAATCACATTCTGATCTTCGAAGATTCGCACCACTTCGGCAATGGCATCAACCTCTCGAATATGAGAGAGGAATTGGTTTCCGAGACCTTCGCCTTCTGAAGCGCCCTTCACGAGGCCTGCGATGTCCACAAACTCGACAGCTGCCGGAACGGTCTTCTGGGTCTGCGAGAACGCAGCAAGCTTGTGGAGCCGCTCGTCAGGAACGGCAACGACGCCGACCGAAGGGTCGATGGTGCAGAACGGGTAGTTCTCCGCCGGAACGGACTTCTTTGTGAGCGCATTGAAAAGCGTGGACTTTCCGACGTTCGGAAGGCCTACGATGCCGATTGATAGTTTCATAGACTAGGAGTGTAACACATCGCGCTTTGGGACGGAAATTCTAATTTCTGCAAATAAGCAAATATGTTTCTGGAGTTTTTATGCACGCAATTTTACATGCAAAAAAACTATTTGACCACACACCCTTCATTGACTACTATTTAGCTCACAAATTATGAACAATGACAACCATACCGCAACAAGTATCGAGGAGACGAATTACACTGATTTCACAGCCTTACTCAAGGAAATGAATCACTGTCCAGGCGGCAAGAAGACGATTAATGACTTCGAACTCTATTTTGAAGAATCGCACGCCTTATCATCGAGAGATGATAAGGATATCGCCGAATATGTTGATTATTTTTTGCAAAAAGATCATATCAAGCACATGCAATCAGATGTGAAGAATGCCATCAAAGACAAATGGATGAATATCCTCAAAGTATTCAATGAGAATCACAAATATCTAGGCTACGACATAATTATTTTCAGAAAGAGACTTGAGCCTGAGGAGCCAGAATTATTCATCAGTAAATAAACATCTAAACTACTTTAAAACTATGACAAATCATTTTGCAGTCAACACCGAGGCAGCTATTTATAAAGACGGGAAATGGCTCGTGGGAGTTAGATCAGAAAAGGAAAGTGAAGGGGCGGGACTTCTCGCTTTTGTCGGAGGAACCGTTGAGCACGGTGATGCGCTTGTCGATACTCTTGAGAGTGCGGTTATACGAGAAGTTCAGGAAGAAATCGGAGTCAAGGTGAAGGTGCTTGATTTCGTAAACAGCACCTCATTCGTCTCAAAAAAAGGCAATCATGTGATCAATATAGTATTTCTATGCGAGATAGAGAATGGAGAAGTACCGAAGGTAGTAAGCGAGGATGAAATGAGCTCGCTATTTATGGCTAACAACCGACGAAATCATCAACTATCCCAACTCACCAAAATGGCTCTGGGCAAGTCTCAAGAAGGCTAATGAGCTCGCTCGTAAAATTTTCAATTCTTAAGAGAGTAAATCCACAGTCTCGAGCCATTCTTCTTTTGGTATTTTATCTTTTACAATTCGTTCCTCTACCAATAATTGCAAGATGCTTATTTTTTCAGCATCAATATTCCTTTTTTCAATCAAATTTTCAAAAGAATCAGACGCGATAGGCTCAGAAGAATGTTCAAAATGAGTATGTTTTTCTGACATTTCAATAATTACATTAAATGTATGTTTACTTCCCCTGCCTTTGCATCAGTTTCTGGAGCTCGCCTTGATGCTTTCGCATCACTTCCATGGTCGCGGCCATCTGGTTCTTGCCCTGCTTAGTCAGTGCTTCGACTTCTTTTGCGATATTCTCGAAAAATTCAGGGTTCTTCTCTACGAGGGAAATAATGCGCTCTTGCTCAGCTTCGGGCACGCCCTTCATCTGCCGCTTGAGCATCTGCTTCATTAAAAAGTTTTTGAAAAATGCCATATGGGTAGAATAGTATCACAGAACGACTTCGCGGCAAAAGGCGCCGGACTCCGGGCAAGCATGACGCCCCTCAGGAAAGTTCGAGATTCGCGGCCAGTAAGGGAGTGCCGCAAGAGCGTGTTATTCGAGCGGCAGCGCCACGTTGAACGTCGCGCCCTTGCCTTCGCCCTCGGACTCCACCCAGATGCGCCCCTTGTGCTTCTCGATCGTGTCCTTGGCGATGTACAGGCCGATGCCCATGCCTTCCGTGTCCGCATGGCGCGCGTTCGGCGCCCTGAAGAATTTTGAAAACACATGCGTGATGTCGTCAGCGGAAATGCCGATGCCGGAATCCTTGAACGCGATGACCACTTCGGCAGCGGTTTTCTTCACGGAAATGAGAATCGTGCCGCTTTCAGGCGTATAGATAAGCGCGTTCTCGAAGAGAATCTGCAGGGCAAACTGCAATCGGGCCTTGTCCGCCCGAACCGTCGTGACCTGCTCGTCGATGCCGTACACGACTTTCAGCTTCTTGCTCACTATCTGATCCTTGTGAGCCTTGTCGATGGCGCGAATGAGCTCCTTGACGTCCACGTCTATGAACCGGTACAGCGCGAGGTCGTTCGTGTTTTTCGAGGCGTCGATGACGGCGCTCGTCAATTCGAAGAGCCTCATACTCGCGAACTGGATCTGATCAACCGCCCTGTTTCGCTCCTCGGCGGAATCAATGTCCCGAAGCTCTTCGGCGAGCCATCTGATATGCGTGAGCGGAGTCCTGAACTTGTGGCTGATATTGTTGATGAACTCGTATTTAAGGAGATCCGACTGGCGCAGCTGGTTCCAAACGATGAATCCGACAAACAATACCAGGAAGCCCGAGACGATGGGCAGGATCCAGATGGGAAAATCCGGATACAATGTCTGCACGTACTGATTCGAGAAGCCCGCGGCCATCACCGATCCGCCCACGAAGACGATGAAGAATCCGTAAAACAAGGCGTTCTTCACCACGACGTTTATGTTCAGCAAATCATACTTGAAGACGCCGTACGCGAGCGGAATCGAATGCAATCCGATGAGAGGCGCCAGAAGTATGGCCTTGTCGCCGTACGGCATGTCCAATATCATCATGTAAATGGGAACGGACCATGCGTATGCCCAGCCGAACGCCAGGAAGAAATACTTCATGCGGTTCTGCTCGTTCAGGTCGACTTTCTTGTAGTGCCTGATGAGCACCGTAAAAAAATAGCCGATGACCATGAAGTAAAAGGCGCAATAAAACAGATAATACGGGCCAGGGATGAAGAAGTTCGGAAAATAGGATTTCGGCTCGGAAATGAGCCTTACGGCCGAAGGGTTTATTGCAAAAAAGGCATACATCGCCAGAAGGCTTCCGTACATTATTCGTATGCCTCTCTTGTGGGCGCCCGCGATGTTGAACGTCTCGAAGGCCAGATGCGCGCTGAAGCATGTCGTGGAAGCCGCCACGATCATCAGGAACGCGAACACGCTCGACAATTCAGAATCGGGAATGTTCACCGCCAGAAGATACATCAGGCAGTAAAGCGAGAAAGTGAGGACCGCATAAAAATACAATCGGTGCGTCTTCCTCCTCCAGTCTTTCAGGAGAATGAAAAGTCCGAGAAAGAAGCTCAGGAGCCCGGTGCAGACATGACCGATATTATTTATAAGGAGTTCTATGGGCACGTACTAAGTATAACCAAATGCATGAAATATGCCTTGTTTTCTTATCCACATGAATTTTCCGGACTTAAGCCAATTTTCGCCGAGGAGCGAAACAGGGCGCGGGCGAATGAAAGCTAGATGGCCCCTTTCGAATACACCCTCAGCTTGGCCTTGGCCGCAAGCTTCTTCGCTTTCTCCGCGTATCGCCACGAAGCGAGGATTTCCTCGTATTCTGCAAATACGCTCCTGTCGCCCAGCATGGCTCGCTCGAAAACCGTCACGTATGCGTCCTTGGATCCGTATCCGTTCACGGGAATGGTCACCGAATTCTTGTCATTCATCGAAATCACGACGGAGCTGTCATCAGCCGACGTGGCTTTCCCGGCCTCAAGATCGACTTCAACGTCCTCGAATGTGTTCTTCGCATAAAAATATGTCTCGGTCTGGGATTCGGGATTGACGCCCGGCTCGTTCCTGAATCCCCTGTATTGGCCGATCGAGACGGAGCGAGGCCTTAACTTGGAAATGATGTCGGACCTTTTCAGCTTGTTCTTTTCAGATTTTTTTGGATTGAATTTCATTGCAAGCAGAATACTGGTCAGCATTCGGAGAACGTGATTCTGCCCGACATCCTTCAGCGTCCCGATGCTGTCGTACAGGACTCCCCGCCCGCCCGCATCTTTCTTCTCCTTCAAAGTAACCTTGATTTTCTTGACCAGGTCCGTCTTGTACAAATCCTGAAAGAAGCCCGTCTTGGCAAACGTCTCGAGCTCCATGACCGACTGCTTCGCCCCGTAGTGGTCTACGAGATACAGGCTGTCAGTGCCGACCAGGCTTGAAATCTTTTTCCAAAGATCCTTCGCGCTCTTCTCGTCGACGCCGAAAGGCTTCTCCAGAACGATTTTCGGAACACCCTTAGTCGCAGCGCCTTTTGACGCCGGCTTCGGATTTTTGCCCAAGAGACCGACAGAAGCGAGGCCTGAAATCACGTCCATGTGAAACTGAGGAGGGAGCGAGACGTACAGAAGAATGTCGCCGCCTTTGCCGGCGCGGCCTGCAAGTTCCCTGTACCCTTTCCTGTCATCGAGTTCAGAGCGAACATAGCTCCATCTTTCCGCGAAGCCCTTCTTTAAGCCGGCATCGAGCGCGGCAGCATGCTCTGCGATAAAATTATGAAAATCCTTGGCCGAAAAATCTTTCCTGCCAAATCCTACGTATTTAAAATCCTGACCGCCCTTATATATCTCGGCGAGGGCCGGAATCAGCTTTTTCTTTGCCAAATCGCCCGTTATGCCGAAAAGTATGATCGTGGTCATATGCTAGTTTGAATTCCCTTGCGTCTGCACGGCAGCGCTAGTGCTTGCAGTCGAGGTGGCCTGAGTAGACGTGGCGCTTGTCGTGCTCGCATTCGTTGATGAAGCGGAGAGGCTGGCAGCCGTCACGCTCATGATGAGCTCGGATGACGATGTCGAAAGCGGAGTCAGGCTCAAGGTCGCCGCGGACATGGCAGACACTGCGGAATCCCGAACAGTGCCGTCAGTCGTGAGGACAGCGGAGAGAAGAACCTCGGCATCGGTGGCGTATTGGAATGCAGATTGCGCAAGGGCAAGCGCCTCGAGATAGAGCTGTTTGGCGATTTTCTCATTTGCAAAACCGACAAGCCTTGTCGCCTCGGCCACATACAGCCTCGTAGTCGACGCGGTGCTCGTGCCGACCGAAGTGCTCGCAACCAGCGTCTTGATTTCAAGAAGCTTCTTGTTCACTTCGCCGAGCCGAACTTCTATTTTCGCCTTGTTGTCGGTATTGGCAGCAAGAACTATTTCCCTGGCCTGAATGTCGTTTCGGGAAGCCGTCGTGGTGGCGATTTCAGTTTTAAGGGCAAAAATAAGATTATCTATCTGGGCAATGTTTGCCGAGCTGACCTGAGCCCGCTCGTCGGATATTCTTTCGAGAATCAATTCATGCGCCCTGAGCGACGACTCGAAATTGACCGCAATTTCCTGCGCGGCGCGCAGATTGTTAGTGGAAACGAGAGAGGCTACCTGGAATTTGACCTGGTTAGCCTGCCTGTTCAGCTGCTTCTTGATGATTTCTCCAGTTTGAGTGTTCAATTTTCCGCTTTGCGACAGGATAGCGGCCTCCTTAAGTCGCTTGTCAGTCACTTCAAGCGCGAACTTGGCTTTCGCTTCGGGAGTTACGGCAACGAATGACTTTACGGATTCATTGACATTCACCTTAAGCGAGTACAGCGCGTCGCCGGGAAGGGATCCTTCGGCAGCAAGAGAGACGCCTCCGGTACAAACGAGCACGAAAAGAAGCGCTACGGAAGGAACGAATTTCCTTTGAGAAACATACTGATACCAGGTAGTATAAAAATTGGTCTTGACCTTCTGTCCGAACGCCTCGACCGGCGAAGCGACGAACGGAACCTGATCAACTTTAGATTCGAATACGAAATTTGATTCCATTTTCTCGACGACGTCGAAAACTCGATGGAGCACATCGTTCTTTTCTTCGCGAGTCATTTTTACTGACTGCAAGTCCTCTATTAAGCTTTGGAATTTTTTATCGATCATTGTTGTTTTCGAAAAGCTCCTGCAAATCCTTGTGCGCCCGATGAAGCTTTACCGAGACGGTGTTTTCGCGCTCTTCGAGTATTTCCGCAATTTCCTTGACCGAGAGGCCGTCGACGTATTTCATCAGGACGATGTCCCTGATGGGCGCGTCCAGCTTCTGGACCAGCGCCAAGGCCGTCTGGCTGTCCACGCTTCGCACGAGCCTGTGCTGCGTGTCGTGATCAGCCGGATCGAACCCTTCTTCAGCCAGCGAATCGAGCGAAATGTCCTTTTTCTTCCGATAGTGGTCAATTATGGCGTTCGTGGTGATTCTGAAAAGAAACGCCTTGACATTATCGACTTTGCCGTCAGTCGCCACGTATTCCCAATACCTAACGAAGGTATCCTGAACGACGTCCTTGGCTTTTTCCCTGTCGGAGAGCTTGTAGAACGAATACCTGAACAAGGCGTCGGCATGCTCCTGATAAGCCATATGGAAGTCTTTTTTGAGACTTTCGTACTGTTTTCTGTTCGGCATAGTTAATGACGGTAAAAACTCGCGTTTATTACATCATGTCATATAATAGTATCATATGAAGAAACAAAGAGTAACATATCGGCGAAGGAAAAACGCGAAGTTTAGACTCTATATTCTCTCAGCCATCCTTATTTTTTCGGTCTTTTTCGGAATATCGAGCATTTACATTTCAAAAACGATGGACATGACCCCCCTTGCATTTTACGCGAACTTGGCTAACCCCAACATGCGATATGTCACGATTCCGGCCGGATTGAGGAAAGAGCAGATAGCCGAGCGATTCGCCAAGGCGCTTTCGTGGAACAAGGAGGAAGTCCGGAATTTCATAAAAACCGGCCCCTTGAACGAAGACGGAACGATTCTCGACGGGTATTTCATGCCCGGGTCATATTGGGTACAGCTGACGGACGGAGGCGACGACGTGGCCATCATGATGATGAAAAACTTCAACAAGGTGGTCGGCGACCGGATACTGGGCCCGCAGCTGCTGTCAAAGTCCCCGACTGGCGCCAAAATCAACCTCGACACGGCCGTTCGCATCGCCTCGCTCCTCCAGAAGGAAGCGGCAGGCGGCAAGGACGCCCGAATCATCTCGGGAATCATCTGGAACAGGATGTTCAGCGGAATGACGCTCGACATCGACGCCACGCTTCAGTACGCCAAGGGAACTGAGGAAAATTGGTGGCCGAGGCCCCGAAGCGAGGACAAGTACATCGACTCCCCTTTCAACACGTACAGAAACAAGGGGCTTCCTCCGACAGCCATCGCCAATCCTGACTGGAAAATGATCGAGGCCGCCTTGAATCCAACAAAGACAGACTGCATTTTCTATATCCATGACAACAACCGAGGCTTCCACTGCACAAAGACATACGAGGCGCATAAGCAGAATGTGCAGAGATATCTCATAGGACAGATATAAACCTATAAACCATAGGCTCCGCCACGAGGCTTCCCGCCCAATCAAGTGCCTTTGTTGCATGGAATGCATTAAGCCCCTGTTCTGGAAAATAAAAATATCAAAAGCGATATAGCAAAAATGCTATATCAATCTCGAAGAAATTAAAAAAACTCCCGTATGCGCAAAGCGCTGGGAGTTTTTTCCATATTTTTTCCAGAAAAACCCGACGCAAGACAATCACAAGACGGTCGAACCTCGCCCCTTACTTGTCAGTATTATGAGCCTTCGTGTCCACTTCGTACGCCGTGTTCTGCGCTTCGAAGAAGTTTACGAGCTCGTATACGTCAGTCGCGGTTGCCATCCATTTTGCAGGGTTGGCTACGCCAAAATGTTTCTCCAAGCCAAGCTCTTCAAGTCGTCGGTCAGCCACGTACTGCACGTACTGGTTCACATAGTCGGCGTTGAGGCCGAGGATGCCGTTCGGGAACAGCTCCTTATTGTACGCGATTTCGCAGTTCACGCCTTCGATGACAATGTCTCGGATTTCGTCAGCGAATTCAGGCGTAAGAAGTTCAGGGCTCTCTTCGAGGATGGTATGAATAAGGTTCATGCCGAACTTGAGGTGCAGACTTTCGTCTCGAAGCACCCAGTTGATCATGGAGGCGAAGTTTCGAAGCTGGTTTCGCTGCCTGAACGACATGACCACCATGAATCCGCTGTAGAACCAGATGCCTTCCATCACCAAGTTTGTCGCGACAAGGTTTCTTACGAAATCCTTCTTTCCCTCCGTCGTTTCGATGTCGAGATGAACTTCCGTCATCCTCTTGAGGTATTTCTCGATGAATGCCTCCTTCGCGATCATCGAAGCGGTCTGAAGGTGATTGTTGTAAACCTTCTCTTTATTGAACGGGAATGTCTCAAGAACGTATTCGAAGGAAACGCAATGGTTCGCCTCTTCCCACATCCATTTGGCCAGGAACAGGTGCGCTTCCGGAGACTTGAGATACGGATAGATGCCGAGCGCGATGGAACGGTTCACGATCAGCTCGGCCGGATTGAAGAAAGACATCACGAACTCTACCGCATGGCGCTCATCTTCCGTCATCTTGGCGAAGTCCTGAAGGTCTTCCTTGAGCGCGATTTCGTGCGGAAACCACGTATTTCGCACTGCCTGATTATACAGCTCATATGCCCACTTATATTTAATCGGATGAAGCGTCGTATCTGTTGGTGATGGTTTTCCTACAATCATGTTTTTGCTTGCTATAAAATTTATAATTTGTTGAGGGACTCTTCAGCTCCTTCAGGCCATTATACCTGAACGGTTGCCGAAAGTCCGAATCTTGCTGCTACTGGCAGCCGTCGCATACCGTCGCGTCAGCAGGGTCTACGCCAAAGTCCCGAGGATCAATGACGTTTGGCCGCTTGATCTGTTCAGCCTGAAAATTCTGGGGAACGTTAGGGTGATTTGCCGGCGGATTAATCTTCGCCTCAAGGTCAACCGTGATGGCGGAAGTGCTCGGATCAACGTGAGCTGAGGCCTGAACGCTTGCAGTAGCAGTTTCAGTTGCAGATTCTTGCGCTACGGCCATGGTCACCGGCTGCTCGACTGAAGCGAAGACAGGAGCTGCCATCCGCATCGCGCCGAAGCCTTTCTTGCCCATCTGCTGGCCCTTGTTAATGCTGACGGTGCTCTGCTCAGCGTTATGCTGCGGCTTCATGTGGAGGTAATACGTGGACTTCAGGCCCTTCTTCCATGCAGTGCTGTAAATATGGATAAGCTGGTTGATATCCCGAGTCTCAAGATACATGTTTCGGGAAAGTGCCTGATCAACCCATTTCTGCGCCCGCGCAGCAACTTCTATGACAGCGTACGGAGATACCGAGAACGATGTCTGATACACCTTCTTGATGCTGTCCGGAATCTCCTCAATGGACTCGATGTCGCCTCGGTTCTCGATGATTCGCCCTCGAACTTTCTCCCAGATGCCGAGCGCCTCCAAGTCCTTTACGAGGTTATGGTTGATGTCCAAGTACTTGCCGGAGAACTTGTTTCGGGAGAACGCCTGAGCGAATCGGACGTCGATGCCGGGAACAGTTCCTGCGAGAAGCCCGATATTTGCGTTAGGAGCGACAGCCATAAGCGTGGCATTTCGAATTCCCTTCTTGACCTTCGCTCGGAGCTTGTCCCAATCGAGGTCCGTACCGAATCTTTCCTTCGTCACGAGAAGCTGCTCGCCTCGGTCCTCCTCAAGCTTCGCGATGGTGTCGATAGGCACGAATCCTTTGGACCACATGGAGCCTTCGAAGTTGTCGTATGAGCCTCGCTCAACTGCCAAATCGGCGCTTTCGTCGATAGCCATATAGCTGACGAACTCGAACATCTTATCTACCAAGTTGAATGCCTCCTCGCTGTCATATGCATAGCCAAGCTTTTCGAACAGGTCCGAAAAGCCCATCACGCCAAGACCGACTGCCCGGTTTTCCTTGTCTGACTTCGCAGCCTCCTTCACGGGCGGCATGTTGATGTCAATGAGGTTATCGAGATGTCGAATGGCGAGTCGAGTCGATTTTTCAAGCTCTTTCCAATCGATTTCCTTGTATGCCGTAACTTTGCCGCCGAGGTCGGTCGAGGTCTTCTCAACAAGATGGGCCACGATGTTCAGCGAAGCGAGGTTGCAGACGGCGATATTGTCCTTGTCCTGCGGAAGGCAGATTTCCGTGCAAAGATTCGACATGTGGATGGTGCCCGTATTGTTATTGAGCGCCCGAACGTTAATGGTGTCCTTCCATGTCAGCCAAGGATGCGAAGTTGTCTGCAAGGACACGAGCATCTGCCGGTAAAGCTCTTCGGCCGGCATCTTTTTCCACATTCTCATTTTTCCGGCTTCCGCCATCTCAACGTATTCGGCGTATCGCTTGCTGAACTCTTGTCCGTACAGCTCGTTTAGGTCCGGAGTTTCCTTAGGGTCGAAGAAATACCACTGCTCGCTCTGAGAAACTCGCTTCATGAATTCGTCCGGGATGTACGCAGCGGTGTTCGCCGTTCTCATTCGAACGTAGTCGTCGCCGGCATTATGCCTCCAATGAATATAGTCGGGGAAATCGTAATGCCAGTTTTCCATGTAGAAGCAGAGGGCGCCTTTCTTCTTGCCACCTCGTACAATGGCGTGTATGGCGGTATCCATGATTTTAGCGAACGGAGTCGGGCCGCTCGACGTAGTGTTGCTAGAATGCAAAATAGAGCCTGTAGCGCGAAGTTTAGTCAGCGATACGCCAAGACCGCCCGTCCCTTTGGAGATAAGCATGACGTCGGACACGGACTTGGCGATATGGTCCATGCTGTCGTGCACTTCGAGCAGGTAGCAGTTCGAAAGCGCCGGCCGAAGAGTTCCCGCGGTAAGGTTTGTCGAGCCGCCGGCGATGTACTTGAGCTGCGACATCTGGGTATAGAACTCGATGGCTTGAGCCGTCGGATCCTTCTCATGATATGACATGCCCATGGCCACTCGCATGAAGAAGTACTGGGGAGCCTCGATAGGCTTCTGAGACGTGTCCTTGATTGAATATCGATGAAGGAACGTCGAGAGGCCGGAGTACATGAACAGCTCGTCGCGCTCGATGATGAGAGCCTTGGAAAGCTTGACCAGGTCGAACTTGTCCTTCATGTCAGGATGGAGGAGCTTCTTCTCAACCGCGCCTTCGATATACGTGATGAAGGACTTGTGATGCTTTGCCGCGAGGTCCTTGCCTATTTCCTTGTCGTATTCGCCGATAACGCGCCGGTACACCGTCTTCAGCAGGAGCCGGGTGGCAATCTTGTCATACATGATGTCGTCCTGAACGTTCTGGAGCGCCGCGTTGATGGTCGCCTGGTCGAGTTCCTCCGTCGTGATTCCATCGTACAGCGTCAATTGAGTTTCGCTGGCAATCTGCATTACATAGCTCGCGGAATTATCTAAATCGTGACAAGCTCGGGCAATGGACTGGTTGATTTTGTCGGCATTGAATAATTCCTTTGTTCCGTCTTGCTTTGTAACTGTAATGTTCATAACGCAGATCTAATATTATGTATTTTTTAATGGAAACTCGATTAGCCGCCAGACAGACCGCTCCCATCAAGGGAGACAGGTCGCATGGAGTGATTAATCTTGTACGAGAAATTTTACACCCGCGGCGTCATTCTGTGATGTGGATAAGTAGCAAAAAGTGAACTTGAGCACACCTCAAAAAATGCGCAATAGGTTTGGACCTTTTAAACTTATTTTTAAAATATTTTTATGAAATTTTAACGAATTAGAGCGGTTTTACAGTCTGTCAGCGGATCTTTGAATCTGCAGAAAATTTTTGCTTGAATCGAGTTGCGGAAAATAAAAAAACGCCGGCATCGCGTGTGGATGCCGGCGGAATGAGACGCTCTCACTCAAGCGTAATTGATTTGACAAACGTAAGCGCGCCAAGAAGCAAGAAAACCGTCACGGATTCTTGACCACGAGAAGCCTGAGCCCGTCGCGAGACAGCCTCATGGATTCCTCGACCATGAGATGCAGTTCGGAATCCCCGACTTGCATTCCCTTGAACGAGTCTTCATTTTGCGGATCAGCATACAGCGCGCGCACGGCCCACTGACTGGCTCCGGGAAAGATGAAAGACGTTCCGAGAGCCCAGAAAGGCCTCTTGTTGCCAGCCGCAGCCTTGAGGCTGTCGCCGAGACAGGCCATCTCAGGCCCCGTGGCCGGACGGTACCCGGCCAGAGCGAGTTCCTCCAGGATTACGTGGAAGTATGCTTCTTCCTGCTTCTTCATCCGAGCGATTTCTGGATTGCTTTTTTCAAGCTTCTCGAATGAGTACTCGACCAAAGCCAGGCTTAATTTGCCTGTCTTCGACGGATCGGAAAAATGCTCCATGTGAGCATTTGGCGGAGCCGTGGTCCTGATCGTTTCGAAAGCTCCGAAGCCCGGACTCTTGGGAGTCACGTCGAGGTCGGGAGTTTCTCCCAAGACGACGATTTCCGGTTCCGGAACGGCCTCCGCGGCAGAGTCGCCTTGCGCCTGGGCGAAGACAACCTGCATGGCGAGGATTCCGCAGAGAGTGAGCAGCACGGGCGAGATGAGTATGAGAATAAGACGTTTCATTTCTGTATTTCTGTATTTCTGGGTTGCTGAGAGGTTGATGGATGTTTCGATTTGCCTTCGTATCAAGCTCGTCGCTGACAAAGAAAGAACGCAAGCCGGACCGGCTTGCGAATTCGTTTCGTCGATTGCAAAGAGCTTGAACCGGAGACCACCGTATCACAGCGAAAAGATTATGTCGATAGGACGCCGGGCGGCGCTTGCTAGCTGTCCCTTCCGGCCGAATCCGGCCTCAATTTTCGTATAAAAAGAGTGGTTCCGTTATGAGTATTGGCGGTATACGCGTTAAATTGAGGAGAATCGAGCAGGACTTTTACCTGCTTAACAAATTCATCGTAACATTCGCCGTCTTGCCCGTCTTCCCGAGACGAAATGGGGAATATCCGGGCAACCCCGCCTTCGTCCAAGGTTTCGGTTATGGTTTCGAACATGCCCTCTATTTCTTCCGGAGTGGACAGATAGTATGGCACGGAGAATGATGCCCATATCTCGTCAACCTTCGGCGCGCCTATCCGCCCCAATTCTTGACGCACCATATCCGGGTCTTCGGCCTTTACGGGGATTGAAACATAAGGATATTTTGATCCTTTCTCCGCCCTTTCCTGATGCAGATACGGATCAGCGTTTATCATGATTTCAGGCATGATTTCCTTCTCGATCAAGTCTTCGGCTGAATGGCCGCCGCCAAGCATCAGTACCCTCTTTCCGGCAATCTTGCCCTGCAGATACGTCACTGATTCGGGCGTGACCGTGCCGACCTCGAACAGCGTCTGCATGTACGGAACGTTATCGAATCCGCGCGCCTGACCGAAAAATTTCCTCGACTGATTCGTATGCTCGAATGTGGTATGGCCGTCCTCCCTCGTCTTTCCGTAATTCTCCGAGTATTTATAGGACATTTTCACGGATTCCAGCACGAAAGCGTTTTTCTCATCGTCGAACTTGGCATCAAGCCCTCGCTGAAATTCGGCTGTTCCCTGAACCTCATTGAGATACGCCAGCGATTTTTGGTAAAAATTAGCATACTCGGGATAGCCAGCCGCGTTCAGGCCCTTGACAAGCATCGCGTTGCCGTCCTTTCTTTCTATGTCGCTCACGAACAGCTCGTTGACCCGCTCAAGATATTCCTCGGGCTGCTCGCCTTCCGTGACAGGCAGCGCTTCGGCATTCTCGAAATCAAAGGGTTCATTTTCAAAATCCGAAGCCTCTTCGATGCCTGAAATATCGAGTCCTCTTTCGTCGTCCGGAGTGTCCGGCTGATTCTTTTCAAAATTAGATTCTGGGTTCATGGGCTACAGTATAGCAGAAATGCTATATGGAACATGTCCTGCCGAGGCAAACGCATCGAACGGTCCAAAACTGGGGCAAGCTGCAAACTACAGGCTCTCGCTGCTCGTGCCAATCGCCCGCGATTCGCCCGCCGACCCTCGCATGGCCGACGTGCCGAGCGTCAAGACGGACGTGATGATCAGAATCATGCAGGTAACTTCGAACGCCTGCTTCTTGTGAGCGCCGAACGAATGCCCGAGCTTGGCCAAAAATGCAAGAATGCCTTTTCTTTCATGGCTGCCGGACGCTGACGAATGACCATGCGCCGCATGGCTGATTGAAAATATTAAAATGCCCGACATCAGGACCATCATCCCGAGAAGAATGTTCTTCGCGAGCTCTTTCTGATTCACGAATACGGACGTGAAAATTTTCTCCATGAGAGGGTTTCGCCCATCCGCCGCGCCCGCATCTGGCGCGGCCACCAAGGAACCGCTCACGATCTGCTCGTCCTGCTCTCCGCCCTCTGTGCCGAGAACGAAGGATGCGGTGCTCGTCGGCGCGGAATCTCCGGCCGGTTCGCCGAAAGCTACCAGCGCGGTCGTCGTGGCAGGACCCGAACTTGAAGCCGCGACGCCCTGAGCAGATGCGACCAGGCTCGCGCTGACGGGATTAGCCGGAGGCTGCAACGCTAGGTCCGCCTGCGCGGCCCTCAGCGGCGCATTGATCACTGCCGAAGATCCCGACGGCGCGGCAAAGAACTGCACCACGAAGATAGTGGACCTTCCTTCATACATGCCCTCTGCGGTGCCTATGCCGGTCTCGGTAAATCGCGGATTGGCGAGATTCTTCTTATGGGCAGGCGAATTGATCCAGGCCTGCGTCACGTCGGACGATTCCGTGAAATTAATCGCCAGATTCTCGCCGGCATATGAAAAATTGTACCCGGCCCTCTGCATCCAGACCCACGGCTTTTCATTTTCAGGACCGAGATGCGAAAAATATCCTTTCTGCGCCATGTCTTCCGCCTTCATCTTGGCAGCCCGCGCAAGAACCGGATTCTCAGCCAGTGCCAGAATCTGATTTTCCTGCCTATACTGATTTGTCTGGGAATTCAGGACGCCCGGCAAGACCGCTCCGAGCATCGCCTGAAAATTGGGAATGCTCGCCAGAATGGGCTTGAGGGCGCCGGAAAGGAGCACGACTTGGGAAACCAGGGTCAGGCCGAGCAGAAAAAACAGAATTTCCGTCTTCAGGAGATGAGGAATACCGCCGTTGTCATCCGTTCGCACGAAAAAGTGCTTGGCCTTGTGCCAGAGAGTGTTTCTAGGATTTTCGCCCTGATTCATAAAGACATGTTACTACAATTCTGTAAAGTACACAAAAACCCCGGCCTCCTGCCGGGGTTTTTGTGATGCGGGCCTGACAGGCGTCAGTGTCCCCTAAATGCTGGATGCTTTCAGGCTATCGGTTGAGCGCGGCTCGCGTAAGCGGACCGACGAAGCCCGAAACAGGATTAATCTGATTCGTCGCCTGGTACAGCTTTAACGAGAAGAGCGTAATCGGACCGAAGTAGCCGGTCGGATTGACCTTGAAGAATCCTTCCGCCGCCAGTCGCTTCTGAAGCTCGAGAACGTCGTTGTTTCTCATGCCATATCGAAGGTTCTGGGCAAAGTTGAATGTCTCGATACCGAGCACCTGTCCGATTGATCCGGTTGTCGGAGCCGGAGCGGAAATTACCGTAGGGAAAAAGCCTACAGGAGCGCCTCCCCCGCCAGTTCGAACTCCCACCCCGTCAGGAAATGTCGGAGTTGCTGGTCCGGGAGCGACAGGATCCGCGTAAAGCGTCGTCAGGCCGGCATCAATATACCAAGGCTTGGTCGAGATAGTTCCCGTTGCCGTCGTGGTGGCAAAATCAGGAGCTGCGCTTCCCCACCAGTTTTCAGTGGCATTAAGCGCGTTAGCCGTGTCGAGATTCTTGATCTTGAATCCGTCCATGCTGTTTCGCTTGAACGTGATCTGCGAAGCGTCGGCGACCACCGAGTTGGAGCTTGACCAGTCTGCACTGAAGTCATACTCATCTCCCGTAGCGCTTGAAACGCCCGTGATGCTGTTGTTGGTGATAGTCACATTCTTCGGAACGATCGCGCTTCCGCCAGTCGGAGTCACTTCGATTCCTCGAGCCCATCCCTTAGATACGATTGAGTCGATCTTGTTGCCATCGACAGTCACGCCGTCAACGACGCCCTGCACCATGATGCCGTATGCGCCGCTGGTGTTGGCATTGTTCACGGACGTCATGATGTTGTTTGAAACGTTCACGTTGCTTAGGACGGTGCCTGCGCTATAGACATGAACGCCCTTCACTGAGGCTCCGCTCCAAGACGGATTAGTTATCGTGAATCCCTTGAAAGACACGTCGCTTGAATAAATAGCAACTTGGCCAGTGATGACAGCCTCGGCCGCTCGAGATCCCGTGCCGGCTACGCCAGCATTAGGGCCAGCAACCGTAACTGCCTTGCTGATAGTCACATTTTCATTGTATGCACCAGCCGCGACATTGATAGTTCCGCCCGCGCCGACCCGAGGAAGAGCCTCGGCAATCGTCTTGTATGGAGAATCCTTGAGACCGTTTCCTGTAGAAGTTACGCTTGAATCAACATACACAGTAGCCAAAACAGCGTTATTCTTAACAGGCGTCTGATTTTCAACCGCAGCGTTGTTGTTTGCAACTGACAAGGAAACAATATCCGCGTAATTGTTAGCAGCAGGACAAGTTGCCGAATCAGCAACAAGCGTAGGGCAAACAATTGCAATATCGACTGCATTTCCACTGAACGTATTGTCTGTGAAAGTTGCACCAGCATCTGAAACCACAACCCAACCCCTTGTTCCAGACACTTCGTTGTTTGAAACAGTACCTACTGCATTATTTATGTATGCAGGCTGCCTGACTCCTGAAATAGTATTCCCTGAAACTGTAAATCCAGCTGCCGTTCCGCTAATTTCCAGGGCCCTGACCGTTTCAGGATCACCCAAAACATAGTCGCCGATGAATATATTATTGGAAATTGTTACATTTGCAGCCTGAACTTGAACCAGATTAACGGTCCCGGTCTTGTCAGTTTTCACAAACTGCAAATCTGAAATTATTACATTTGGAGCTGTAATCGTAAAAACGTTGCCACCGCCGGAAGTCTCAATCTTTCCTGAATTTACTCCCTTAATGGTAATCTCCTTGTTTACAGTAACTGAACTCGTCGTGACGATAGTTCCGTCGATAATGATCGAGTCGCCATCGACGGCAACAGCCATCGCGTCCCCAATAGTTGGGTACGGATTGTCGGATGTTCCGATGTCCGCTCCGGAATCAGCGATTGTAGTTCCCACATAAATGTCTGTAATGGCGCGTGCCGTCCCGGGAAGAGACAAAGCGATTGCGAACAATCCAGACACGAAAGCAACTTTGAATAAAGTTTTCATGAATCTTTTTATATTTTAAATTTAGGCCCAGGATTTTAGCTCTGAACCAAGCTAATAAAGTAAGCCAAGACTACTCTTCATGAATTGCGTTGTCAACGCAAAAAAGTGAAAATTTGATAAGGAAAAAGTAAAAAACATTACCAGGAAACAGAAAACTGAGACGCGCAACACTTGCGCATAAAATCCCCATTTTCAGAGGCTTTTAAATTGCACGAGGAAAATGCGAGGCAAAAAGGAGAGCTCTTCTACCCAAAGATGATGAACGCGCTAACGAGACCGACGAGAATGGCCAAGCCCAAGACCAGGCAGAGCGCCAAGGCGCCTATCGAAGCGATGCTGAGCGCGCTTCCCTTTTCACCGGTGACGCTGATCTGCCTGAGAGAAAGGCCTGCCGATATCAGGATGGTTGCCGGCGCGAGCACCGCCATCATCATGATCGTTCTGGAGCTTATGTTGAAGATGCCGCTGACCGCGACCGGCATGTAAAGCACGAAAAAAACCGTCGTCGCGAAGCTCAGGACAGAAAGCTTGTTGAAGCCCTTGAGAAGGCTCATTTTCCTGAATTCCCGCTTGAGCTCGGAGAGAGCCTTTTGGAAATTCTTCCTGTTCGATTGTGCGATGGTTATTGTTGACATGGTTTTGCGCCGTTACTGCTAAACTTACATAATATAAGTCGCCGAAGTACGGATATGCTTACCAGTTTTGCACTTGGATGTCAATAAGATTCCGGCCGATAAAGGCTCCTGAAAGGCTTCGGGCGCGGCTTCGCGTAATTTCCGCGCCGGCTAGAAGATTATGGATATAGCAAAAATGCTATATGGAAATAAAAAAGACCCTGACCGCGCGAAGCGATCAGGGTCCATGTTTTGGCCAATCCGGAAGCCGGAAGGCCGGAGGGTCCGCCCTCACCAAGAGGGCTTATCCGGCTTATCGGCTCATCCGAACGGAGACTCGCGGCGATGGGAACCGAGAGAACCCAGAAGGCCGGCCAGCAGGAGTCCGGAGGCAAGGCCGCCGCCGCCGAGGGGAAGCTCGATGAGCTTCCCGCCAAAGAGCGAGTCGTCGGAAGATTCCTCCTCAGGCTCTTCCTTGTACACGGCCCAATTCTTGGGCAGGAAGGTCCTTGATTTGGGCGACATCGATTGTCGCGAGCAACTTAAGCAATTTGCTTTCTTTCATGGCAGTGTGTGTATGGGTGTTGGTTTGCGGAAGTAGTCGAATGCAAAAAACGAGCGGCCATTCGGGACGCGGCTTGATGTAAAGGACTATTTAATCACTTTATATAACAAACTGCATAAAATGTCAATAAGGTCAAACCAGTCCCTATCGGATAGACTTGAGCTCAGATTCAGTTTCAACCCAAACCCAGCAACCCAGAACATACCGCCATGAATGAATACGAACGCCAAGTTCTCGTGGTCCGCCCCGGGGACGTCGTTGAACAAGTGACCATTGACATGAGATTCCCCTGGTCGGAATTCGTTCCGATTGATTCGATAGTCCCGAACCCCGCTCAGCCGCGCGAGTTCTTTGACGAAAAGGAGCTCGGCACCCTGGAAGGGAGCATCTCTTCCTCGATCCAAGCCGCTCCGGTCGTCGCCGTCTTTCATGCCGTCGAGAAAAACCCGAAGATAGCCTGGATGATCAACGACGGAGAGCGGAGAATTCGGTCCATGAAGCAAGCCGGAGCGACCAGCTTCTGGATTGTTTACAATCCGAAGATAACCAAGGAGAACATATTCCGCATTTCGACCATCGCCAACCTTTGCAGGGTCGGGCACACGAATATGGAAAATGCGAAAGCCATCGAAAGGCTTCTGAACGATGAAAAGCTCGACTATGCGATGATCGCGAGCCTGATGGGATTCGCCGAGCCGTGGGTCAGGAACAAGCACAGGCTCGTTCTCCTCCATCCGCTGATTCAGGCCCTGATTGATGCGCCGACCCCAGAACAGGAAAGGATTCCCCTTGCCGCCGCTCACAGCCTCACGTACATGACGCATGAAGAGCAGCTCAAGGTATGGGGCGAGGTCAAGGACAGCCCGAAAAGGCACCTCACCATCGCCATCAGGACATTGAACAGGAAAGCCGCCGCGTCCTCCAAAAGGGGGCGCAGGCCTTCCGACGAGGCAGGCCTGGTAGTTCGCGGAATTCGCGCCAGCATCAGAAAAGTGGAAGTGACGATCGGATTGCCGGAAACGGTCTTCGCGTCAATTCCCTCGGCCCAAAAGTCGGGAATCCAGGAATCAATCGCGGAGATGCGGCGCACGCTCGACAAGCTTGAGGCCAAGATTCTCGGAAACGGAAAAGAAGCGCCAGGGCGAGACGAAAGTCAGACGCCCGAAGTCCAAGCGAAAGCGGCTCAGAGGCCTTTTGAAGCAGAGGCGAGGGCAACAGGAAGGCTGACAATCTTGCCGGAAAAATCCCGAGAACTGGCCGCAAAGCCGAGGCACGGGACGTCGCCGGACAAGAACAAGAAAATGAGGCCGATTCCGAAAGGACTTCCTCCGCCTCCCCCGCCCAACATGCTGAGGGCGCCGCAGCCCCCAGCCCCGATCGCTCGCGAAGAGTTGCCGCAACTATCTGGCGACAACTCGCTTGTAATCAGGCCCAGAGAGCCGAGACCGAATCCGGATGAAGCGGTCAGGGAAGTCCTGAGAGCCGCCGAAGAAAAGCGGGCGGCCGCAGTTCCGGCCGTTTGGAAGCCCGTCGTTGAAATGCGAAAGCCCCTTACGGCGGAAGAGATAATCGCGGAAGCCAAGAGGAGGCAGAGCCAAATGACTACTGCCAATTCTTGGGCGAAACCTGCCGCCGCGAGAAAGGCCGAAGAACAGTATGAGGGTCCGGCATTCACCGATGCGGATTTCGGACCCTTGTACCTTTGACCATATTGATCGTCTTGATCGCTATTTTAAAAAATCAAGGCATGAATCGCGAGATTCAATCAATCGGCAGGCACCCTTTAGCAAGGTGCCTGTTTTTTTATTGATTGATTTATTCAATTTACAATTTTATATAGGTTCCTTTATATATTTGTATATCCAATAATGACCCGAGGCAAAGAAAAGACCCTGACCGCGCGAGGCGATCAGGGTCCGTGTCTTTCGATCAATCGCGAAGCAGGAAGAACGCTGACGATCTCATTCCAGATACCTGGCTTGAAATTCATCAAGCGAAAGGCCCGTAATCCGCTTGAAGATCCGGCGATACGTTTCGGCAAGATTCGCCACGATCGGACCTTCGAATTTCAAAGGAGTCCTCTTCCCTGCTCCCCAGATGCGTTCCGCTTCGTCGCGCGCCAATTGCTTGTCGAGCCAGCGAGGCTCGCTGCCTTCGGCGATTTCCGACAGCTCGCAGAACCTGCTGCTGTCAGGCGTCGCGATTTCGTCCGCGACCACCGGCTTTATGCCCGGAGCCCTTCCGTATTCGAACTTCGAATCGACAAGCTCGATTCCCAGGCTGTTCAGATATTCGCGAATCATCAGGAACAATCGTCGCGAGCTTGTCGCGACTTCCTGGTACTCGGCCTCAGTCTTGCCGGCATCAATCGGCTCGTCGGTCTCCGACTTGTCGGTCGGGGTGAAGAGAATCGGATTCAATGCGGACATGAGGCGCAGCCCGGGCGAAAGATCGATTCCGTACGGATTCGCCTCGCCTTTCGAGTAGCTTTTCCAAAGGCTGCCGGCAAGATATCCCCGGTGAATGAATTCGACCGGAATCATATCGAGCTTGCGCACGACGACTGCCCGATGATGCAAGTCCCTGGGATACTGCCCCCTTTGTCCGGGAAGGAACTTGTAGATTCCCGAGCCATGGGCGACAAGGTGATTGAGCACCTTCATCGGCTGGAGGAACTTGATGATCCAGAAAACGGTCAGCGCGCTGAGCACTTTGCCTTTTTCAGGAATCAGGCTTTCATGCACGATGTTGTGAGTCGAGAGCCTGTCGGTCGCGACCACCAGCAGATGACGGGGAGATTCCGTCGCGTACGTGTCCCTCGTCTTGCCTTGATGGAGGAGACGGAGGCCCTCGAGATTGAGTGAGGCGGGATATTTCGGTGTTTCCATAAGATGACCTTTCGCTGACTGTTTTGTATCTTGTTTGATGTTTTGCTTGGCTGACGATGTAAATAACGTCCGAAAGGAATACTACATATTGGGAAAGGATTGCGCAAGATTCAATCTGACGCAACATTGGGGCTTAAGTAAACATTCATGCATAAAAAAAGCCCTGCATGTTTCCATGCAGGGCCTCGGGGTTCTGTCGCATATCCCGAAAAGCGATTGTCCGGAGCGTCGGAACGGATTCAAATGCCGCCAAGCCTGGCCATCAGCAAGCTGCCATACTGGGACAGCATCCTGTTCGAGAACCGATCGTCTTCGGTCACGTCGATGCAGTCAAGCTGCGGAGGAAGCTCGACGGTCTCGAGATCTTCCGGCGCAGGCACTTCCACTTCAAGGGTCACCAAGCCTTCGAGTTCTCCGCGATACGCGTCGAGCTCGATGAGACGGCCTTCGTAGTGAAACTCGTACCGATCCTTGACGATAGCCTTGCAATGCGGAATTGAATACAACTTGATCAGTTCCTCATGACGAGCATGAGAAATTGCCTCCTCGTGCTCCATCCGCAAGCCCTTCGTGCCGGTCGGGACTTTCTCGGTGTAGTAATACCTGCATCCGCCGTCTTCGGATCGCTTGACGCGAACGCGGCACTCGACCTCGCCCGGCATGCCGGGAATGTTGAGGTACGCCTGCTCGATGCGCGTCTTTTCAGCGGCGCTTGGAATCTGATCAAGCCTGAAATTCCGAACCAGATGCTTGACCTCGATCTCTTGCGACACGGGGAGATCAAGCCATGCGCTGATTGTCGAGATGGCGCGCTCTATCTTTCCGGCAAATGAAGTCGAATTGTCGATTCGCGCATGATTCGGATGACCGGACCATGCGAGGAACGTCGCCTCGTCAAGCGCGCGAGCTTCAGCCGGAGTTTCGTGCCGCTCGCTGTCATTGACGTAGTGCTCTTCAGCCCCGTTTGCGGCGGAGTCAAGATGAATCACGAGGTCATACCGGTCTCTTGCCAAATCGACGTTCGCGACTCCCAAGCTGCGCAGCACGCCGGCAAACCGCTCCTTTCCGACATATGCGGCGCTGTCCATGAGACCGCGGTCGCACACGAAGATTACGGGACGGTTCCCGACATTCATTTCCCAAAGAGATTCCCTGTTGAAAAATTCCTTTTCAAGGGTGCCTCTCGCGATGCGGCGCTGAAAGCTCACGGAATCTTTCCAGGCCGGATTGGCCGGATGAAAACCCGAAGCGATGAGCTCCCGGGCCATTTCCGGCACGACTACGACGAAGTATCCGTGCCGCTCGAGGAACGCCCGAATCATTTTCAGCGACATGGTTTTTCCGCTGCACGGACCTCCCGTGACCACCACCGTCCGAATCTTCTTGCTGCCAATGCACAGGCGAAAGCCGTGCAGCATAGTTTCAATGCTAGCCATGATATTTCAATGTCCTTTCTGAGTTAAGGGTTTGATTTCCAAGCTAACCATAAGGTCAATGCTGACGGGTGTCAAATTTGCAAATTCAAAGCGGCAATTATGCGATTAGCCGGGCCTTGCAAGATTAAAAAAACGGCTACCCATCGGGTAGCCGCTCATTGCCTGAAAGCAACGCGATTAGCTTGGCTGAGCCGTCTCACTTTCCGCCGCAGCGCGTTCATGACGGCGGTTGCCGGATGCTGTCCGCATGACGCGATCCGCGATGAACGGAGCGACGATGCAGAAGTACAGCCGATCATTGGCATGATGAACCTGATGACAGCGGCTCAAGTGATTGAACAAGGCGGTCTTTTCAAACCACCCTCCGGCCCTCGGCTCGTGCACGCGCTTGTGCACGAAGCCCAGAAGCTGGAAATACGCCGCAGACGCGAGCATGCCGGCCCAAAAGACGACCTGGTTTCCGACTTGGAGCGCGGCCAGGCCGCAGAGAAGGCTGATGCCTCCCACGACGAGGGCGAACATCAAGTTTCCCAAGCCGTATGATTCGCCCTCGTGGGCGCTGACGAACTGGCTGCCCGAATGCAGGCCGTGATGCTTTGCATGGCTTTCGTGAGGAGGGACCCCTTCCTTGCCATGCAGGAGCTTGGCATGAAGGAACCATTCGACGAAAGCCGAAAGCGCGAATGAGGACAGGCCCGCAAGCAGGCCGAGGAGGAGCGTATAGAGGATATTAAGGATCATGACCGGGATGTGTTTCAGTTGATGTGTCGATTGCTGGATACTCCGAACGGCCTAAACATAAGCCGTTTGAATTTATACCATGCGAAAAACATACTGACAAGCGCATCATTGACTTGTTCGAACATGTGTACTATTCTCACATCGGATTCAGATACCCTGTCAACACCCCCCCTAAAAACATGTAGAACTGGTCTCAAAACACGCAAACTCTGATCAAATCAGGCAAACCAACAAGCAAATGAACCTTACAAACAAAGTTACCATCGTCGGTGCCGGTCCCGTAGGCTTATGCGCGGCTCTCAGCTTGGCAAAAGGAGGCATTCCGTCAACCATCGTTGACGCCAAGGCTTCCCTTTCCGAGGCCGGATCGCGCGCAATCGTCCTCGATCATGGTACTTTGCTGCATTTGCGGGAAATTACGTGCATCGAGGGAATTCTCAACCAAGGCCTCGTCGCCGCCTGCCGAAAGACGTTTTTTCGCAACCGGGTGCTGTACAGCACCCGGTTCCCGCAGCCGGAAAAAGACGAGCTCCCGAGCTTCCTCAACCTTCCGCAGACCGTCACCGAAGCGGAGCTCCTTCGACACGTCGAGGCTTCTCCGCTTATCACGGTACTGTGGGACCACGAGGCCGTGGACATCGAGCAGTCTTCAGGCAAAGTGACGCTCGCCGTCAAAAGCCGGAACGGAACGCGCGCAATCGCGTCTCCTTACCTTCTGGCCTGCGACGGCCATCGCAGCAGGATTCGCAGCCTCTGCAATCTCGAATTTCCGGGGACGACAAATCCCTATAAATTCCTGATCGTGGACATCAAGGCGAATCTCGATCATCCGAAAGAGCATCATTTCCATTTTGATCCGCGCTGGAACAGAGGACACGTGATGCTGATGGTGCCCCAGCCAAATAACATTTGGCGGCTCGATTGGCAGATACCCCTCGATTCCCCGATCGACTTGAGCGATGCGGGCCTCGCGGCCCGCGTCCGCCAGGTCATCGGAACCGCGCAGTTCGAAGTCGTCTGGTCGAGCGTCTATCGCTTCCACCAGCGGCTGATGGACAAGATGGCCTGCCACCGCGTCCTCTTTCTGGGCGATGCGGCTCATGCCGTCAACCCTTTCGGGGCGCGGGGCCTGAACTCGGGAATCCAGGACGCCCGTTCGGCGGCCTGCAAGCTGATTCGGATTCTCCGCAACGGCGAGCCCGAATCTATCATCGGCCAATACGATGCGGACAGGCGCGACGCGAATCTGATTCATCAGCTCGCGACGCAGGAAACGATGCGCTTCATCGCTCCGGCGACGAGGCCCGACAGGCTGTTCCGAGACGCGATTCTCTGGTCCAGCAGCATGATTCCCCTTCTCCGCAATCGCGTGAACAGCGGAAAAATGTCGCCTGCCAGCCTGGAGGAATTTCCGGCCATCGCCGCATAGGCACGCAAGGACCTTGTCCAGTCTTTCGCTTCAACAACCAACCACCAAAAGACCTCCCAACGGACAATGGGAGGTCTTTTTTTAATTCGGAAATCTCAAGGATTTCTCAAGAATTACCGGATGTCGCTTTCATAGCAGAGAGGCTGGGCTCCGCCGGGCTTTGACCAGGCGCTTGTCTTTCCGCACGTTCTCCCGTTCTTCATCTTGCTCCAAGGGCATGGGCAGTTTCCCTTATACGAAGCGACGGATTTCTTGATGAGCGCCTGCTTCTGGGCGGACGTCAGCGACGACGCTTTGGCCGCTGAGGCCTTGGCCGCAACTTTGGCAGCCTCGGTAATCGTAAGAGGAGACAGGATGAGGCCGAAGGCAACGAGAAGCGCGAACGTGTTTTTCATATTCAAAGACCAGTATATCAAGGTTCAAGTTTTAGTAAAGAAAAATAAAAGCCCCGCACAAGATTGTAAGTCTTGATTGGGGCCTTCGAAGGCGGAGCCTGAATGATGCATCAGAAAGAATAGATCTTCCAGCCTCTCGCCCGACATTCGTCCGCGAATTCTTTGTAGTCCCTGGCCGGCATGTTTTCGACGCCGCCAGTGATGCCGCGCATTTCATACTCTCCAGTCGGAATGATGCGCGAACTGAACATGTATCCAGCTGGCGGCGGAGGCAGTTCGCTTCGAACGACTGTCCGAGCCGGCGACACGTTCCTGGCATGCGCGCTCGGCGGCCTTGAGGCTGCAGCTTGCGCGGCTGCCCGCCTTCTTTCGTAGCTCCGCATGACGGGCCCATCAATGATGAGCTCCCTGAGCGGATCTCTGGGCAGCGGAAGGCGGACCGCGGCCTGAGGGGTCGTAACCCATTTCCTTCCGTTTTTATCCGAATAGACGCACGAGCTCATGACGAGCAGGGTGCATGCAGCGAAAAGAGTGTTCTTTATTTTCATGATAACAAGTAGCAATTGTCAGCATTGTTCCATACCGGTGACATGTGCCACGCGTCGAGGTCTCCAGTCGAGACTCGTTGTTTTTGGGATAGGATGCGGATCGTCTGGATGTAGGATTACATATTCAGCATGGATGTGTCAAAATAAGGCCGATAAGTTCCAGAATTAATTGCAACATCTGATTAGTAAACTAAGCTAATCAATATGGGCAAAAAGTAGAACAAACAAAGTACTTCAAGACTTAAGCCCAATGAGAGAGTTTCCGGTGTCATTCTCATTGAGAAGATGAAAGATGGATCCATTGTTGAGTCAAATCGTAGAGTACAAGAGAGGCTCAGTCTGATACCTCAACCATATCGTAAAGCTCTCACAAGAGATCGTGGTAGTGAGAACCTTGGCTGGAAAGAAATTGAATCATCTCTCGGTATGGGTTCCGAAGAAAACTGACTTTGCGTTGGTATCAGAAGAAGACCTGCAGAAGCTTGAGCGTAAGTTAAACTCACGACCAAGAAAAAGACATGGCGGATTGACACCGGAAGAGGTATTCTTTAAGGCAACAGGTGTTGCGATATATTCTTGAATGTACCGCCACTATATTTGACATATCCTATATAACATGATATCATTATAAACAGAAAATCAACCCTCAACTCGAAAGGAAAAGCACTATGACAGACACAATCGACACCAATGGAGCGGATGAGATGCGCATCAGAGTTAGACAGAACCTTATCGGCTTCGGAAAGCATTTTGTTGGGAAATTTCCCAGTCGGCCCTATTGCAACTGGCCGACCCATGAAATCAAAGCCGCAGTCACTTTCATCGTTTCCGAGGCGGAAAGCGAACGTGAGGTCGAAGATGCTATTCGGGACAAGCTCGGCTACAAAATGGATATGAAAATCGAAGTCTTGCCCGACGCTCCTGATACAGGAGGACTGACCCTGAAAGATGGCAGAACCATCAAGATTCTTATGATCGACCCTTCCCCACAGATGGAGATCATTCAGATGTAAAGTCAAAAAGCGCGCACCCCCTGAGCCAGGATTACCTGGCTCAGGGGGCTTTTTCATCCCCCCCTCCAGGTAAATACCCCGCAGCTTGCTGCGAGGTGGTTTATTGTTTGATTTATTCAATTTACAATTTTATACAGGTTCGTTTACATATTCATATATCCAATAATGACCCGAGGCAAAAAAAAAAGAAAATCCACCGAAGCGGATTTTCCGCTGGTGGATGTTGATGAGGGCCAATTAAGTTGCTCGAATCCTACAGAAGGTGTCACTGATATCAACGACGTCATTTTGGACTAAAAATATTTTTTAGGGTTGATTTATTTGACAATCTTCACCTTTCAATCCCACCGATGCTCTTGCGCCAGCATTCGATGCATATTTTGAACTGGAATGAGCCATGCCTCGAGAGTACAGATAGCGCAAAGTTCTGCTCTTTGAGCCTTCTCCAATCCGATTTCCTCCAGCTTGGCAGCTACGACATTATCAGACACGGGATCGTCGTCACAGTACATCAGATTGATGACCCGCTTTTCAAGCTCGCTCAGCTCATCATCAAATGCACTGTGTATTTCATCATCAGATACATTCAATCCGCAAGACTTCAATTTCTCTATCAATTTTAATGGTGCTCCCATAGTGTGAATTAAGTGGAAGGACAATAATCCGCTTGGCAGGATGCCAGCAGGTCAATTACGGTCTTTCTTCCAAACTCAACCAGAGCAAAGAACACTTTTCAATAAAGTACAATATAAATGTATAGTAGTCAAATTTTTTGAGTAAGGACTCGGTCACCAGTTCCTTTTGCTCCGCAAAAGTCCTGTCGACCCCGCCTCCTTGTCGCGCTTCGCCGTTTAAAGCAAGGGGGATCAAATTCAAAATGCCGGCTCACTGCGCGACTGCGTCCGGCTTTCTTCGCCCTGCAGCTCAGGAAAAAGAAAAAGCCGGCATAAGCCGGACTTTTCTTTTTCTGTGGACTTCCCGCCTCAAGTTTGGAATCAAATGATTAAAGAGTTGCAAATGCTGGCTTATATACTCAAGGCTGAGAACAAGGAAGTTTAGTTGCATCTTACAGCTCGCACTTCCTATTACCAGTGTGTACTAGAATCTCCCTTAAATGCCCTCCTCCTGGGTGGTGACAATTTTTTTGACTGATTCGATAGCTTCTTTTGTTTCAGTAATCTCACCCTTAATATCTCCCGATTTAGGATTTATACCCAGAGATATCTTAGACTCATTTTTTGTATCGAATGGCTCCTTGTAGATTACAGTCATAGAATCAACAACAAAATCCAAGATTCGCTTTTCTGCTTCGCTTGACTTAAACGTATTCTTCAACAGCTTTGTATAGCTTTCAAGAGCCGAGGCTGTGGCTGACTTGAACGCATATCTTTCAAGAATATTTCTCTCGTGAGTGTATCTCTGGGTTGCAAAAGCAGTAAAGAATATCAAGGGTGATGTTAGTAGTATTCTCGGAAGGAATATATTGATACCGACGAATCCCCCGTAGAAAGAAGTGAGATAGATACCGACCACCGAAGCAAACAACACGAAAGTTGACCAAGCAAGGGTTCCATACCAAAGCTTAACAGAATCTGCTAGTTCTTTTTTTCTTGTATCAAACGAACCGGCCAAGCTGGCACCTGTCGCGATCTCATAAAATTCCAGAATTTTGTCCTTGGAATCTTGGCTTATTTTTTCATTATCCTTAATCTTACCCGTATCAATTTCTGCCTCTTCTCTTAACTTCACTATCTGTGCCGCGTGCGTGCTTGATTCATCTCTTAATTTTTGTATTGCCAAATACAGACCAGTAGATTGGCCCTTAACAACATCAATTTCTTGCTGAAGAGCTGTTGCTGATACAAGAACAGCACTGAGACCCGTCTGACCGTCGTCTATCTTGGTCTTAATTTCGAC